>NZ_JBIWKI010000003.1:0-352257 GCF_044765565.1 Streptomyces sp. NPDC102437 | reverse complement strand
TGCGGGTGAGGGAGATCATGACGGCCCACAGGGCGGGCTGGACGATGTCGACGCGTTCGAGGTCGGGGGCGTCGGTTCCGCCGCGCAGGGCGTGGCGGAGGTCCCAGTCGATGTGCGGGGCCAGCGCGTCGGCGCATTCCTGCAGGGCCGCGGCGAAGGCGGGAGACGCGTCGATGAGGTCGGTGGCCATGCCCAGCCACTGCGACCCCTGCCCCGGAAATACAAACACCGGCTTCACCGGGGGCACCGCGCGCCCGGTACGGACCAGCTCCGACGGCTCGCCGACCGCGAGCGCCTCCAGCCCCTGCGCGGCGGCCGCGATATCGTCTCCCACTGCGCCCATGACGACGGCACGGTGATTCCAGACGGATCTGGTCGTCAGCAACGCCCAACCAAGATCGACGGCGTTGGCCGACCCGGCATCCGTCCGTAGCCACTCGGACAGTCGCGCGGCCTGTCCCTGCAACGCCGTAGCGCTGGTTGCAGACAGCAAAAGAGGTACCGGAACGTCCTGCGTTCCCGCAAGGGGGACCGGCGGGGAGGAACTGAGTGAAGCCGGTCGGGTGGATCCCGCGTGACCGGATGCCCCCGCTGCCGCAGGCGCGGCAGAGAGGACCATGTGACAGTTGGTCCCGCCGACCCCAAAGGAGCTCACGCCGAGCAGAGTCGGCTCGTCGAGTTCGACTTCTTCGACCGATGTCTGCACATGCAGATTCAGTTCGTCTAGTGGGATATACGGGTTGGGCGTCCGGAAGCCCGCGGTCGGCACCAGGGTGCCCGAACGGATGCACAGAGCAGTCTTGATGAAGCCGGCGATGCCCGCTGCGGCCTCTAAGTGGCCGATGTTCGACTTAATGGAACCGACGCGCAGCGGGCTGCCGGCCTGGCGCAGCGAACCGATGGCTTCGGCGAGGGCGGCGGCTTCCACCGGGTCTCCGGCCTTCGTCCCGGTTCCGTGCAGCTCCACATAGGCGACATCGCGGGGGTTGCTGCCGGCTAGACGGTGGGCCTCACGGATGACAGCGGCCTGCGCGCGGGCGCTCGGTTCCGCCAGCTGCGAGCCGCCGCTGTCATTGTTCACTGCACTGCCGCGGATGACGCAGTAGACGGCGTCCCCGTCTGCGAGGGCATCCTGCAGTCGCTTGAGAACGACAGCCCCGCCTCCCTCGCCCTGAGCAAATCCGTTGGCCCGGGCGTCGAAGACGTGACACTGCCCGTCTGGAGAGAGAGCTCCGAAACGGTGGGCAGCCAGGGAGTGGTGGGGCGTGAGGCGGAGCGTGACTCCGCCCGCGATTGCGACGTCGGAATCGCCCTTGCGCAGGCTGTCCGCAGCGAGGTGCAGCGCGACGAGGGATGAGGCCTGGCCGGCGTCCACGACGAGGCTGGGGCCCGTGGCCCGCAGGAAGTAGGAAACGCGGTTGGCGATGATGCTGCGCAACGAACCGGTGAACGTGTGCGGAGACACGCCGTCCGGACCCTGCTCACGTACCAGCGTGCTGTAGTCGTCCCCGCCAACTCCGACAAATACTCCGGCCCGAGCTTCGGAAAGCTGCTGTGCGCGTATGCCTGCGTCCTCGATTGCTTCCCAGCTGAGCTCAAGGAGGAGCCGCTGCTGGGGGTCCATCATCGCCGCTTCGCGGGGAGAAACATTGAAGAACTCGGCATCGAATCCGGCGACGTCAGCAAGGAATCCGCCTCGCTGGATAATCTGAGACTCGGATTCCCGTAACCCGCGCAAGAAGTTGTTGTCCCAACGGCCGTCCGGTATATATGAGACGGCGGAATTCGCGCGTTTCAGTAACTTCCACAGATCTTCAGGAGTGTCAGATCCGGGGAATCTGCACGAGATTCCGACAACGGCTACTTCTTCAACCAGAGATCGCATTGAGGCGTTATTACCCAGGGCTGACACGTTACTCCCTACTGTTCCCGCAGCGGGAACTAGCGCACATTTTCAGGTCGTCTTAGGAAGGGATGCTGCGTCTCACAGGTAAATGTAATTACGGGGCAACTAAAGGGTTAAGTGCATTGAATTAGATCCGCTGTCCACCCGTGCAATCCGATACCCTTTCCGTGTGCCGGAAATGGTTTGTGATTGGTGAGTGTAGGTTGCACTATCAATTCATGCAACCCTTGATCGATGGAATGCATGGCGATTATATTGCGCGCGAATACCTGAGCCCAGGAAGGGATGACTAGGCGGTCTTGAGCCATCCGATGATGGCTCTCCGCTGTCGTTCGGATGCGCTCAGAGATGACCTAAGTCATGTTTAAATCCTGATTGCAGGTGCCCCAAAGCGGACAGATGTCCCCGAAGTGAATCATATTCGAGGCCCTCAAAGTGGACACTCGACATCTGTCTTGTTTCCGATCCTTTCGGTTTGTTCCGTATGGCTCATACGGTCGTGGGGCAGGCGGTTGTCAGAGGATGTCACGTTGGTCGATAGGGCTTGGGAGCGCCAATGAACTGGGAAAACTCTTGGGTGCGCGATCTTCGTCGCGTCCCCGCCCCAGCGGGGCACGTGTTGTTCTTTCCTCACGCAGGGGGTGCGGCGACGTACTTCAGGCCATTGGCTGCGCACTTCACGGAAAACCTCGATGTCTCCGCTGTCCAGTACCCGGGGCGTCAGGAGCGCCTGCGCGAGCCGTTCGTCACCACCATCGAATCCCTCGCCGACCAGGTGATTTGCGAACTGGAGCCACTGCTGGGAACCCCGCTTCTCCTCTTCGGGCACAGCATGGGAGCGGCGGTGGCCTACGAGGTCGCTCGCCGGCTGGAGAGCCAGGAGCGTCCACCCTGCGGGCTGGTCGTCTCCGGTCGGCGAGCGCCGTCCATGACCCGGGAGGAGGTTGTGCACCGCGGCACTGACGAAGAAGTGCTTGCGGAGCTAGCGCGCCTCGACGGGACCAGTCAGCGCCTCTTGAGTGAGCCCGACATCGTGCGCATGGTGATGCCCGTAATCCGCAATGATTACCGTGCAATCGAGCGGTATCGCCCGGACCCTGCCTCGACCCTCGGTGTCCCCATCCTGTGCCTCACTGGCGACGACGACCCGCAGGTGACGAGGGCCGAGGCCGAAGCTTGGAAGGGGCACACCACTGCCTACTTCCGGGAACTTTCCTTTTCTGGCGGTCATTTCTATCTCATGCATTATCAAGGTGACGTAGTCCGGTCGATCGAAAGTTTTGCGTTCGAAGCGAGGTCGGTGCGATGACCGAGAGAGTTGCTTTAGTCACCGGGGCCGGCCGGGGGATCGGGCGCGCGGCGGCCTGTGCATTGGCGAGAGACGGGTGCATGGTTTTCGTCAACTACCGAAGCCGCGACGACACCGCCTACCGCACCGTTCAGTACATCGTGGACGAGATCGAGGGAAGCGCGATCCCGGTACGCGCCGACGTGGGCGACAGTGCAGAGGTCGCCCAGCTCTTCCGTGAGATGGATCAACATTTTCCGCCGGGGACCCCCTATCTTGATGTCCTGGTGAACAATGCCGGGATCTCGGGAACTCTTCGGATCGAAGACACCGACCCGTCCGAATTTGACTCAATATTCGACGTGAACACCAGGGGGCCATTCTTCGTCGCACAGGAATCCCTGGGAAGGATGAGAGACGGCGGCACGATCGTCAACGTCTCATCGGTCATGGCCAGACTCTCGGTCCCGGAGGGCGTCGCGTACGCGATGAGTAAAGGTGCGCTCGACGTCATGACGAGAGTCCTGGCCCAGCAGCTCGGTTCGCGCCGCATCACGGTCAACTCGGTGGCGCCGGGACTCACGGACACGGACATCAACGCCGAGTGGCTGCGCGAGGGGCGCGGAGGTCTGGCGTTCGCCGCAGAGCACACCGCACTCGGCCGCCCTGGGGCGCCGGAGGAGATTGCCGAGGTCATCAGCTTCCTCGTCTCGGAGCGGGGGCAGTGGATCACCGGGCAGGTGGTCGACGCTAGCGGTGGCTTCAGGCTCTGACCAGCACAGACGGGTGCCGGCGGCCTCCGGCCCGCAGGTGCTGTCCCGCCACGCGACGGGTTGAACGTTTGTCCAGTACGGGTGTTCAGTACGGATGTTCAAACTCGTGTACAGTGCCCGCCATGGGACACCGCGAGCAACTGATGATCGGGGCCAAGCGCTGCTTGGAGGAGCTTGGTTACGCCCGCACGACCTCGCGTGATCTGGCGGCGGCCGCCAACGCCCCGCTGGGAACGATCAATTACCACTACGGCTCCAAGGACAGTCTTCTCAACGCCGCCCTCCTGGAGATCGTCAAGGAATGGGGCGAGAAGACGGTTCATTCGAGCTCGGTCGCCGAGGCCGCAGGCCAGGACGCGCAGCAGCGTCTTGAGCGGATGTGGGCCCAAGTGATCGAGTCCGTGTCTGCCAACCGCGCGATGCAGGTGGGGAGCATCGAGGCCTTCGCGCAGGCCGAGAGGTCGCCTGAAGTGCGCGAGCAGATCGCTGCCGCCTACGAGAAGTCCCGTCCTGAACTCGCGGCGGAGCTGCATGGATTCGACGAGACCTTCGACGAAGAGACCGCACGCGCCATCGGATCCGTGCACATGGCTTTGGTCGCCGGGCTGAGCATGCAGTGGTTGATCGATCCCGACCACGCTCCGACCGCAGAACAAGTCGCTGTCGGCCTGCGTGCGATCGCCCGCACTCTCGAAGAGAACTGACCCGACCCGGCAGCTCTGAATCCACCGCTTGCTCCAGGAGTTTTGGTGCCGCAGCCCTTTACGCATCTGCACGTACACACGCAGTACTCGCTGCTGGATGGGGCCGCGCGCCTGAAGGATCTGTTCGCGGCGTGCAACGAGATGGGCATGACGCATGTGGCGATGACCGACCACGGCAACCTGCACGGCGCGTATGACTTCTTCCACTCCGCCGAGAAGGCGGGCGTGACGCCGATCATCGGCATCGAGGCGTACGTGGCGCCGGAGTCGCGCAAGCACAAGCGGAAGATCCAGTGGGGGCAGCCGCATCAGAAGCGCGATGATGTATCGGGTTCGGGCGGCTATACGCACAAGACGATGTGGGCGGCGAACAGCACCGGGCTGCACAACCTCTTCCGGCTCTCCTCCGACGCGTACGCCGAGGGCTGGCTGCAGAAGTGGCCCCGCATGGACAAGGAGACCATCGCCCAGTGGTCCGAGGGGCTGATCGCCTCGACCGGGTGCCCGTCGGGAGAGCTGCAGACCCGGCTACGGCTGGGCCAGTTCGACGAGGCGCTGAAGGCGGCCTCGGAATACCAGGACATCTTCGGCAAGGACAGGTACTTCCTGGAGCTGATGGACCACGGCATCGAGATCGAGCGCCGGGTGCGCGACGGCCTGCTGGAGGTCGGCAGGAAGCTGGGGATTCCCCCTCTGGTCACCAACGACTCGCACTACACCTACGCGCACGAGTCGGCAGCGCACGACGCCCTGCTCTGCATCCAGACCGGCAAGAACCTCTCCGACCCGGACCGCTTCCGCTTCGACGGCACCGGCTACTACCTTAAGACGGCGGAGGAGATGTATGCCATCGACTCCTCCGACGCGTGGCAGGAGGGCTGCCGCAACACCCTCCTGGTGGCCGAACAAGTCGACACCACCGGCATGTTCGAGAAGCGCGACCTCATGCCGAAGTTTGCCGTACCCGAAGGCTTCACCGAAGTCACCTGGTTCAAGGAAGAAGTAGCCAGGGGCATGCGCCGCCGCTTCCCTGCAGGCTGGGAGGAGCGGTACCAGAAGCAGGCGGAGTACGAGATGGACATCATCATCCAGATGGGCTTCCCCGCCTACTTCCTGGTGGTCGCCGACTTCATCATGTGGGCGAAGAACAACGGCATTTCGGTGGGGCCTGGGCGCGGATCGGCGGCCGGCTCCCTGGTCTCGTATGCCATGGGCATCACCGACCTCGATCCGATCGAGCACGGACTGATCTTCGAGCGGTTCCTCAACCCCGAGCGCGTCTCCATGCCCGACGTCGACATCGACTTCGACGAGCGCAGGCGCGGCGAAGTCATCCGGTACGTCACGGAGAAGTACGGCGCCGACAAAGTCGCCATGATCGGCACCTACGGCACCATCAAGGCCAAGAACGCCATCAAGGACTCAGCGCGCGTCCTTGGCTACCCCTATGCCATGGGCGACCGCCTGACCAAAGCCATGCCCGCCGACGTCGGCGGGAAGGGCATCGACCTCTCCGGCATCACCGACCCCTCGCACCCGCGCTACAGCGAGGCGGGCGAGATCCGTGGGATGTACGAGAGCGAGGCGGACGTCAAGAAGGTCATCGACACCGCCAAGGGCGTCGAGGGCCTGGTCCGGCAGATGGGCGTACACGCCGCCGGTGTGATCATGTCCAGCGAGAGGCTGACGGACCATGTCCCGGTCTGGGTCCGGCATACCGACGGCGTCACCATCACACAGTGGGACTACCCCCAGTGTGAATCCCTGGGCCTGCTCAAGATGGACTTCCTGGGACTCAGGAACCTGACCATCATGGACGACTGCGTCAAGCTCATCAAGAAGAACAAAGGGCTTGACCTGGAACTGCTCGACATCCCCCTGGATGACGCCAAGACCTTCGACCTTCTGGGGCGCGGCGACAGCCTCGGCGTCTTCCAGTTCGACGGCAACGCCATGCGTTCCCTCTTCCGGCTGATGAAGCCCGACCAGTTCGAGGACATCACCGCCGTCACCGCGCTGTACCGGCCCGGTCCGATGGGCATGAACTCGCACATCAACTACGCGCTGCGTAAGAACGGCCAGCAAGAAATCACTCCCATCCATCCTGAGCTGGAAGAACCCCTGAAGGACGTACTCGGCCTCACCTACGGCCTGGTCGTCTACCAGGAGCAGGTACAGAAAGCCGCCCAGATCCTGGCCGGGTACTCACTGGGGCAGGCAGACCTGCTGCGCCGGGCGATGGGAAAGAAGAAGAAAGAAGTCCTCGACAAGGAGTTCGTTCCCTTCCGGGAAGGATGTCGTGAACGGGGCTACTCCGACGAGGCGATCCAGGCCGTGTGGGACGTTCTCGTCCCCTTCGCCGGCTATGCCTTCAACAAAGCCCACGCGGCTTGCTACGCCCTTGTCTCCTACTGGACCGGCTACTTGAAGGCGAACTATCCGGCCGAGTACATGTCCGGCGTCCTTACTTCGGTACGGGACGACAAAGACAAGATGGCGCTCTACCTCAACGAGTGCCGCAGGATGGGAGTCAAGGTTTTCCCGCCCGACGTCAATGAATCGGATGCGGACTTCACCCCCCAGGGGGATGATCAGATCCGTTTTGGTCTGACCGCGGTCCGTAACGTCGGGCAAAACGTGGTCGACTCCATCATCAGGTGCCGGAAAACGAAGGGGAAGTACGAATCATTCCCCTCCTACCTCGACAAGGTGGAAGTGGTTGCCTGCAACAAGCGCACCACGGAATCCCTCATCAAGTCGGGTGCTTTCGATGACATGGGGCACACCCGCAAAGGGTTGACCGAACATTTCGAGTCGATGATCGATAACGTTGTTGCGATCAAACGCAAAGAGGCAGAAGGGCAGTTCGACCTCTTCGGCGATATGGGAGAGAAGGAGGAAGGCAGTGGTCCCGGGTTTGGTCTGGACGTCACTTTCTCCGACCAGGAGTGGGATAAATCCTATTTGCTCGCCCAGGAGCGGGAGATGCTGGGGTTGTACGTCTCCTCGCACCCCCTCGAAGGGCTCGAGTATCTGCTGAATGAAAAGGCGGACGTCGGCATTTCGGCCCTGTCCGGCGACTTCGCGGACGGCTCGATCGTCACCATCGGCGGCATCATCTCCGGCCTGCAGCGCAAGATGACCAAACAGGGAAACGCCTGGGCGATCGCCACCGTCGAAGACCTCGCCGGCTCCATCGACTGCATGTTCTTCCCCGCCACATACCAACTCGTTGCATCCCAACTCGCGGAAGACACTGTGGTGTTCGTCAAGGGGCGCCTCGACAAACGCGAAGACGTGCCGCGGCTAGTCGGAATGGAAATGATGGTTCCCGACCTGAGCAATGTAGGCGAGAACGCACCTATCCGCCTCGAAGTGCCGGAGAGCAGGGTGACAGCTGAAACCGTGCAGCAACTGAAGGAAATCCTCCGCTCCCACCCCGGGACCACTGAGGTGCACCTCCACGTCAAGGGACGACAGAAGACAGTGGTCTACGGTCTCGGATACCGCGTGAACGTGCGCACGGAATTCTGGTCGGACCTCAAGGCTGCGGTAGCCGTGACACGCGTCGCGTGACGAGTGGAAGTTCCCTGAGGCTTTCCCTCTCTGTCTTCTTCAGGGTAATTACGGAAGGGATGGCCAGCCATTCAGAGAATCGGCCGGGAAGTTCCGGACGCTTGGCGGCCTGTGATGCCCGAAGCTCCGCATCGCGCCCTGAGGATGTCGGACTGGCCGCCTGCGCGGGAAGGCCAAGCTGTCTGCCACAGGCCACATGCAGACGATGAGGTGCGCAGATGCAGGAGTTGATTGGCCGACTGGCGCCTCTCGTTGCCGAGGCGACGGAAACTCTGAAGGTCGTCACTTACTTCGACACGTTGATGTCAGCCGACCTGGGACTGGACGCCATCGTTGGGGCTGCAGCATCGCTGACCGAGACTTCCACGGGTACTCGAGCCGCAGGGTGGTTCGCGCGGCCAGGCTCGCACGGGACCCGGCTCCCCGACTGTGGTCTGCCGTCAGATCGCCTGACCGTCGCAACGCAGGGCGGAGAAGTATGGACCGAGCGGGGAGGGCCGGCCCGATCGAATGGCGCCATGGTGCCTGATCGGCTCTCCCCGGCCCTTACGTATGCCCAGCGACAGGAGCTCCAGTCCAAGGCGACCCTGGCGACAGTCATCGACCCCCACCGCGCGGCGGCCGAACGGGATGCAGGGCTGGTCCGGCTCGGACTGAGAACGGCAGTCCGAGGCCGGGTCTTCGCTCTGCCTGGGGCCGGGCACGCAATGAGATCGCCGCCTTCGCTCTCCAGCGGGGCGCCGTGGCCGCTCGCTGAGCCCAGAGCGCGGCCCTCCGAATGGCGCGGAAGAGGTGACGTTCCCGTGCACCTGGCGGATATCGATCCGAATGATTGCGGCAAAGCTTGTGCCAGAGCAGACCCTGGTGTCCCTGAAGGAGTAGACACATGACCGGTAACGTTCCCGCAGTTCCCACGCCCCCATTCGACCGGGAGCTTGCCGCTGCCCTCGCCGTGGCAGACTTCCCGGCTACCCTCACCGCTGACATGATCCCCATATTCCGGGAGAGAGCTGCGACGACGGACACAATGATCATGGAGCTTCTGGAGAACGTGGAACGCCGTGACCACGTGATCCCCGGTCACGAAGGTGCCGAGATCACAGTCAGCGTGCTCTCCCGTCCCGGCCGCACGGCTCCCGGCCCCGGGGTCTACACAATCCACGGCGGTGGAATGATCATGGGGGACCGCTTCACCACGATCGCCACCGTCCTGCCGTGGATCTTCGAGCACGGGGCTGTGGTCGTAACCGTCGAATACCGGCTCGCTCCGGAGTTCCCCGACCCCTACCCGGTCGAAGACTGCTTCGCCGGACTGAAATGGACTTTCGAAAACGCGGCTGACCTCGGCATCGACACGCAGCGCCTGCTCATCGTCGGCGGCAGCGCCGGCGGCGGCCTCGCAGCGGGTACCGCCCTTCTGGCACGCGACCGCCGCCTTCCTCCGCTTTACGGGCAAGTGCTGCAATGCCCGATGCTCGATGACCGCAACGAAACCGTCTCGTCCCGGCAGATCGACGGAGTCGGAACATGGGAACGCGGCTCCAACCTTCTGGGATGGACCTTACTGCTGGGGGACAGGCAGGGCACCGACGATGTCTCCATCTACGCCGCGCCGGGCCGGGCCACCGACTTGGCAGGGCTCGCGCCGACCTTCATCGACTGCGGGTCGGCCGAAGTCTTCCGTGACGAGTGCGTCGCCTACGCGTCCCGTATCTGGGAAGTCGGCGGGTCCGCCGAACTTCACATCTGGGCGGGAGGTCTGCACGGTTTCGAGGCGTTCGCTCCCCATGCCGCGATCTCGCAAGCCGCCACCGCGGCACGCAACGACTGGGTAAGCCGACTCCTGGACAACGGAGGCCAGCACAAGACCCGCGCTGTCCGCGAAGTTGCGGATGTCTGACTGGCCTGCGACATCAGCACAGAGCCACGCAACGTTTTCTCTCTCGTGCTCCCGACGCCAGATCGGCGAGGCGGGACACCACGTGTATCGCGCACATGATTGGGTGGCGGGACCTTGAAGACATCAACATACCCTCACGATCTCCTTCGTGCGCAGGCCGAGTTGAACCGTACTTACGAGGTGCTCGCGACCTCGCCTGCTGTCGGTACGACGGCTCTGCGTAGACGTCTCCTCCTCCTGTCCACCCGGGTTCTGTGGCATCCGTACTGGGGTGTGAGGGGTAGTTCCCCGGCGTCCCGCCTCGAGTTGAGGCGGCAGGCTCAACAGCAGAAGCCCGGTGTCACGTGAGCAGGAAACTGCACGTGACTGCCTCGATCCTTCCGCAGGAGAGCTGATGATCGAGCGACTGATGGCGCCCGGCGTTTGTGCTGTGGACATGTTTGAGGATGTGACCGGGCCCGGGGACCTGTACCCGGCCGAGAGTGCCCTTATTGCGAATGCCGTGGTCACCCGCCGCCGGGAGTTCATAACGGCCCGCTGGTGCGCCCGGCGGGCCCTGGCGGGGCTCGGGCAGCCCGCCACGCCGATCCTGCCCGGCCGCCATGGAATGCCCGGCTGGCCTGCGGAGGTTGTCGGCAGTATCACCCACTGCGCGGGCTTCCGGGCGGCGGCAGCCGCCCGTACCTCCGAGGTGCTGGCCCTGGGCATTGACGCAGAACCGAACGCGCCGGTCCCCGAGAGGTTCCTGGAGCAGATCGCTCTCCCCGGCGAACTGCGGCACGTGCGCGATCTGTTGCGCGTCGCGCCCGAAGTCCGCTGGGACCGGTTGCTGTTCAGTGCCAAGGAGGCCGTGTACAAGACCTGGTACCCCTGGACGGGTCAGCGACTGCGCTTTGAGGACGCCGCACTCTCCTTCGATCGGAAAGAAGGCTCGTTCACCGCGCTTGTCCGGCCACAGTCCGCCTCCTCGCCGCAACCGTCGTTCCGGCGGCTCGACGGACGGTGGCTGGCCGAGCGGGGCCTCCTGCTGTGCGCCATAACCGTCACCACAGCCGCCGCGGCCGACACGCCTTCCAGTGGTGGCCGGAACGCTCGGGATCCGATCTTGGTGGATGCGTCGAAGTCCGAGTAGCGTGATGGCGAAGTGATTGGACGGGCAGAAGCGCGATGAGACATCCCGTGGGGTGACGCGAGGTGAGCCCTACGGGGCGACCGGACGTCGGCAGGTGCATCGGAAAGCGTGCGCAGTTGCAGTCCGCCTTCGACGCGGTAACCACGATCGGCGAGCAGGGGTCGACTTTCGCTGACCGCGCGGGTGACAGTGGATCGGTTCACCTGGAACCAGCAGGCCAACACGTCGTGGGTAACGCCGTGCCGCAGGCGAACCAATGCGGCAAGGAGCCTATCGACGAAGACCAGCTTGTACCTTGCGCCCGCCTCGACCGCCCGCTGACGCTGTCGGTCGAGTGGGTGAGGCGAGCGCATGAGACAAACTGCGCAACATGCCTCCTCGTACGCACTGAGTCGTGGAACGCGCGTGGACGAGGGTTCAGATCAATGTATAGGCGCGGAGCCGGGCCAGTTGCCGCAGCTCTTCGGCGAGCTCGCGTGCCCGATCGTCGGAGAATCTGCCGGCCGGCGCAAGCGGGACGGCCTGGACCTGTTTGTGGTCCACGTGATTCCGATGACGCACCACGTAGAGTGTGTCGCCAGCCTTGAACCGGCCGCGAAGGGCTCCTGACCTGCGGTTTCTCCCGTGCGCATGATGTGCGGTGCGGGCGTTACGGGCGATATCTTGACGCTGAAATGACGCTCGTGACGCTCAAATGACGCTCGTTCTGACGAGACGTCACATGGCTGGTCGTGCAGGTCACGTTGGCTGGGAGGCGCGCTCCCGTGGGCTGGTTTTGCGGGAACTTGAAGAAGATTCCGCCGGGTTACGGCGCCCGCCGCCGGTTCCGGTGGCGGGCGCGCTGCTGCCGTACTTCGGCGGGCCGGACGTGTGGCGGAGCGGGCGTCAGTAGGTGGGGCCGTAGGGGCTCCAGTGCCCGAGGAAGGGCTTCAGGTCGTCGGGGCGTGGCTCGGGAATGTCGGGCAGCCGGGGCGGTGTGTTCAGTGGGTCGAGGCGCTCCACGCGGGCTGCTGCCCAGTCGATCCAGGCTTCGGCTTCGGTCCGGGTCTGGCCTGGGGGCATGGCCTCGACCCGGGTGCGTACAGCGCTCACGTACTCCGTCAGTCGGGTGGCGTGGCGCCATGTCGCTTCCTGCGCCTCGAAGTGCCTGACGCGGTACGCCTCGGCGTACCGGATTCGGGCTTCTTCCATGGCGGCTTCCCAGCGGATGCGCTTCTGGCGTGCTACTTCGATCTCGTCCAGGCGTCTGCGTTCGGCGGCTTCGCCGCGGAGGGTGACCTCCTGGGCGATCTCGGCGAGCTGGTCTTCCAGGGGGTGGCCGGGGGTATCGGACCATTCGCTGGCCAGATGCGGTTGGCCGCCGCTGAGGACGAAGCGGAGACGCTCGGACGGGGTGTAGTCGAAGCGGGGGATCCTGACCCAGGAGTCCTTCTTGGCCGCGGTGAGTTCCTTCTCGGTGGCGACGTGCTCGGTCCGGTCTTGCTCCTGGAGGACAAAGGTGACGCATGCACGAGTGACCGCGTTGGCCATGGGGCTGGGGCTACGGTGGGTACCGCCGATGCAGCTGTCGAAGATCAGCAACGCGCTGTTTGAGGCCATGTACGAAGAGGGGCACCGAAAGACGTGAGTGATCCGGAGCGCGCGATGCTGCTGTCTGTCCACCCTCGGTTTGCCACGGCGATCCTGGCTGGGACCAAGACGATCGAGGTCCGTCGACAGCGCGTCGCAGCCCCACCGGGAACTCCCGTGCTCCTGTACGCGACCGCGCCCACGATGGCCATCGTGGGCATGGCGCGGATCGCTTCCGTGCAGGTGGTCTCCCCTAGGGAGGTTTGGTTGGCCAGCCGCACGAGCGCAGGGATCAGCCGGCGTGAGTATGACGAGTACATGAGTGGAGCGAATCAGGCCAGCGGTCTGTCGCTCGAAGAACCGATGACCTTCGAGGCACCCGTGCCTTTGGCCGCGCTGCGAGCCTCGGGATCGTTCCATCCACCCCAGAGCTACCGATACTTGACCGGTGAAGACCTCCGGAAGGTCGCTGAGGCGGCACCGGTGACCGGGGCGGCGCTTCAGGACGCATTGAACAACCTGGCGCTGGCGTAGGTCTGCTCAGGGCTTACGTTGAGCAGCAGGGCCAAGAGAGTTGCCAACCCCACGCCGGAGCCGATGGCCAGACCAGCAGGCAGCTGCTCCTTCGTCCTGCTCGCCAACCCATTCACCCTCTCCGACTTCGCCATTTATACGCCGCCGTCATCGGGCTCGTACCGTTCCTCGAACAGCACGGCGCGAGCCCGACCACAGCCGCGTGGGCAGTCGGCCTCGGCGGCGCCGGCCAGACCCTTTACGCCACCCTTGCCACCCGCACACCGCCACCACCCGAACCGCCGCCTTGATCACCCTCGGCGGCGGTACCAGCATCACCACGACCCTTGCGCTGGTTCAGGCTCCTGCACGGAATCGAGGACTGTGCCGAGCGCGAGGAAGATTCGGAGTGCTGGGAGGCGGCCGAGCAGTACTTCGACGCCTTCTTTGCCGAGCTGACCAACGCGCCGTTCGACGCCCCACCGGGCCACATCGCTGAGTTGATCGACTCTATGACCGCCGGCTACGCCGTCGAGCGCACGGCTCAAGAGGTAGCGGAAGAGTGGCTGACCCAGCATGAACCGCCCAGTGCCCCGAGCCGAATGCTCACCCGCCGAGCCGAGCTGGCGCGCTTGCTGATCGCCGGGATCTGGGCCGCCCGCGTGACCACATCGTACTTCGAGCTCTCGGCGATGCAGGAGACCCTCCGAGAGGTGATGCCGCTGTCGACGGGCGGTAGTGTCCTTGCCCGTCAGCCCCACCCTGGGCTGCGGGCTTTGGTCCCGGAATTGCCCATGGGCAACATGATGGCCTTGCAGTGGACACCCAGCCGGAAGGGCAGCGGCGGCTCCCTGGACGTGCTGTGGTTGCGCGACGTGGGCCGCTGGTTGCTGTATCACCTGCACGACATGCTGGCCTGCGAAGGGGTAGAAGGCCCGCACGTCCTGCTCACCTCCGCGACCAGCTACGAACCGTACTCGATGCGGTATCACATCGACATCGTGCCGTCGCTGATCCTGCGCGAGCCGCCGGAATGCGCGGATGCCCTGCGTGCCAGCAGTTTGCTCTTCCGGCCGCGTAGGCGGCCCGGCCACGAACGGGGCGTGTACGTCTCGGGGGCTGGGGGGCGCCAGGCGCGGCAGAACGCGGTGCGGACCATGACCGACGCCGTGTGCACCCCAGACCCGGGCGCGACCATGTCGCTGCTGGAACAGGCTCTCCAGAGCGCCGACGAGGACCGACGCCGGGCCCTCTTCGTGGTCCTGAGCACACAGGACGCTGGGACCAGCGCCCACTACATGAACACCCGCACCACCGTGACGGCCTGCCACGTAGTCCCCGACAGCCGGCCTCCTGGCCCATACGGCCTCGCGCACCGCCGCATCGCGGAATTCCCCTCCACCCATGCGACGGTGATGGTGGCAGCCGAAGGACCCGTAGGCCGCGGGCACAACATGCTCAATGCCCGAGGCGTCGCCGCGATCTACCCCATCTTCTATCTGACGCGCCTCCACCCGCCGCCGGACGACCTGTCCTTCCCTTTGGCGGTACTGAACTCGCAGGCCATGGCCAGACTGCTCGACCCCGTCCGCTGCGACGTACCCGGCACCAACCCCGCCTTGGAAGTCCGTGCACTCATCCGGCGGGCCCACGCGACTTGGGGCGGCATGATGGGCCGCCCGCTGACCTTCCGCACGCTGCCCACCGAAGACCTGCGCCGGGCATTTGTAGCGGACCAGTTCCACTCCTTCTATCAGACCACCGGCCGCGGAATCCGCGGCAACGTACCCGTCCGCGTCTACCTCCTCGACGCTGCGTTCGCCCCCCGTGCTGCCGACCCCCGCGACTCCGCGCTCGATACGGAGCGCACCAGCGTCCTAATCGCCGGCCGGGCACTGATGCGCGAACTCCTCGCCGAGCCTGGACCTGGCGCCGATGCCCAGGCCCGAGTCAAGCACGCGATTCACACAGCCGTATGGGGACTGCTCGCCAACCTTCTTGAGAACATCGACTGGGGATGACACGACCGTGACCGAAACCGACAACGACTCCGGCACCAAGAAGCCCGCACCACCTCGCTACGAGAACATCCTGACTCCCGCCTTCACCGCCGTCGCAGACAAAGCACTCCCACTTGAACTCCAGACGGCCCCCTTCCCCCGCTCCCTCCTGCCTCGTCTTCAGCGGGCCTGGATCAGTAAGCCCAAGAACCGCTCGCCCTACTTGCCGACGCGCGGGCTGCGCGAACTGGTGGAGTGCGTTGGCTCGGGCGTACTCGCCGTCGGCAGCGACCTTGAGGCTGACGCCTGGCTACACGCTGTACAGCCGCCCGAGAACGAGCTGCCCCTGCAACTCGCCCTGGAAGCGTGGATCACCACCGAGGTCGCGCCCCATCAAAGCGATGTCGACTGGTTCTCCCTCACCAAAGCCGCATTCCCACTGGAATGGACACCCGGCACGCTGGACCTGCTGGGCCACGGCATGGCTCCCAACGGCACAGCACGACCCCGCTCCCACGTCTACCAACTCCTCCCGTCGTACCTCGCCACCCAGTGGATCGACAATAAATGGACGCTCCCCGGGCAGAAGCAGAATGAGTCCGCCGTCCTCGGACCGATCGGAGAACGAGGCGAACGCAGTGTCTACCTCTGGCCGCCCCGCGAACTCACGGACGACGACGGCGCGTACGGACTGTGGACCCACCAGACCAAATTCCGCGTCAGGACGATGCCGCACGATGACCGGCTGATCATCCGTGTCACCCCGCACATCACCCGCTTCGGCGGCACCACACCTGTCTATATCCCGCGCCGCAGCCCAGAGAAGCCACCGAGCGCCACCGTCCTGCTCTATGTCCCCGGCGGGGTGCTCAGCGGCCTCGAGCGCGCACAGTTCCTCCGGGCACCCGTCCTGGTGACCGGCCGCGCGGACAACATGAGTTGGCGCTGGACGCCCGGCATCGCCCGCATGGTCCCCTCCCTGCCCACTTCGCACCTCTACCCGGATCCGAAGACGCCGTCCGGGCAAACCTCCGTGCTCACAACGGGCTTGGCCGTGACGAGAACAGCGAGAAGGATCCCGTCGCACTTCTGCTGCACAGCACCGGCTACACGTACCTCCTGGACGAACCAGATGCCGCGCGCCCTTCTCCTTGTCGGCGACCAGCCAGCTGCCGGCGATCTCGCGCTTGCCGCCCTTTGCCACAACCACGATGCGGCAGCGCTCTCCCGCCGGGATGCCGGTGACCGAGGCGTTGAGGCGGATCCAGTCGACTGCAGGGGTCACCTTCAGGCGCATCTCGCAGCCGGTCCTGGTGCTGTGGCCGTCGACGACCTTCACGCTCCCCGGGGGCGTGGCCGGCGCGGTGGCCGTGACCGAGGGTGCCGACGGGTGGGCCTCCAGGGCGCGGCCGTCGCCCGTGTTCTGCCCGATCAGTATGCCGCCACCGAGCATGGCGCCCGGCGCGACCGCCGCGACCGCGCCCAGGACAGCTCTTCGCCGCAGCGTCTGCCCGGCACGTTCGCTGCGGGCCTGCCTTTCCCTTGTCTGTGCGCCAGCAGATTCTTCGTCTGCTGGGTGTACGTGCATATTGATCAGAACTGACGGGATTCTGATCAGTATGTGTGTGGCGCAGTTGCCTGCCGTCGTGCCCTCTGCTGGGCACCTCCGCATCCATCTTCCTGGCACCTTGGGGTCTCGTGACAGGGCTGGTCCTGTTGTGGCGGAAAGGTGGCGGGTGACGTGTCCGGATCGGTTGTGCGGGCTGAAGGCGCTCTGTCTTGCGATGCGGTGGGCAGGATGCGTACGAGGACGGCCGAGTTGTTCGTGGAGGTGCAGCGGGCCGACACCAAAGCGACCGTGCTGTGCGGTTTGGACGTGGCCCCCCTGGCCGTCGTGGTCGCGGCGATGCCGGTGGCCGCGGAAGCCGGCTGGGTGGTGAGGACGACCCTGGCGGTGATGTGCGCGGGGGCGGCCGCCGCGCTCGTCGCGGCGCTCCTGGCTCTGCGCCCCGTCCTGCCGGGTGGTACGGCGCTTACGGGGATGGACGGACCATGTCCCGATGAGGTTCCTGAAGCCGTCGTGGCCGCCGCGGCGTGGCAGGCCGCCGGAGGACGGCACCAGGCGGACGCCCGGAACGTAGCGCGGCTGGCCGCTATCGCGCACCGCAAGTTCCGGATCATCAAGGTGGCCGTGGATCTGACGGTCATTACCCTGGGGGTGGCCGGAATCGGTGTGTTGATCAGCTGCTTCGTCTCTTGAGAGCATCCCGCCTCTGACGCTTCCTCACATCGGAGGTGCTATGTATCAGCCGCACGTCGCCATGTTCGACAAGGTCTTGTGGGCGAAGCTGCGTGGTCTGGCCCCATTGCGGTCACGGCCCGCCAGAAGTGTCCTTCTGCGACAGGGGGATCCAGGGACGCACGTCCTCCTGCTGGAGTCCGGCTCCGCCATCGTGACCCTGACCGGTGAGAACGGTGAGCGGACTCTGCTGGCCGTCCGGGGGGCGGGTGAACTGCTGGGGGAGCTGGCCGTGCTGGACGCCCACCCGCGCACGGCGTCCGTCATCGCGGCGGAGGCGTGCCAGGTCCGGGTCATCCCCGCCCCCGAGTTCCTCGGTTTCGTCGACGAGCACGGTCTGACGGCTTCGATACTGCGCCATGCCATCGCTCGTGTGCGTGAGGCGGAGGCGGTGCGGCTCGAACTCGCGACCGCTCCGGTGCCGGCGCGACTCGCATCGGCTCTGGGGCGGCTGGTCCAGTCGGCTTCCTGCAGGGCCGACCACGTCCATGTGCGCCTGACGCAGGTGGAGCTCTCCCAGCTGATCGGGGCGTCGCGGAACGCCGTCGGAACGGCAATCAAGGCGTGGCGTGATCACGGATGGCTGGAGACGGAGCCCGGGGGCGGCCTGCTGATCAGGGACATCACCCGGATCAAAACCCATCCCCTCGGCCGAGGGTGACGGAGCGCACCGGCTCGGTGCCCAGTAGTGGGCACCGAGCTGCCTCCGACCCGGCCAGCATGGTGCGCCAGCCGCGAAAGTCGTGGCGGAAGGGCTGGTGTTCCCATGAGGTCTCCTGCGCAGCCGGACCCGGTCGACGTGCCACCGGAGCACGCGCTGCTGGTCGTCGACATGAAGGGTTACAGCCGGATCCCCGAAGCGCGGATGGCGCCGGCGCGCTTCGACCTGGACAGCATCCTCGACACTGTGTTCGACCAGAGCGGGCTGGACATGCCGCGGCGGGTCGACGGTGCGTTCGATGACACCGGCGACGGCGGCATCTTCGTCCTGCCAGCGCGGGACACCACGCGGTTGGTCGATCCGCTGCTCGGACACCTCAACGCGGCCCTGTCCCGGTACGACAAGAAGGCGCGCCTGCGCAGCGGACCGGAGATCCGTCTGCGGGCCAGCGTCCATGTCGGGCCGGTGTCACTGCCCGACCGCCGCAGTCGGGCCGTCGTCGAGGCGTGCCGGCTGGTCGACAGCGAGGCGGTGCGGGAAGCACTGGACGCGGCCGAGGCCCATGGCGCCTACTTGGCCTCCGTGGTCTCGGAGATTGCTTTTCGTCGGACGGTGAGGGACGGCCGCACACTCGATCTCGACGAGCGCCACTTTCTGCGGGCCACGGCCCGCGTGGACGGTAAGCCGGAGTTCGAGGAGCCCTGCCGGCTTCTCGTTCCCGGGGTGTCACCCGTACTGCTGGGCCCCTCCATCACGGACGCGGCCGGTCCCCGGCCGTCGTCCGCTCCGGCCCCTGCGCCGGCGCACGGAGCCGCGAACAGATCCTCTCCGGAGGCGGCCCACCGCGGTCCTGTCATGAATTTCCTCGGCGCCATGGACCGCCCGACGGTCATCGGCGAGCTCGACACGCTCAACCTCGACCAGCGTCAGCGCTGACGGGCACGCGCCGTCCTACCTCCTTGCCCTTCCAGAAGAGGAACGAATCCATGGCAGAGAACGCCTTCACCTCGCCCGAATCTGACGAACCCAAGAATCCGGAATCCGATGGCGCATCTCCGGATCTCACCTCCCCCGCTTCCGTTCCCACGCCCCGGCCCGGCGACCTCCACATCCAGCAGGTCGGCGTGGCCGCCGCGCACGTCGATGAGCTGAACGTGCTGCAGGAGTTGCGCAAACGGGACGTGCTCGAGGGGGTGGAGCGGGATCGGCAGCAGATCACCGAGCAGCCCTTCATCCTCGCGGGGCGCTGGAAGGAAGCCTGGGACCAGGTCGTCGACGGGGAGACTCACCTTCTGCGACCGCGCATCCTGCTGGTCGTGGCACCGCGCTCGTTCGGCTCCACGACCTTCGCTCTCCAGCTGCTGGCGCGCCACACCGAAGCGGACACCACGCTGGTGAAGCTGGACGCCGACTGGAGCGCGCCCAGCCGGGGCCGACTTCCGGTGGACCACCGGCACGCCTACCAGGTCGACCTGAAGGACACGTGTACCGATCGACTCTCGGCCGACTTCCTCGACTCCCTTACCCGGCATGCCGAGGACCTCGCGCCGGCGCGTTCGTTCCTGGTGATGACCGTGGCGAAGGAGCTCTGGCCCGACCACTACCTCAGCCCGCGCGGTGACGTCAGGGTCGTGCACATCGACGAGCCGCCGGAGGCGGAGCTCGTGGTCGAGGCGCACCTGGAGTACCACGGACATCCTCAACTGGTGTCCCACTTCCAGTCCCTCGACGAGGCGGTCGTCTCCCTGCGCGGGCTCAACGCTGTCGAGGCGGTTCGGGCCGCGCTCACCGCCATGGCGGTGTGGGAGGAGTATCACGGCGGGCAGCCCCACCTGTCGGTCGCCGCCGTGCGCACGGGTGGACAGGAGCGGCCCGCCGGCTTCGCGGAGCGTCTGACGGCCGCGCTGTCGGACTGGAGGCAGAAGCTGGACGGCCTGTTCGGGGAGACGACCACCACGTACGACGGGCGAACCCCCTCACTCACCCTGGAGGACCGCTGTCTGCTGCTGGCTCTGGCCGTCTGCCAGTCCGCGCCCATGACGGAGGTGGCAGCCACGGCGGGCAGCCTGCGGACCCTGCTCGCGGCGCCGAACGGCGACAAGCCCGCCACCGAAGCGCTGGTCCAGTCCGTCTTCGCCGGGCGCGGCCTGCGCCGCCGTATCCATGACGTGGGCGCACGCGTGAACACGCACGACTCGGTGGTCTTCGACCAGCCTGCCTACGGGCGGGCCGTCCTGACCTATGTGTGGGACAACTACGAGGTGATGCGCGGGCCCTTGCTCATCTGGCTCACTCAGCCCGGCGACGGCTCCGTGTTGGCCCAGCCGATGGTCGACGCCCTGGCCGGTCTCGTCCTGCGGTACGGCACCGCCGACCATCTGGACACGCTGGGAAGCATCGCCTGTGCCGAAAATCCCGAGCTGCTCGGCGCCGTGCTGCTGCGCGCCGTGGGAGACGAGCACGTCGGTCGCGCCGCCTGGGCCACGCTCTATCGGTGGGCCGGACAGCAGGAGTACACCCGCACGGTGGTCAACACCTGTCGCAGCGTGCTCCTGGACGAGACCTCGGGCCCGTCCGCAGCCAAGATGGCCTTGGTCCGGCTGCGCCGGGTCGCCCGGAAGAGCGACGATCCCGCGACTCGGCTCGGTGTCCTCTCGGCCTTCAAGGAGCTGGTCTCGCGGCCGGCCCGCACCGCGATGCTCGTTGCCGAAGTCGCCGCTTGGCAGGCGTCCAAGGTCTCCGTCAGGTCCGGCAGCCTCGCCTTCCTCGCTCTGATGGAGAAGGAGCACACGAAGGTGCCGTGGCTTATGTCCGAGGAAGCGGCCGGCATTGACGTCGACCGCGCGTTGCGGGACCTCCTCGGCGACGCCGCCATCGCGCAGGAGGTCATCCCCCAACTGACGAAGTGGATCGGCTCGTACGCCACCGACGCCGTCGGGTACGAGCGGTTGCGCGACCGGCTCGTCCACATCCTGCGGGGCAACGGCATGTTCCAGGCGTACTGGGCGTTCATGCGGGCCCTGGCCGACGCACCCGTGACCGTCGAGGGGGTCGACGTGGCGGAGGACTTCCACCGGCACCTCGTCGACCCGCGGCTCCGCTCGGTGTTCGCGCTCGAAACGGGGTCCGCGTGAGATGGCCCTGGCAGCGCGCGGAGCGCATCAGCGACTGTCCCCACCAGCGCCTCCTGCCGAGCGCCACGGCCGGAGTCCCCTTCGACGCGGTCTTCGTCATCGTCTGGCGGCCGGCGTGGCGTACGGGCTCCAATCTCGAGGACCTGGTGCGCTTCCGGGTCCACGCGGTGGCGGCCGAAGCCGCCGGACGCTGCGAGGCGGCCGATCCGCATGCCGCGCAGGACGCCGTCAACGCTGCCCTGCGTGATCTGCGTGGGACCACTGGTGGGTCTTATCGGATCCTGCGTGCGCGTGTCACGCTGCGGTTGTCCGCGGAAGGCCGTCAGGCCGTCGCCCAGAGCCGGGCCGACGAGGACCGGGTCCGGCGCCTGCGGTTCCTCAAGGCCCAGCTGTACGACCATCCCGACCTGGTGGTCCTGGACCGGCTCGAACAGCGCCCCGGCACGCTGGCGGACGAGCACGTTGCCGAACTCCAACGCCTCGCGCGGTCCATCAGAGCGTGTGGGAGCTGGTGGCAGCCCTTGCTCGAACAGTGGGAGGAGGTCGGCCGCGGCTTCAGCGACGCCGACCGGCAGCAGCGGGCGATGCTCGCCCTGCTCGATTCCCTGCAGGCTTTCACTGGCGGATCGGCGTCGCTCCCCGCCGAGTCCGGTCGGCCGAGCCCCCTCGCGGCGTCCGGGGAGTCTGAGCGGGGGGCCTCCCGGTGAGCACTCTGCTCTGGCGGGCGCTGCTGGCGCCGTTCACCAGCGTGCGGGCGTTTCGCCTTTGGCGGCGTGGGAAGGGGGCGCTCTCCTACGACACCGCGTGGCGCGAGGCCCGCATGGTCACGTCTCCGGACGAGATGGTGTACCGCCTGCACGGCCATCACCGGCCCCCGCCGTGCGCGGCATGTGAGGGCGGTCCTTGACTCTGGCGAGACGGATCCTCTGGTCAGCGTCGCAGGGACGCGGCGTCTGCCATGACGATCACGGGGCGCAGAGCGGGGCCGAAGGCGAGGAGGAGTTCCCTCGTGTGTGCTTTGGACAGGCTCACGCAGCCCTGCGTGGGCCAGCCCGTGGTCGACATGGACCCATATGCTGCCGCCCTTGTCGGCGCCGACAGTGGTGCCTGCACCAGATGGCGTGCGGGCCGTCCGTCGGCCCTTCACGACGAGGTGGTTGCCCGATGGAAAACAAAGGACACGAGCCCTGCCACACATAAGAGCGACGGGCACGCTTCACCGATGCCAAGCGTTAGACCTAGCCTTCTGCTCTTGGGCGAGGGGATGCTGACGAACCGTCAGCTGCCAGCCGCATGCACGCGTGAGGTGACCGGACGGATCAGGCAGGAGCCTGGTCGCCAGCGCAGCGAGTCTGGGGACCAGTTGGGGACCACACGATGTGCGCGAAGGCGCACGATAGACACTGCTGCACACAACTTGCGCCTTAATTAAGCCGGTTATATCCAGAAAATACCCCCGACTCTCACTCCTGGGGGTCAAGGGGTCGCAGGTTCAGATCCTGTCGTCCCGACCATGCGGAAACGCAGGTCGGAGGCCGTTCTCTCATTCGTGAGAGGGTGGCCTTTCGTGTGTCCGGGGGCGTGGTGGTTGCTGTGCGGTCGCGCGGTGGGTACAGCCACGCGTCGTAGTGGGGGACGGTCGTGACGGTGGGAATGTGTGATGGCCCGCCCGAATGAAGGCGAGTCATTACATATTTTATGCGCTTACCGCTACCGCGAGGGAAATCGGATTTCTTCGGGGATGAAGTATGGATCGATGCCGAGGCGGGAAATGTCGGTACGAACATTTGCCGCGAAGCGCCTGATTTCCCTCCCGAGTACCTCTCGCCCTATGAGGCAAACAGCTGACCCCGGTGCCGGCGTCGAGGCAACCGACCACCCGTTCTCCCGCTTCACGATATTTACCAGCCCGGGATCGGCCGACATGGAGTCGAACGAGAATTCTTCGCTCGGATCGGCTTCGCTCGCCCACTTGCATAGCGCGCAGGCGAGTTCAGCCAACAGGAAACGAAGTCTCGCTCAAGATTTCTTGACCGCGATCAATGATCGTCGGTCTGCCTCGACGCTGAGGGGTGTCTCTGCGAGAGTCGGACCACTTGGGGTGTCTGCAGAGACAGGTCTCATAATGAATCTTCATCGGTGCGTGGTCCGCGAGGGACTCCGTCCGCGATGTCAGCGTCCCAGTTGACCGTCGAGCCAGGTGAGGATCTCGGGGGTCACGGGGTCGGTGATGTCCGCGAACTCCTGGTGCTTCTTGAGGAACTTGGCGACGTAGGGGCAGACGGGCACGATCCGCATCCCGGAGGCGCGGACGTCGGTCAGGGCCTGCTCCACGAGGATCGCGGCGAGTCCCTGGCCGGCGTACGCGTCGTCGATCTCGGTGTGGAAGAAGACCCGGCGGTCGTCGCGGTCGCGGTAGGCGGTCAGGCCGGCGCGGTTGTCGTCGACGAGGATCTCGTAGCGGTGGCGGGCGTCGACGTGGCGGACGACGGGGTCGGTGGTGGTCCGGTCGCTCATGATGGGCCTTTCGATACGGGGGTCAGCGGTGGGAGGGCTTCTTGCGGGGTGTGATGACGGCGTTGGGCAGGGCGGGGGCGGGCAGCCGGTGGCCCGGATAGCCGTCGACCGTGCCGAAGCGGTCGGAGGCCCGTTCCCACTCCTCCCGCGCTTCGACGATGTCCTGGTGGCTGCGGCCGATGAAGTTCCACCACATCACGATCTCCTCCTCGAAGGGCGGGCCGCCCAGGAGCACCGTCCGGGCCGGGTGATCGGACGCGTTGGAAAGGGTGAGGGTGGTGCGGCCGGGGGCGGCGTAGCCGAGTTCGGCGGGGCGCAGGGGGGTGTCGTCGAAGTGGACGTCGCCCTCGTCGACGAGCAGGCCGTGTTCGAAGCCCGGGTCGACGTCGAGGGTGACGGTGGCACCGGCGTCGATCAGGATCTCGGCGCCGAGGAGCGGGCTGTAGGTGCGGACGGGGGAGGTCTCGCCGGCGAGGGTGCCGAGGAAGACCCGCAGTTCCGCCCCGTCGACGTGGCGCGGCTCGGGTGCGTGGTGCTGGAAGGCGCGGGGGGCATGGCGGTGTTCGCCGGGGAGGGCGACCCAGAGCTGGACGCCGTGGAGCACGGTGGTGCCGGGGGTGGAGACCTCCGTGTGGCTGATGCCGTGTCCGCCGGTCATGAGGTTGATCTCGCCGGGCCGTACGAAGGCGTGGGTGCCCAGGCTGTCGCGGTGCTCGATCTCCCCGCTGAAAAGCCAGCTGACCGTCTGCAGGCCGGTGTGCGGATGGGGTGCGACGTCCATGCCGCCGGAGTCGGCGACCCGGTCGGGACCGTAGTGGTCGGCGAAGCACCAGGCGCCGATGAGCGTACGGGCCCGCTGGGGCAGTGTGCGCCGTACGGTCATCGCTCGCGGTCCGCCCAGCGGGACGTCCCGGGCAGTGAGGATCTCGACCTCCGTGTGATCCATCTCGCGGCCTCTCTCGCAAAGTAGTTTCGCTTTCAACAATTATGGGCGATCATAGTCGCGATGACAACCCGCGACAAACAGGCGAAGGAGCACAGGGTGACGGAGACGGTGCAGGCCACGACGGTTCCCCGGACCGCAGGCCGGATCTACCTGGACAAGCAGAGTCCCGCCGCGTACCAGGCGCTGGTGAAGACCGCCGACGCCGCCCGCGCGACGGCTGCAGAGGCCGGCCTCGACCGGCTCCTGGTCGAACTGGTCAACCTGCGCGTGTCCCAGCTCAACGGCTGCGCCTTCTGCCTCGACGTCCACACCCGGGCCGCGTTGCGTGCCGGGGAGACCACCCGGCGCCTCGGCGTGCTCGCGGCCTGGCGTGACACCGAACTCTTCACCGCCCGCGAACGCGCCGCCCTCGCGCTCGCAGAGGCCACCACTCACCCCGCCGACGCCCTGGCCCAGGAGGAGGCGTACGCGCAGGCGCGCGAGGCCCTGGGCGACGATGAGATCTCCGCCGTGATCTGGGTGGCGATCACGATCAACGCCTTCAACCGGGTCTCTGTCCTCAGCAAGCACCCGGTGCGGGAGACTCCCGCGCGCTGAGTCCCTGTGGGGCCGTCGCTCTTTTTGGGAGGGGGTACTCGCGCCTGTCGTGCCGTACCCGCAGTCTCTCGCGCCGCTGGGCGGTGGTGGCCGCCGTCGTCAAGAAGGACGCCGACGGCACCCCCGGGAAGGTCGGCCGGGACCGGCTGAAGGTGCCGAAGAGCCCTGTTGAGCCCGCTTGCCGCCCTGGTGATCGCCGATCCGCCATGTGGCCCGACCGGCCCCACCCGCGAACGGGTGGGGCCGGACCGATCGCTACCCGGCCGCCGGGTTCGGCGCCGGGGCGTAGCCGGTGGGCCGGGTGGTGAACGTCCCCCGGCCCTGGGTGCGGCTGCGCAGCCGGGTCGCGTAGCCGAACAGTTCCGCCAGCGGCACGGTCGCCGTGATCACCGCCGTGCCCGCCCGCGCGGCCGAACCGGAGACCCGGCCGCGCCGTGCCGCCAGATCGCCGAGGACACCGCCCACGGCATCGTCGGGCACGGTGACGGTGACCTCCGCCACCGGCTCCAGCAGCACCATCGCGCTCGCCCGCAACGCCTCACGGAGCGCGAACCGGCCGGCCGTGCGGAACGCCATCTCCGAGGAGTCCTTGGAGTGGGTCGCCCCGTCGGTCAGCGTGACCCGCAGCCCGGTCACCGGGTGCCCGCCGAGCGGACCCTCGGCAAGCGCGTCCCGGCAGCCGGCCTCCACCGCACGGACGTACTCCTGCGGCACCCGTCCACCGACGACGGTCGACCGGAACACGAAGTCCGGCCCACTGTCCCCGCCGTCGTCACCGGGGGCCTCCAACGGCTCCGTGTCGATGACGACATGGGCGAACTGCCCGGCTCCGCCGTCCTGCTTCACATGCCGGTACACCAGCCCGGTCACCCCGCGGGCGACCGTCTCCCGGTAGGCCACCTGCGGCCTGCCGACACCGATCTCCAGCCCGTGCGCACGCCGGATCTTCTCCACCGCGACCTCCAGATGCAGTTCCCCCATCCCCGACAGCACCGTCTGCCCCGTCTCGGGATCGGTACGGACCACCAGCGAGGGATCCTCCTCGACCAGCCGCGCCAGCGCCGTCACCAGCCGCTCGGTATCGGTCCGCCTGCGGGCCTCGACCGCCACCGAGACGACCGGCTCGGCCACGGTGGGCGGTTCGAGGACCAGGGGCGCCGAGGGTGCGCACAGGGTCGCCCCGGCACGGGCCGCCTTCAGCCCGATCACCGCGACGATGTCCCCGGCCACCGCCGCATCGACGTCCCCGTGCCGGCCCGCCTGCACGCGCAGGATCCGTCCGATGCGCTCGTGGCGCCGCGCGCCCGCGTCCAGCACCGTGTCCCCCTTCCGGATCGCTCCCGAATACACCCGCAGAAAGGTCAGCCGGCCCGTCTCGGTCGAGCTCACCTTGAACACCAGAGCGGCGAACGGCGCCGCCGGATCGGCGACCCGCTCCTGCACCGCGCCGTCCAGGGCGCCGCGTACCGGCGGCACGTCCAGCGGCGAGGGCAGGTAGGACACCACGGCCTCCAGGAGCGGCTCGATCCCGCGATTGCGGTAGGCCGAACCGCACAGCACCACAACACCTTCGCCGGTACGGGTCAGGTCGCGCAGCGCGGACCGCAGCGTCCGCTCGGACACCGAGGACTGCGCACAGAACTCCTCCAGCGCGGCCGGATGGAGCTCCGCCACCGTCTCCTCCAGCAGCCGCCTGCGCCGCCGCGCCTCGTCGCACAGCGCCTCCGGCACCCGCCCCTCCTCGAACGTGCCACCGCCGTCGGCCCAGACCAGCGCCCGCATGCGCAGCAGATCCACCACTCCACTGAACCCGTTCTCGCTCCCGATCGGCAGCTGTACCACCAGCGGGACGGTGTGCAGCCGGTCCCTGATCGACGCGACCGCCGTGTCCAGTTCGGCCCCGGCACGGTCCATTTTGTTGACGAATGCGATCCGCGGCACCCCGTGCCGGTCGGCCTGCCGCCACACCGACTCGCTCTGCGGCTCGACCCCCGCGACGGCGTCGAACACCGCGATCGCTCCGTCGAGCACCCGCAGCGAGCGCTCCACCTCGTCGGAGAAGTCGACATGGCCCGGGGTGTCGATCAGATTGATCCGGTGACCGTCCCACGAACAGCTCACCGCGGCGGCGAAGATGGTGATCCCGCGGTCGCGTTCCTGGGAGTCGAAGTCGGTGACGGTCGTCCCGTCGTGGACCTCGCCCTGCTTGTGGACGGCGCCGGTGAGGTAGAGGATCCGCTCGGTGACTGTGGTCTTGCCGGCGTCGACGTGGGCGAGAATGCCCAGGTTGCGAACGGTGTTCAGCGGACTGGTGGGTTGACGGTGCAGTTCGGTACGCACGGCCCATGGCCTTTCGGAACGATCCGGAACGGGAAAGCGCGATTCCCGGACGAACCGGCCTGTGATCAGGCCGGGCGAGGACCTCCGGCACGGTGTGTCACACCGGTGAGCCGCCGCCCGGCCGTGTCGACGCCGGGCGCTGCGAGGTCAGTTGTCCGTCGCGGGGGACCGATGCGGGCCGCGCAGCCTGCACCGGGCGCACGAAGACACCAGGATCACCTCGTACCGCGACGAGGGAACGACAACAGCGGTGCGGTAGCGCACGGCCGGTCTCCCCCCACTGGTCACGGTGCGCGCCGCAGTGTTGTCGTGGCGCGCGTTTCGTGGTGAGTGTAAGGAACCCGGGTGCGGTCAGGAAACCGGATTTCGTGGCGCCGGGCCCGGTGGACGGTCATGGACAGCTCGCTCCGCTCCGCATGCGTGCACCAGTTCCCCGATCGGCTCCATGTTCCCTGTCAGGGGCGGGCGTTGAAGGCGCTGGCGAATGATGAAACGATCCTCGGGAACCGCACTGGGCGGTGCTCGGGGAAGGAAACACATCGATGGACGGAGACCAAGGCCAGGCTGCCGCCACGGTGTTCGACGCGCTGGGCGCCGACTACGAGCGGGCGTTCGCCGGATCCGCCGCCCACCACGCCTCGTTGCAACGGCTGCTGGGTGATCTCGTACCGCAGAGCCGGATCCTGGACGTCGGCAGCGGAACTGGGCGGCCGACCGCCCGGACTCTCACCGAGGCCGGTCATGACGTGCTGGGGGTTGACGTCTCGCCCGGCATGGTCGAACTGGCGGCCCGGCAGGTTCCCGACGCGGTGTTCGAATGCGCCGACATTCGCGAACTTCCCCTGGAAGAAGGCAGTTTCGACGCGGCCTGCGCCTATTTCTCACTGCTCCAGATGTCCCGCGACGACCAGTTCCGGCTCCTGCGGAAGCTCGGACGGCTGCTGGTTCCCGGCGGCCATCTGGTCGTGGCCACGGTGCCGCTGGACGTGGAGGACTTCGACGTCGTCTTCATGGGCCACAACGTGCGGGCGACGAGCTTCGGCCCGGAGGAGTTCACGGAGCTGGTCACCGCCGCCGGGCTCTCGGTGCTGTGGGAGCAGAGCACCCTGTTCACCCCGGAGTACGAAGCGGCGGTGGCCGAGCCCCAGTTGTTCCTGCACTGCCGACGGGCCTGACATCCGGTCCACCTTCGGTTGCCGGGCCCGCCGCCCCTCAGCGCTCGACCGGCAGCTTCACCGGGCGGCACGTGCGCCGTGTCCCGGCGCACCGCCGCACGAGGGTGACGGGACGCCGGCCGGCCTTGAGCGGGGCCTTCCAGTTGCGCAGCGCCTGTCTGCCGCACCCGCGCCACTGCGCGGGCGAGATGGGTACGGGCTGCCCGCCCCGGGTGACCAGCGCGTTCACCGGAGTCATCGGGTCCGCCGCCATGGTCTTGGCGAGCAGCACGCCGATCACCAGCGGGGCCAGCGACAGCGCCAGCGTCGTGCCGGCGGTGGCGACGTGCTGGATGCGGGGACGGGACGGTGCGTCAGGAACCATGATGGTCATTCGACCAGCGACCGCCCGCCGGCGGATCGGCCGACGTACTCAGCTCGGCCCGCCCTCGTACTCACGCCCGGGTGTACGAAGGCGGGCCGCCGTGCCCGTCCGCGACGGCCGCTACGCGGTGGTGCCGGGGCCGGAGCCCGCTCCCGAGGCTGCCTTGATGCCCTTGGTGATGTCGTCCATGACGGAGAGCGCGGGTGCCTTGGCGTTGACGTCGAAGCCCGACCGGACCACGACCAGCAGGTCCTTCGAGCGGGGCGACGGGAAGGCCAGCGACTGGACGTACCCGTCGTCACCGTTCTTCGTCACCACCTTCCAGCGCACCAGGTACCCCTGTTCGCCGGCCACGGTCACCGGCTCGGACTTGAGTTCCTGGTGCGAGGTGATGCCGCCGTAGATCTTCTCGCCGTACGATTCGGTGGCATTGACGGAGATGTCCTTCTCCGCCGTGGCCTTCGCCGTCGAAGTGTCGAGCTTCAGGGCCTTCGCGGGCGCGGAGAACACCCCGCCGCGCACACATTGCTCGGACGTGTCGCCGGGACACGGGTACTCACCCGTCGTCACTCCCGCACCCGTGACCCCGGAGGTGCCCTTCCAGCCGTCGGGCACCGGCAGGTTGATCCCGCTGGTCAGGTCGGTGGCGTAGCCGTCCTCGGTCCCCGGCATCCGCTGCTCGGGGGCGCCGCTCCCGCCGCCGCCTCCCGGAGCGCCCGGCCCGCGACGGGGGGAGTCCGAGGGCGGGGCGGACGGGGTGGTGGCCGCGCGTTCGTTGTCGTCGCCGGAGTTGTCCGACAGCAGGAGGACGCCGCCGCCTACCGTGGCGAGGAGCACCACAGCGGCCGTGATGCCCAGTCCGACGCGCATCCGGCGGCGCCGGATCGTGGCGGGCGGCAAGCGCAACTGGTCGGTCCACCGGGTGCCGTCCCACCAGCGCTCGTGAACGGGGCCAATTCCTGTGTACCCGGGGTCTGGGTGCCAGCCGGGCGGGGTCATCTGGGTCACGGGCCCCACCGTAGAACGGTTGCGTGAGAATCGCATGAATCAGCTGTGGCGGATCGACTCGTATCAATAGGGTGAGGCAGCGCTCCGTCCCACGGACGGAGCCGGGGTTCAGGACGCCCCACCGGCCGGAGGGGTTCTCCGCCGTCCCAGCGGGAGGCCGAACGATGAGCGAAGAAACAGCCGTGCGGATCGAGCGCGACGGCCCCGTGTTCACGGTGATCCTCCACCGGCCCGAGGTCCGCAACGCCGTGGACGGGCCGACCGCCCGGCAACTGGCCGACGCGTTCCGGGAGTTCGAATCCGCCCCGGACGCGGCGGTCGCCGTGCTGTGGGGCGAGGGCGGTACGTTCTGCTCGGGTGCCGACCTGAAGGGCATCGGTACGGAGCGGGGCAACAAGGTCCTGGCCGAAGGCGACGGGCCGATGGGGCCGACCCGTATGCACCTGGGCAAGCCCGTCATCGCGGCGGTCTCCGGCCCCGCGGTGGCCGGGGGCCTTGAGCTCGCCCTCTGGTGCGATCTCCGGGTGGCGGAGGACGACGCGGTGTTCGGGGTGTTCTGCCGGCGCTGGGGAGTGCCGCTGGTGGACGGCGGAACGGTACGCCTGCCGCGGCTCATCGGTGAGAGCCGGGCCATGGACATGATCCTCACCGGGCGCCCCGTACCGGCCGCGGAAGCCTACGCCATGGGGCTGGCCAACCGGATCGTGCCACCCGGCGAGGCGCGCGGCGCGGCGGAGAGCCTCGCCCGCGAGATCGCCGCGTTCCCGCAGCTGTGTCTGCGCCACGACCGGCTTTCGGTGCGCGAGCAACACGGCCTGAGCGAACCGGAGGCGCTGGCCCAGGAGTACCGGCACGGTCTGGTGCCGCTGACCGCGGGGGAGACACAGGCCGGGGCCGAACGGTTCGGAGGCGGCGCGGGCCGCCACGGATCCTTCGACGGGTGACCGGCCCAGGGCGGCGGGGCCCTGCCCCCGCTGCCGCAGGCCGGGCCGAAAATGCGACGACGCCGCCTCGCGGGCCGCCCTACGCTCGGCGGATGCCGACCCACACGTACCCCGACAAGCCCCGGCCCGGCGACCGCGTCGCCGTGCTGTCCCCCGCCTCCGGGCTCCCCGGCATCCTGCCGCTCCCGCATGAGCTGGGGCTGCGCAGGCTCCGGGAGGACTTCGGCCTCGAACCGGTGGAGTACCCCACGACGCGGAAGATGGGATCCACCCCGCAGGAACGGGCCGCCGACATCCACGCGGCGTTCGCCGACCCCGACATCAAGGCCGTGATCTCCACCATCGGCGGCGACGACCAGATCACCGTGCTGCCGTACCTGGACCGCGACCTGCTGCGCGCCAACCCCAAGCCCTTCTTCGGGTACAGCGACAACACAAACCTGCTCGTGTTCCTTGAGAACCTGGGCATCGTCGGATACCACGGCGGCACGGTGATGGCCGAGATGGGTCGTCCTGGTGCTATGCACCCGCTGACCGTCGGCTCCCTGCGGGCCGCGCTCTTCACCCGGGGCGACTTCGAGCTCACCCCGTCCAAGGAGACCAACGGGGCGGGCGGCCGGTGGGACGAGCCCCGTACCTTCGAGTCCGAACCCGCGATGCGGCCCTGCGACGGCTGGACATGGCACAACACTGATGGCCGGACCGTTAAGGGTGCGAGCTGGGGCGGAAATCTGGAGATCCTGGCCTGGCTGCTGATGGCCGATCGTGAGATCCGGCCGGTGGACAGCTACGCGGGACGGGTGCTGTTCCTCGAAACGAGCGAGGAGATGCCCTCGGCCGACGAGGTCTACCGGATTCTGCGGAACATGGGGGAGCGGGGGATGCTCGCGCAGTTCCCCGCACTCCTCATGGGACGGGCCAAGAACTGGTCGTTCGAGCAGCCGCTGGACGCCGTGGCGGGGGAGCGGTACCGCGAGGAGCAACGGCAGGCGGTCCTGCGGGCGTTGAGCGAGTACGCCCCCGGGACCATGGCCGTCCTCGACGTCGACCTCGGTCACACCGACCCTCAGCTCGTCATCCCGTTCGGCGGACGGATCGAGGTGGACGGCGTGGTCCGCCGCATCGTCGTCACCTACTGATCCGGCATCGCCTGCCGGCGCCACCTGCCGACATCGCTTCTTTGGTCTGACCATATGTGGTGTGTGACATAGTTGAAGATCCGGCAAGACGTGACGGCAACCGGACGATTCCGGCCGAGGCAGGGGGTGACGGATGCCCGTCGAATGGCAACCCGTACGGCAGTCCCGCACGCATGAGCTCGTGCTCCAGAGCATCGAGGAGCGGGTCTTCGCCGGTGAGCTCAGGGCGGGCGACCGGCTGCCGCCCGAGCGCGAGCTCGCGCCGGTGCTCGGGGTCAGCCGGTCCGCGCTGCGCGAGGCGCTGAGGGTGCTGGAGACCATCGGCGTGCTGGTCGCGCAGCCGGGCCGGGGGCCGGATGCCGGGGCGCGGATCGTACGCAACCCCGACGACGCGCTCGGGCGGCTGCTGCGACTGCACTTCGCGCTGGGCAGCTACAGCCTGGAGGACGTCCTGGAGGCGCGCGTCGTGCTGGAGCGTTCCAGCTTCGAGGCGGCCGCCGGGCATGCCTCCCCGGCGGATCTCGACGAGGCGGAGGCGCTGGTCGCGCACATGGGGGAGCCGGATGTCACGGTGTCGGAGTTCAACGATCTGGACACCCGGTTCCATGTGCACATCGCCCGCAGCTCCGGCAATGAACTGACCTCCACGCTCACTTCCGCCGTCCGTGAATCGGTGCGACCGCTGATCCTGCGGGCACTGGAGGAGGTTGAGGACTGGCCGGCCACGGCCGCCGCGCTCAACGCGGAGCACACCGAGCTGCTAGGGCTGGTGCGCGCGGGCGAGGGCGCTGGCGCCGCCGACCTGGTCGAGAAGCACATCCGCAGCCTCCACGGCACGTTGGTCGACGAGAACTCCTACCGGGGCCCGGAAGATTCCTGACGCAGGGCGAGGGCTCGGGGTGCCGGACGGGCCCGAACCCTCGGTGTGCGAATTCAAGTATTGTCAGGTGCATGCCTATACGCTCAGGTTCGTGGAGTCGCATCCTTCACGTTCCGGACCGAGGCTAGTATGGTCGGACCATAAAAATGGAGAAGTGATCGGAGAGACCCCCATGCGCATCGGACTCTTCGCCACCTGTCTGGGAGACACGCTCTTTCCCGAGGCGGTGAAATCGACCGCGGTCCTGCTCGCCCGCTTGGGCCACGACGTGGTGTTCCCGCCGGGGCAGACCTGCTGCGGTCAGATGCATGTCAACACCGGCTATCAGCGTGAACCCGTCCCTCTGGTGCGGAACTTCACCGACCAGTTCGGCGACGCCTCGATCGACGCCGTCGTCATGCCGTCCGGATCGTGCGCGGGCTCGGTCCGCCACCAGCACGAGATCGTCGCCGAACGGTACGGGGACGCCGCGCTGCGCGCGGGCGTCGCCACCGTCAAGGCCAAGACGTACGAGCTGTCGGAGTTCCTCGTGGACGTCCTGGACGTGGACGACGTCGGCGCGTACTTCCCGCACCGAGTGACGTACCACCCCACCTGTCACTCCCTGCGCATGCTGCACGTCGGTGACAAACCCCTGAAGCTGCTCCGGGCCGTCGACTCCATCGACCTCGTCGAGCTCCCCGAAGCCGACTCCTGCTGCGGGTTCGGCGGCACCTTCGCCGTCAAGAACGCCGAGACGTCGACCGCGATGCTCCAGGACAAGATGCGCAACATCGCCACCACCGGGGCCGATGTCTGCACCGCCGGCGACTCGTCCTGCCTGATGCACATCGGCGGCGGGCTCTCTCGCATCAGGTCGGGCACCCGCACCCTGCACCTCGCGCAGATCCTCTCCGCCACCCGCACCTCGCCGTACGTCCCCACGGAGGCCGTCCGATGAGCAGCACCTTCCTCGGCATGCCCTCGACCCCGCCCCGTTCCCCGTACGGGACGGGCAATCTGCGCGGCGACCGGAAGTTCCCCGAGGCCGCCCACGACGAGCTGCGCAACGAACAACTGCGCCGCAACCTCGGCCGGGCCACCCGCACCATCCGCGCCAAACGCCTCGATGTCACCGGTGAACTCCCCGACTGGGAAGCACTGCGCGAGGCGGGCTCGGCCATCAAGACCGACACCATGAACCGGCTCCCCGAACTCCTGGAGGAGCTGGAGCGGAAGGTCACCGAGCGCGGCGGCACCGTCCACTGGGCGCGCGACGGCGTCGAGGCCAACGAGATCGTCACCCGGCTGGTCAGGGCGACGGGCAGCAGCGACGTCATCAAGGTCAAGTCGATGGCCACCCAGGAGATCGGCCTCAACGAACACCTCGAATCCGTCGGCATCACCCCGTACGAGACGGACCTCGCCGAACTGATCGTCCAGCTCGCGCACGACAAGCCGTCACACATCCTGGTCCCCGCGATCCACCGCAACCGCGACGAGATCCGGCAGATCTTCCTCAAGGAGATCCCGGGCGTCGACCCGCGCCTGGACAACGTGCCCGCGCACCTGGCCGCCGCCGCCCGCGCCTATCTGCGCGAGAAGTTCATGACCACCAAGGTGGCGGTTTCCGGCGCCAACTTCGGGATCGCCGAGACCGGAACCCTCGCGGTCGTGGAGTCCGAGGGCAACGGCCGCATGTGCCTGACGATGCCCGGCACCCTGATCACCGTCATGGGCATCGAGAAGGTGCTGCCGCGCTACCAGGACCTCGAAGTGTTCCTGCAGTTGCTGCCGCGCTCCTCCACGGGCGAGCGGATGAACCCGTACACCTCGATGTGGACCGGAGTGACGCCGGGCGACGGGCCGCAGGACTTCCATCTGGTCCTGCTCGACAACGGCCGCACCGCGGCGCTCGCCGACCGGATCGGACGCGAGGCCCTCAACTGCATCCGCTGCTCGGCCTGTCTCAATGTCTGCCCGGTGTACGAACGGGCCGGCGGCCACGCGTACGGATCGACGTACCCCGGACCGATCGGCGCGGTCCTCACCCCGCAGCTCGCCGGGATGCACGCAGCCAAGAACGACCCCAACAGCTCGCTGCCGTACGCCTCCAGCCTCTGCGGCGCCTGCTTCGACGCCTGCCCGGTCAAGATCGACATTCCGTCGCTCCTGGTCGAACTGCGCCACCAGCACACCGAGCAGTCCGGTACGACGGCGGAGAAGCTGGCCATGAAGGCCGCGGCCACCGTCATGAAGCACCCGAAGCTCTTCACGGCCGCGCAGAAGGGCGCGGGGATCGGCCGTGTCATCGGCGGGCGGGACGGCAAGATCTCACACCTGCCCCCGCCGTTCAACGGCTGGAGCGAGAGCCGGGACACCGAAGTGCCGCCGAAGCAGACCTTCCGCTCCTGGCTGGCATCGGCCGAGGGCGCCGAGACGATGCGGGCCGCCGCGGACGAGCACGAACAGAACCGGAAGAAGAAGGAGGAGGAGAAGTGACCGACGCTCGCGAAACGGTGCTGGGGCGGATCAAGGACGCCCTCTCCCTCGCCCCCGCCCCCGATGTCGCCGTCCCGCGTGCCTACCGCACCGGCCGCACTCTCCCCGACGACGAACGCCTGGCCCTCTTCACCGACCGGCTCGTCGACTACAAGGCCACCGTCCACACCTGTACCGCCGATCGCACCGCGGAACTCGTCGCCGAGGTGCTGCGGGAGCGCGGGGCGCGGCGGATCGGTGTGCCGGCCGGGCTCGACGCGCGCTGGCTCGAAGCGTTCGACGGCGAGGTCCAGCAGGACTCCGCCGACATCCCGGCGCCCGGCCTCGACGCGTTGGACGGGGTCGTCACCGCCTCGGCCGTGAGCTGCGCCGAGACCGGCACCATCTTCCTGGACGGTTCGCCCGACCAGGGGCGGCGGGCGCTGTCCCTGGTCCCCGACCTCCATGTCTGCGTCGTCGATCTGTCGACGGTCGAGACCGGTGTGCCGGAAGCGGTGGCGCGGCTGGTACCGCAGCGTCCGACGACGCTGATCAGTGGTCCCTCGGCCACCTCCGACATCGAGCTGGAGCGGGTGGAGGGCGTGCACGGGCCGCGCACCCTGGCCGTGGTGATCCGGACGGACATGTGACTCGTAGGGCCTGCCCGGAGGGCGGGGTGCGCGGCGGTGGGACGGTTCCCGGGCCGCGCACCCCGGCGCTCAGCCGTGCGTGACCGTCACCGGCTCGAAGCCGATGCGTGTCGTTGCCCCGTCGTGCGCCCAGCGGACCTCCACCGTGTCCCCGTCCACCGTCACCGCGTCGACCACGGCGTCGAGCGGCGCCGCGTCGGGCTCCGCGGTCAGTGAGGCCAGCGCGACCAGGATCACCGAGCCGGTCGCGGGCGCGGAAAGCCGGGGGACCACCGCCCAGGGCGTGTACGCGGTGCCCTGCGGAGCCCGTACCTCGTCCCGGGACTCCCAGCCGTGCAGACCGTGCAGCGCGGAGGTCAGGGCGTCGTCGCGGCCGGTCGCCCAGCCCGTCTGCTCCACCCGGGCCCCGTCCGGCGCACCGAGCACCCGGTGCGCCCGCAGTTCGTAGCGCCCGCGCACCACCGTGACGCTCTGCACCCGCAGCCCCGGCACCATCGGCGAGCCCGACGTGAACACCGGGCGGTGCCAGGAGGCGGCCCAGCCCCAGCCGTCGCCCCCGCCGGCGCCCAGCGCACGGATGACCCGGCGACCGCTGCGGGCCCCGGCGACGACCACGGCCAGGTGGTTGTCCGCCGCGTTCGCCCTCGACGTGGGACCGGTCACCGTGGAGTACGACTGGCGGCTGTACAGCGGGTCGTCCTGCACACCCGACTCCCCCTCGTGCGGGCGCACATGGTCGCTGCCGTGGTTGTGCAGCCGTACGATCCCGTCAGCGCGGGTGGTCTGGACGAGCAGTCCGGGCGCGGGCAGCGCGAGAACCCGGTCGGGGCCCTCGCTCGGCGCGGGCTCCTCGGTCGCGGTCCACAGCGGATGGCCGTCCGGGGCGAGCAGCGACACGAAGGCCTTGGACGCCCAGTACGGCGAGGCGGGCGCCGAGTAGTTCTGCAGCGACGCCTCGTGCGGGCCGTGCCAGCCGAGGTTCAGCAACCCGTCCGTACCGGTCGCGCCCCGGTCCAGGAAGTAGCGCAGCGATCCATTGATCACCCGCCGGGAGGCGCCGGGCGTGAGAGGGGTGTGCCCGCTGACGGCGCCGAGCGCCACCGAGGAGGCCGCCGCGAAGCGGTAGGTCAGCGAGCGGCCGAAGTGGATCGGCGCCCCGTCGCCGCCGAAGAGCAGCGAGTAGCCCTCCAGGTGCTCGCGCAGCCGGGCGCCGTAGTGCGCGGACAGTTCGGCGTCGCCCGACAGATGCGCGTCCAGCACGGGGTAGAGGTGCAGCGCCCAGCCGTTGTAGTGGTCGAAGGCCCGGCCGTCGCCGTCCGCGTACCAGCCGTCGCCCCGGTACCAGCCCTCCAGCAGTTCCAGGGCCCGCTCCTTGGCCCGCGCCGTCCGCGCGTCGCCCCGGCCCACGGACTCCAGGAATCCGGCCACGGAGTAGGGGAAGAGGTACCAGTTGTTGGGGGCGGGGGTGTGCCGCAGTGCGTCGCGCAGCCACTCCTCGGTCCGGTCCTGGACCCGGGCGTCCAGCCGGTCCCAGAGCCACGGGCGGGACAGCCGCAGACCGATGGCCACCGAGGCCGACTCGACCATGGGCTGGCCGAACACGGTGTGGTCGCGGATCAGAGGCCAGGACTCGGTGTCCTCGCGGCCGGGGGTACGGGTACCGGCCGCGAGCCCGTCCGCGTACCGGTCCAGCCAGCCGTGCGGGTCCTTGCCGTGAGCGCCCGCGACCCGGAAGGCGGCGGCGAGGAAGGTGCGCGCGTAACCCTCCAGACCGTCGGAGCGCACTCCGGACGCGGACGGCCGGCCCGGCAGGTCCAGCAGGGCGCCGCCCGGCGTCGCCCACTGCCAGGCGGCCCGGAGCAGCCCGTCGGCGGCGGCCTCCCAGTGAGCACGGGTGTAGCCGGTGTACGGGCTGGACACCCGGTCGTCCGCCGGGAGTTCGAGGGTCGAGATCGGAAGCGGAGCGGTCATGCGAGGAATGCCAGCCTTTCGCGTCGTACGGGATGGGCGAAACCGTCGCCCGCGGCCCAGCGGCCGGCCTCGCCCGCCGCCAGATCGACCAGTCGCCGCAACTCGTTGCCCTGTGAGCCTGCGAGGTGCGGGGTGATCAGGGCGTTGTCGCAGTCCCAGAGGGGGTGTGCGGCGGGCAGTGTGTCCGGATCGGTGACGTCGAGGATCGCCCGGATGCGGTCCTGCCGGAGTACGTCGACGAGCGCGTCCTGGTCGACGACGGCGCCCCGCGCGGTGTTGATCAGCACCGCGTCCGGGCGCATCGAGGTGAGCAGTTCGCGGCTGACCAGCCCGTGGGTGGCCGGCAGCAGCGGGGTGTGGACGCTGACCACGTCGCTCTGTGCGAAGAGTTCCGCGAGGCCGACGGGCCGGACGCCGAGCGCGGCGGCCTCCGCGTCGGAGACGTACGGGTCGTGCAGCAGGACGGGCAGATCGTAGGGGCGCAGCAGTTCGACGACGCGCCGGCCGATCATGGAGGCGGACAGGATGCCCACGGTGCGGCCGTAGTTCCCGACCCGGTCGGGGATGGTGAGCCAGGGGTCGCGGCGGCGCTGTGTCCGGTAGTCGTGGGCCCGCTCCAGGGCCCGTTTGCCGGAGAGCAGGATCATCGCGACGGTGTACTCGGCCACCGGCAGCGCGTTGGCGGCGGCCGCCGAGGAAACCTCGATGCCGTGCTCCCAGCAGGCCTCGGTGATGTGTCCACGCACACTGCCCGCGGTGTGGACGACCGCGCGCAGCCGCGGCGCCGCGCCCAGGGCTGCCGCGTCAAGCGGCGGGCAGCCCCAGCCGGTGACCAGCAGTTCGGTGTCGGCCAGCACCGCGCGGGCGCGGTCGGTGGAGAAGTCGTCGAGGGCGGGCAGGGCGGCGAGATCGCACACCTCGCCGAGCGCGGCCAGGGACCGGGCGCCGAGGAGCGCGTTGGCGGCGGCCGCTTTCATGGCGACGGCGGCGCGCGGCCGGTTCCGGGCGGAGGGGGCGGTGGCGCAGGGGTCTGTGCTGGCATCTCTCTCCTGGTGGGGAACGGGGGCGGTGGCCCGGTCACTTCACGGCGCCTGCGATGAGCCCCGACTTCCACAAACGCTGGAGCAGGGCGAGGATCAACGGCAGGACCGCGAGCAGCGAACCCGTGATCGCTACGGGGCAGTACTCGGGGTGAGACGACGGCGGCGCTGTTCCATGTGTAGAGGCCGAGGCTGACCGGATAGAGATGCTGGTCGGAGAGCATCACCATCGGCAGGAAGAAGTTGTTCCAGATCGCCGTGAGCTGGAAGAGGAAGACGGTGACCAGGCCCGGCCCCAGCATCCGCAGGGCAACCCGGAAGGAGGCCGCAAGCTCGCCGGCGCCGTCCATCCGCGCCGCCTCCAGCACCTCGTCCGGCACCAGAAGGTGATGCGGGTGGCACGCTTGCCGCCTCTGCTGCCCGGCCCGGACGCCCCGTCGCTGTTGCCGCCGTTGCCTCCGCAGGCACCGAGCGCACCCGCCAGCGGCAGAGCGGCGATCGTGGCAAGCACGGATCGACGGCTCTGTCGTCCAGGCATGTGCGCCTCCCGCGGCTGCTGTATCGGCTCACGGGGAATCCTGATCGGCTGATCGTTACTGGTCAAGTGATCGCTCAGGAGAAAATCAAAACGGTCAAACGATCATCCGGTGGAACGGGGCAGCTCCCGGGCCGATCCACGCACCTTCAGCGTGGGCAGCAGCTCCGTGCGGCGCACCGGTCCGGTCGCGCCCGCCGCACCGGACAGCCGGTGGAGCAGCAGTTCGGCGGCGGCCCGCCCGATCTCCGCCTTCGGCGGCGCCACCGCCGTCAGCGGAGTGCTGCCGAGGGCCGCGACCACATCGTCGTACGCCACCACCGAGCAGTCCCGGGGCACCTCGACACCCCTCTCCGCCAGCCGCTGCACCAGCATCAGCGCGTCCACGTCCCCGTGCAGCACGGCCCCCGTGGCGCCCCGCTCCCGCAGCAGCGCGGCGAGGTCGAGAGCGGCCCGGCCGTCGGCCGCCGATGCCGAACCATGGGGTTTGGCCGCCGGGCCGGCCCCGTGGGGCTCCGCTGCCGAGGGCGAGCTCAGCACCACCGACCAGTCCGCCACCTCCGGACGGGCCGCCGCGATCTCGGCGAACGCGGCACGGATGCTGCGCGCCGTCGGACTGTCGTCACGGGCCGCCAGCACGATACGGCGATGCCCCAGCGACACCAGATGGTCCACAGCGAGATGGATCCCGTACCAGTGATCGGAACAGACGGAGTCCAGGGCGTGGAGCGCGCTGCCCGGCCGGGGCCGCCGCTCCATCAGTACCGTCGGCACCCCCACGTTCGCGAGCCAGCCGTAGTCCAGCTCCTCCGAGCGGGTACTGAGCCAGCGCGGCGCGATCAGCAGCCCGCGCGCCCCGTCCGCCAGCGCCCGCTCGACCAGCGGACGTTCGGCACCGGCCGACGGGGGCGCGATGTGCAGCGCGATCCGGATCCCGGACTCCTCCAGGACGGAGCGGGCGCCGTGCAGGGTCTCGTACAGGTACGTGTGCCGCTCCGGGACGACCAGGGCGACCGCCCCGGCCTCCCCGGCCGGCTCCTGGCCCCTGGCCGCCGGGACCGCGCCGGTCGGAACCGGCTCACGCACCGGGCGGGCCACCCCGTGCCCGCGCCGCAGCCGCCCGTCCCGGGCCAGCTCCTCGACGTCCCGCCGGATCGTGACCACCGAGACGTCGAGCTCGGCCGCGAGCGCGCTGACCTTCACGGCGCCGCGCGACTCCACCACCGACAGGATTCGCTGACGCCTGAGTTCAACCGGCTCCCGCATGCTGCTGGCCCCCTCGTCGTACCGCCGCGCACTGTTCGTTTGAGCGCTTCCGGTGAGCGCTTCGGCACGCAGCATAGCGATCGGTCTCCGGCCCGCCACCGGTGCGGACCACCCCGTCCGCCCCACCGGCCCCAGCAGGCACTCTTGCGACTCCGTAACAACGCGACCTAACGTCAACGGACTTGAGACCGAAAGCCGAGGGGAGGGGCAGATGGAGATCAAGAAGGTAGTGGTCCGCGAGGAAGAGGCGAAGAACCGCGAACGGCAGACGATCGAGAAACGTCCGACGCGCTGAACCGGTGCGTTCCGGTCCAGCCGGCACCTGACGCGATCGCCCTTCCGGGGCCGGTGCGCCACGGCCGGACAGTGACGAAAAGGGCGGACGCCGGACGCGATCCGGGGTCCGCCCCCGTGCCGTGGGAGGCGCAGTGCGAATACATCTGGTGACCATGCCGTGGCAGCCGATCGAACTCCCCTCGCTCCAGGTGGGACTGTTGCACGCGCTGCTGGACCTGACCCGGCCGGACGACGAGGTGCGCGAGTTCCACGGCTCCCTGCGCTGGGCGGAATTCCTGCTGGAACGCTCGCAGGGGGCGATCCGGCCCGGCGATCACGTCGCGGTCGGCAGCGAATCGATCTTCGACGGCCTCGGGGACTGGGTGTTCTCCGGCGTCCTTTACGACGATCCCGAATGGGGCGTGGCGCAGCTCAAGGAGTACGCCACGCGGCGCGGGACCGACATGTCCACCGCGACCGCGATGAGGGTCCACGCGGCGGAGTTCATCGACGAGAGCGCGAGCGCGATACTCGACGACGCACCCGATGTCGTCGGGTTCACCTCCACGTTCATGCAGAACGTCTCCTCGCTGGCGCTCGCGGCTGAACTCAAACGACGCCGCCCCGGACTGACCGTGGTGTTCGGCGGCAGCAACTGCGACGGCCCGATGGGCCACGCCCTGCACCGCAACCACCGCTTCGTCGACCATGTGGTGCGCGGCGAGGGGGAGTATGCCCTGCCCGCCCTGCTCGCCCACATCGACGCCGGCACCGCACCGGCCGACGTACCCGGACTCTGCTGGTGGGACGGGCCGAAGTCGAGCGCCAACGAGGAGTCCCGGCGCACCGTCGCGCCCGCCGACATCCCTTCGCCCGACTACGACCTCTGGCAGCAGGCCATCGAAACCTCCCCGCTCGCCGAGTACGTCCATCCCAAACTCGTGGTCGAGGGGGCCCGGGGCTGCTGGTGGGGCGAGAAGCACCACTGCACCTTCTGCGGACTCAACGGCTCGGCGATGACCTTCCGCGCCAAACCCGGAAACCGGCTCTGGGACGAGGTCGACCGCCTGGTCCGGCGCCACCGCATCCTGGACATCGTCACCGTCGACAACATCATCGACATGGCGTACTTCAAGGACTTCCTCCCGCTCGCCGCCGACAGCGGCTGGGACCTGCGCATGCACTACGAGGTGAAGTCCAACCTCACCGCCGAGCAGTTGGAGACGCTCGCCCGAGCCGGATCGGTCCACATCCAGCCCGGCATCGAGAGCCTCGACAACAAAGCCCTGGAGCTCATGGACAAGGGCGTGAGCGGGGCCCGCAACATCCGTACGCTCCGCGAGTGCGAGAACCACTCGCTCACCTGCTCCTGGAACTACCTCTACGGCTTCCCGGGGGAGACCGCCGAGGACTACGCCTTCGTCATCGACCAGATGCCCGCGCTCGTCCACCTCCAGCCGCCCGGCGGCGCCCACCGCATCCAGCTGGAGCGGTTCAGCCCCAACTTCGCCAACCCCGCGCTGGGCTTCCCCGAGCGGCGGCCCGCCGAGATGTACCGCCACGTCTACGACCTGCCCGAGGAACAACTGGCCGATCTGGTCTACCTCTTCGACACTCCGCCCGCCGGGATCGGCGGCGGGACCGAAGCGCGGCTGAAGGCCGCGGCCCGCGACTGGTACACCGGCCATCCCGCCTCGACCCTGGTCCTCGAACAGCCCGAGGGCGAGGAGATACTGCTCGTCCACGACCGACGGCGCGGCTGGCCGCGCCGCACCCACCGGCTGACCGGCTGGCACGCCGCCGCCCTGCGCCACCTGGAGGCGGGCCGCACCCGGACGGCACTGCACCGCCTGCTCACGGCCGAAACGAACCCGCCGACCGCCGAGGAACTGGACGCCTGGCTCCGCGAAGCGGTTGCCCTGGGGCTCCTCTTCGACGACGGGCGGTCGTATGTGTCGCTGCCCACCTGGCACGTGCCGGTCCGGTCGGTCGAGCGCACCCAGGCGCCGGACGGGACGGCCCTCGGGCCGTCGGGCGCGCCGGACAACGGAGAGAAGGCCGCCGGATGAGCCCGCTGCCCGCACCCCCGACCCGCACCGCCCCCGCCCTGCCGGCCTGGCAGGTGCCGCACGGGATCCGAGGACGGCTGGTGACGGTCGACGAACCCCTGCGGCTCGGCGCCGACGGCCGGTCGGCGGCGGAAGCCGTCCGGTTCCTGCGCGAATGCCAGAGCCACGATCTCGTCGTGCGCTGGCTTCCGGCGACCGACGACCCGCTGTTCACCGGGCCCGCGCACGAGGTGGCCGACACGGCGGGCCTGCTGCGCCACCTGCCGGCCCCCGGCCCGCTGCCCGGCGAACCGCCGGAGCTCACCACCTGGCGGGACCGCCACGCCTACGGACAGCTCTTCCACCGGCGCGGACCGGACTTCGTCACCGTCATGGACCGCAGGGAGCCATCGGCCGCCGCCCGCTTCACGATCGACGACCCCGATCTGCTCGCCACGTTCCGCACCGTCCAGGACCCCACCGCCCTGGCTGAACTGAGCGCTATCGGCCGGGAAGCGGTGGAGCTGCTGGTGTCGGAACGCCTCGCCCGGGTGACCGACGGCTGGGTGGTGGCCCTGCCGCCCCGCATCCGCCGGTGGCCCGTCCCCTGCACCGACATCTGAACGGGATGGAGCAGCTGCCCGACCCGCCGACGCCGTCAGCCGAGATCCCTTCCGCCGGTGCCGGGACCGACCGCTCCGGGCGGTCCGGACGTGCCCTGCTGCGCCACCGGCCGTTCGCGCTGCTGTGCGGGGAACAGATCGCCAGCTCCGTCGGGCGCCAGGTCGCCACCCTGGCCCTCGCGCTGCTCGCCGTGACCCGGCTGGGCGCCGGGCCCTTCGGCGCCTCCGCGCTGATGGCGCTGAGCTACCTCCCCGGCGCGCTGCTCAGCCCGTTCGCCGGGGTGCTGGTCGACCGGGCACGGCTGCGCGGACTGACCGTACTCCTCACCGTTCTCCAGGTGCTGGTCGTCGGCTCCGTACCCCTGGCGGACACCCTGGGACGGCTCGGGCTGCCCCAGCTGTACCTGGTGGCCGCCCTGTCCGGCGCGCTGACGTCCATGCTCGCCGTCGCCCTCCAGGCGGCCCTGCCCCGGGTCGTGCACCCCGAGCAGTTGCTGTCCGCCAACTCGGCGCTGACCGGTGCCCGGACCACCGGGCAGATCGGCGGCCCCGCGCTCGGCGGTGTGCTGGTGGGCCTGACCGGGGCCTCCACCGCGCTGCTGGCCGCTTGTGCGGCGTACGGCATCGAGGCACTGCTGCTGCTGGGTCTCCCCGCCATACTCAACTCCTCGGTCCGGAAGGCCAGTCACCAGAAGGAATCCCGGACGGTCGCACTGCGCGCCGGACTCGAAGTGGTGCGCGGCGAAAGGCTGTTGCGCCGGCAGGTGCTCGCCGGGGCCGGGTTCAATCTCGGCAGCGGAGCCGTCGACGCGCTTTTTGTGCTCTACGCCACACGTGATCTCGGACTGCCGGCCTGGCAGTTGGGCACGGTCTACGCCGCGTTCAGCGTCGCCACCGTCCTCGGAGTGCTGCTGGCGGGGCGCTTCGCCGCCACCATCGGACTGGCCAGGGCGACCCGGATCTGCGCCGTGGTGGCCGCCCTCGCGATCTTCCTGATCCCGGGAGCCTCCCTGGGGCCCGGCTTCCCGGCGCTGCTCGCGTACCAGTTCGTCTTCGGGCTCGCGGCCACGGTCTGGGCCATCTCCATGACCACCACCCAGCAACTGATCACACCGTCCGAGCTCCAGGGCCGGGTCGCCGGGGTCCTGCAGGCCGCGCTCATCGGTACGGTGCCGATCGGCGCCCTCGGCGGCGGTGCGCTCGCCGCCTGGCTGGGCAATGTGCCGGTGCTCACCGGCGGGGCGGCGGTGGCACTGGTGGCCGCCGCCTGCCTCTGGCTGCCGTAGCGCGTGGAGCCGTCGGGAGGCGGCGCAGTGGACCGTGCGGGGAGCCACCACGCACGCGGCCCTCCCGGACCGCTGCCTGTCGGCGGGGCGGTTCCGGAAGGGCCGGCGGGGAAGAAGGGCCGGATCAGACGATGCCCTCCTCGATCTCGGCCTGCTCGCGGGCGTTCCCGTACGCCGAGGGCGTGCTGTACGAACGACGGGCGACGAACCACCACACGGTGGCCAGGCCCAGCACGGCGATCAGCGCGATCGACGCGTAGTTCATCGAGTCGACCGTCACCGGGGAGGACTGCGGGAGCAGGAACAGCACGGTCACGATGGCGACCCACACGACGGCGATCCAGCCGATCGGCTTGCTCCAGCGGCCCAGATGCCACGGCCCGCGTTCGAACCGGCTGCCGGAGCGCAGCTTCAGGAAGATCGGGATCGCGTAGGCGGGTGTGATGCCGATGACGTTGATCGCGGTCACCGCGCCGTACGCGGTGGCGGAGTACAGCGAGGGCAGCGCGAGCACTCCTGCGACGATGACCGACAGCCACACCGCGTTGACGGGGGTCTGGGTCCGGGCGCTCACCTTGCGCCACAGCGCCGAGCCCGGCAGGGCGTTGTCACGGCTGAAGGCGAACACCATCCGGCTCGCGGCCGCGACCTCGGCGTTGCCGCAGAACAGCTGGGCCGCGATCACGATCAGCAGCATGGCGGTGGCCCCGGAGGTGCCGAGCGCGTCGATCAGGATCTGTGCCGGCGGCACTCCGGTGGGGCTCTTCTGGGTGCCCACGTAGTCCTGGATGGCGAAGGTCAGCCCGGCGAGCAGCACGAAGCCGGCGATCCAGGAGACCCAGATCGCGCGGACGATGCCCTTGGCCGCCGTCACGGAGGCGTTCGACGTCTCCTCCGACAGGTGGGCCGACGCGTCATAACCGCAGAAGGTGTACTGCGCGAGGAGCAGGCCGATCGCCGCCACGTACAACGGGTTGTGCCAGCCCGTGTCATTGACGAACTCGGTGAAGACGAACGACGGCGACTGGTGGTGCGAGGGGACGATCGCCAGCACGGTGACGATCACCGCGACACCGGCGAGGTGCCACCAGACGCTGATGGAGTTGAGGACGCTGACGAGGCGGACGCCGAAGAGGTTCAGCACGGCGTGCAGCAGCAGGATGCAGACAAAAATGATCATCGTCTTGCCGGGCGTGGGAGTGAATCCCCACTGGAGGTTCATCAGCGCACCGGTGAACAGCGCCGCACCGTAGTCGATGCCCGCGATCGCGCCCAGCAGACCCAGCAGATTCAGCCAGCCGGTGTACCAGCCCCACTTGCGGCCGCCGAGCCGGTCGGCCATGTAGTACAGCGCTCCCGAGGTCGGGTACGCGCTGGTCACCTCGGCGAGCGCCATGCCGACGCAGAGCACGAAGAGCCCGACACCGGCCCAGCCCCAGAGCATCACGGCCGGACCACCGGTCGACATGCCGAAGCCGTACAGGGTCATGCAGCCGGACAGGATCGAGATGACGGAGAAGCTGATGGCGAAGTTGCCGAAGCCTCCCATGCGGCGGGCGAGCACCGGCTGGTAGCCGAGTTCGCGCAGCCGCTCCTCCTCGTCCTTCGGCGGGGTTGCCTCCGCACCCGACTGGGTCGGGGTGGATATGGACATCGGGAAAACCTCCATGAGCGGATGGTGAAAGGGGACGGTCGGTCATCGGTTCGGGACGGGGCGGGCACACGGCATCGCGGTGGCGTCGCTCAGCGTTGCGGCCCCCGTCCGGGGTCGCGGGAGACGGAGAGGCAGCGGCTGCGGGCACGCAGGAAGACGTCCTCCGCGTCTCCGGGGCCCTTGCGGCCCCGTGTGCGGTACACCCATGGAACCGAGGTGAAATAGGGGCCGAGCTCCTGGAACACGGCTGCGGCATCGGCGAATTGGAGGGCTCCCCACAGGGCGTGGGCCAGGTGGTTGAGGTCGAGCAGGGAGTGCGAGATCGGTGGTGTGCGACGGAACCAGAGTTCCAGCGCACGGGCCGCGTCCCGTTCCGCGTCCTCGGTGACCCAGTGCAGGTCCAGGGCCTTTTCGTGGCCCTGCTCGCGGCGGTAGCGCTCGACCCGAACATAGAGCGGCAGTACGTGCAGTGCGGAGCCGTCGGGCGCCGAAGAGGCAGCCCACTGAACGAAGTTGACGGCCTCCGAGAGCGATCCGCCGGCCTTGCGCGCATAAACGAACTGGAGCATCCGGTGGTAGGCTTCGCGGTTGCATGGATCACGCTTGTCGGCCTCGGCCAGCAGCCCCCACGGACCGGGGAAGAGCATCGGCCCCGGCGGGCGCAGCCGGTGTTCCTCCAGTTGCTGGTGTTCGTCCAGCTGGGACAGGGCCAGCAGGCATACCCAGGGAACCGGGTCCGCGGGCGAGGCGTTCGCGGCCGTCCGGCACGCCTGCCAGGCCTCCTGCCACAACTCCTGTGCCCGGTGGTGGCCCTCGCGGTGGGCGCGCACCGCCCGCTCGACGACGACGCGCGCCTGCATCACCGTGGCGGCGACGCTCCGGGGATCCTCGGCCAGCCAGGCCTGCACCGCGTCCGAACCGGCGGCAACCGCCCCGAGCACCTGCGTGCGCTGGGTCCACAGGATCCAGTCCGGCGTGCTCTCCAGCAGATTCCGCATGGACATCCAGCGTCCGGTGCGCAGGTCCTGTAACGCGACCCGTAGATCGTTGTCGTGGCCGGCCGGGTGATAGACCGGCCGGAAATCACTGTTGGCCATGGACTCGCCCTGTCCCTGCCCCTGCACGACAGACCGGCATATGTCGGTCGGGAGATCTGCTCAGCACGTCACGCCACCCGTTGGCGGCATGGAACCCGTGCGACTGCAAAAGGCCGGGACATCGGTGGTCGGTGGTTCGGCGCAGAGTGTCGGTCTCATCAATCCTCAAGGACGTGGGGGGTGAAGCAGTTGTTGAGAAACGAACTGCTCGAAAGCGTCCGGTTGTTGCTCGGCGGTGAGTGTAAGGCCAGTCGCTCCGAACTCCGGACCGATTCGCGGATCTTACTCAAGTCAGTTGATTCCCCAGGACGTTGAAAGATGTACCGGTTGTTCCGGTCGTACCCCGGACTGCCCTTGACGTACGCGGTGGTCTGCACCACTCTGGGCGGCGAGTTCAGTGATCACGATTCCGTTCAAGCCGCAGAGCTTCCGCACAGCTGGAGAGTCGATGACAGGCCCGGTACTCGCCGTGGACCAGGGCACGTCGGGGACGAAGGCGTTGGTGATCTGCCCCGAGCGAGGTGTGATCGGTTCCGCTTCCGTTCCGGTGCGAACCCGGCACGGCGCCGGAGGAGTGGTCGAGGCGGACGCCGCCGAACTGCTCGGCTCGGTCGTCGAAGCGGGTCGCCGGGCGTTACGGGAGGCCGCCGAACCCGTGGTCGCCGTCGGCCTCGCCAACCAGGGCGAGACGGTGCTCGCCTGGGACCCGGACACGGGGCGGCCGCTCACCGACGCGATTGTCTGGCAGGACCGGCGGGCCGCCTCGGTCTGCGCCGAACTTGCCCAGTACGACCGAGAGTTGACGCACCTCACCGGACTGCCGCTCGACCCGTACTTCGCCGCGCCGAAAATGGCCTGGATCCGCCGGGAGCTGACCCGCGAAGGCGTCGTCACCACCAGCGACTCCTGGCTCGTCCATCAGCTGACCGGCGCGTTCGTCACCGACGCGGCGACGGCGGGCCGCACCCAACTGCTCGACCTCGACCGGGCGGACTGGTCGCCCCGGGCCCTGGACGTCTTCGGCCTCGGCGACGAACGGCTGCCCGATGTCGTCGACTGCGACAGCACGGTCGGCACGACGACCGCTTTCGGCGGTGAACTCCCGCTGACCGGCCTGCTCGTCGACCAGCAGGCCGCCCTGCTCGCCCAGAACGCACTGGAGCCGGGCAACGCCAAATGCACCTACGGAACGGGTGCGTTCCTGCTCGCGCAGACCGGGCCCGCCCCACGCCGCGGCTCCACCGGACTGGCCAGCTGCGTCGCCTGGCGGCTCGGCGGCCGCACCAGCTACTGCCTCGACGGGCAGGTCTACACCGCCGCGTCCGCCGTCGACTGGCTCACCGGCCTCGGGGTGATCTCCGGCGCGGCCGACCTCGACCCGGTCGGCACGGCCGTCCCCGACTCCGGCGGCGTCACCTTCGTACCGGCACTCGCCGGACTCGCCGCTCCCTGGTGGCGTGGTGACCTGCGCGGATCGATGACCGGCCTCGGCCTGGGCACCGCCCCGGGCCATCTGGTGCGGGCCCTGTGCGAAGGCATCGCGGCCCAGGTCGTCGAGCTCACCGAGGCGGTCGCTACCGACCTCGGCTCGCCGTTGACCGCGCTCCGGGTCGACGGCGGCCTGACCCGCTCCGAACTCCTCATGCAGACCCAGGCCGACCTGCTGCAACGGCCCGTCGAGGTGTCCGCCCTGCCCGATGTCACCGCACTCGGCGTCGGAGCCGTCGCCAGGCTCGGCCTCGACCCGCGGCTCCCGGTCCGCCGGGCCCTGCCCGACTGGAAGCCGGCCGCGGTGTACGAACCCCGCATCGGCGCCGACGAGGCCGCCGAACGGCTCGCCGGGTTCCGGACCGCCGTACAGACCCTGCTGGACCATGCCTGAGACGTACGAGAGTCACGCGATGAGCCCCACGATCACAACGGCCGGCGAACTGTCCGCCGGCGACCCGCCCGGCGGCCCGGTCTACGACGTGACCGTCGTCGGTGCGGGCGTGGTCGGCGCCGCCATCGCGCGCGAACTTGCCCGCTACCGGCTGCGCACCGCACTCCTGGACGCCGGTGACGACATCGGCAACGGAACCTCGAAGGCCAACACCGCCATCCTGCACACCGGTTTCGACGCCGTACCCGGCTCCCTGGAAGCCCGGCTGGTACGCGAGGGACAGCACAGACTCCGCGCGTACGCGGCCGAGACCGGCATCCCCGTCGAACGCGTCGGAGCCCTGCTCGTCGCCTGGGACGAAGAACAACTCGCAACGCTCCCAGCCCTTTTGGCCAAGGCCGAGCGGAACGACTACCACGCGGCCCGCCTCCTGGACGCCGACGAACTGCGTGCCCGCGAACCTCACCTGGGCCCCGGCGCCCTCGGCGCGCTCGAAATCCCCGACGAGAGCATCATCTGCCCCTGGACGACCCCGCTCGCCTACGCCACCCAGGCCGTGCGGGCCGGAGTCCATCTGCACCTCAACTGCCGTGTGCGGCACATCGGGAGCGGCGACGACGCCCACACCCTCACCACCACCCGTGGACCGCTGCGCACCCGCCACCTGATCAACGCCGCCGGACTGTACGCCGACGAAATCGACCGCGAACTCGGCCACGACGACTTCACCGTCACCCCGCGCCGAGGCCAGCTCATCGTCTTCGACAAGCTCGCCCGCGACCTCGTCGACCACATCCTGCTGCCGGTTCCCACTGCCGCCGGGAAGGGTGTCCTGGTCGCACCGACCGTCTTCGGCAACGTGCTGCTCGGCCCCACCGCCGAGGACCTCGACGACAAGACGGCCACCGGATCGACGGCCGACGCGATCGCCCTGCTCCGCGAGAAGGGCCGCCGCATCCTGCCGGAACTGCTCGACGAGGAAGTCACCGCCGTCTACGCCGGACTCCGGGCCGCGACGGGCCAGGAGGACTACCGCATCCGCTCCCGGCCGGAACTGCGGTACATCACCGTGGGCGGCATCCGCTCCACCGGACTCACCGCCTCCATGGCCATCGCCGCGCACGTCGCCGACCTGCTCGGCGACTCGGGCCTCGTTCTCGGCACGCCGCACGAACTGCCGCCCGTCACCATGCCCAACCTCGGCGAGGCCTTCCCGCGCCCGTACCAGGACGCCGCGCTCATCGCGGCGGACCCGGCGTACGGCACGCTGGTCTGCCATTGCGAACGGGTCTCGGCGGGCGAGATCAGGGACGCCCTGGCCGGCCCGGTGCCGCCGCACTCCCCGGACGGCCTGCGGCGCAGGACACGGGCCGGCAACGGGCGGTGCCAGGGCTTCTACTGCGGGGCGGCGGTCCGCGCACTCTTCGAGGAGGCCAGGCCATGACCCGGCTCGAACGGACCGTCGACGTGCTGATCGTCGGGGGCGGCCCGGCCGGCCTCGGTGCCGGAGCCGAACTCGCCGCGTCCGGCGCGGGCCGGGTCGAGATCCTGGAACGCGAACAGACCGCGGGCGGCGTCCCCCGCCACTGCCACCACGGCGGATTCGGCGGCCGCACCATCGGCGGGGGAGGGGCGACCGGTCCCGCGTACGCCCGGAACTGCGTGGCCGGCGCCGTCCGCGCCGGAGCCACGCTGCGTACAGGTGTCACCGTCACCGGCTGGGCCGGACCGCTCACCGTGGACACCACCGCACCCACCGGCCTCGAACGCATCACCGCCCGCGCGGTGATCCTCGCCACCGGCGCCCGCGAACGCCCCCGAAGCGCCCGCCTCGTCCCCGGCAGCCGCCCGCCCGGCGTCTACACCACCGGCGAACTCCAGCAGGCCGTCCATCTGTACCGGCAGCGGATCGGCACCCGGGCGGTCGTCATCGGTGACGAGCCCGTCAGCCGTGCCGCGGCCGACACCCTGCGCGTCGCGGGCGTGGACGTAGTCGCCATGGTCACCGGCCGGCCCGCTCCCAAGCTTGCCGCCCTGACCCGTCCGCCCGGCGACCGCACCCCGGTCCTCGGCCGCACCACCGTCACCGCCCTGACCGGCCGGGAACGGCTCACCGGAGTCTCGGTGCGCCACCACGACGGCCGGACCGCGACCCTGGGCTGCGACACCGTCGTCTTCACCGGCGACTGGATCCCCGACCACGAACTCGCCCGCCGCGGCGAGGTCACCCTCGACCCCGGCACCCGCGGCCCCGCGTACGACGCCGCCCACCGCACCGACCGCCCCGGAGTCTTCGCCGTCGGCAACCTGCTGCACGGCGTGGAGAGCGCGGGCGTCGCGCTGGCCGAGGGCCGGGCCGTCGCCGCGCCCGTACTGCGTCATCTGACGACCGGCGCATGGCCCACCGGACGGCCGGCCGTCGCGGTCGACTCCCCCCTGCGGTGGGTCGCGCCGAACCTCGTGGACCCGGACGGAGGCCTCCCGCTCCGAGGCCGCTTCGTCCTGCGCACCGACCGACGGCTGACCTCGCCCCTGCTCGTCGTCCGCCAGGACGGCCGGGAGCTCCACCGGCAGCGGCTGCTGCTGCCCGCCGTGCCGGACCGTCCGTTCCATCTGCGCGGCGACTGGCTCGACCGGGCCGACCCGGGCGGCGGGACCGTGCGGGTCTCGGTGCGCTGACTGTGTGTCAGGGAATCAGCAGCCAGTCCGATCCGATCGCCGCGACCAGGCCGACGGCGAGCAGCCAACTGCCCAGGCGGGTACGGCCGTTCCGGCTGAGCTCGATCACGATCCCGCACAGGATCAGCGCGAGCCCGTACACCCCGACCACCAGGACGGAGGACCGGCTGGCGATCCGCAGCGCGAGGACCACCGCCATAGCGGCCATGCCGACCGACGAGAGGACCACCCGCAGCCGTCTCGCCTGACGAGGCGTCAGCTTCCGGTTCCCGGTCTCCTCATCCGCACCCGTCTCCTCGTCCGGCACCGTCTCGTCGCCAGCCCCGGGCTCCTCGTCCGCGGCGGGCTCCGCCTTCGCGACGGCCTCGGGCCCGGCCTCGGGATCGGCCCCGGGACCGGTTTCGGGATCGGCCTCGGGACCGGGTATCGGGGTCTCCACGGCCTGGTCCTGGTCAGAAGTGCTCATGACGCGCGATCGTAATCGGTACGGGCCGCCCTGTTCACCGCTCCGGCAGACGGGCGGCGCAATATGACGCGGGCGTGCGGCGTGCCCGGCCACATCCCTGCGGCCCGGGTCACCGGGCCGGGGGCCGCAGGCACGGTGCCTCGGCGGCCGCGTCGACCGGCTCGGCCCGCACGCCCCCGCCACCGGCCGCGCCCGCGCCACCCGCGGCCTCCACCCGCCCGGCCAGCTCACCGGCCCAGCCGATCAGCCGGTCGACGCCGATCCCGTACGGCCGGACCCCGGCGAACTCCGCGAGCGCCGCCGCCCCGCGCCGCAACAGCCGGGCCCCGCCCCTCGCGTTGCCCCGGGCCGCATGAGTCAGCCCCACGGCCAACTGGGCAAGACCGCGCCACAACTCCCTTTCGGCCACCGGGCCCGACTTCCACGCGTCCTCGAACACCTCGTGCGCGTGGAACGGCATCCCCGCGTCCAGCAATCGCTGTGCCTCCCGCACCGTCTCCTCGGGGGTACGCACCACCCCCTCCGGCTGCCGTTCGACCCCCGGCGCCCCGTACGGAAGGGGGCGCCCCAGCCCGTCGCGCGGGCGGGCATTGCGCGCCCGGCCGTCGGTGTCGCGGTCCCTGCGAGTCTCGTCCACGCCACGATTGTGCCCCGCACCTGCGGCGAACTGTCCGAACCACTGTCCGTGGACCCCCGTACCCGACTAGTGTCGAAAGCCATCCGCACCACCCTGGGGAGGGTAGGCATGAAGCCGTCCCGGCCGCTGTACGAGCGCGAACCGGAACTCGCTGCCGCCGCACAAGCCGTGGACGCCCTTTGCGGCGCCCAGGCCGTCGGCGGGCTGCTGATCTTCAGCGGCGAGGCAGGCATCGGCAAGACAGCACTGCTCGGCGAGATCCAGACGATCGCCGCCGACCGCTGCACCGTCTGGTCGGCACGGGGCGGCGAGACGGTCACTTCGGTGCCGTTCCACGTCGTGCGCCAGTTGCTGCAACCCGCACTCGACCGGTTTCCGCCCGACGAGGTGCGGACCCTGTTCGGGCCCTGGTACGAGATCGCCGCACCGGCCCTCGGACTGGCCGAGCCGACCGGTCCGCGGCCGGACCCGCAAGGTGTGCGCGACGGCCTCGACTTCGTCGTCGCCCGGCTCGCTTCCCGGCTGAGCCACCGTCCGCTGCTCCTCATCATCGACGACGCGCACTGGGCGGACGGCGAATCCCTCGCCTGGCTCGCCTCGTTCACCGCCCGCCTCGGCGAACTGCCCGTCCTGGTCGTCCAGGCCCACCGCCCGGAAGAGCTGGCGGCGCGGCAGAAGGAGAGCGGACCGGGCAGCGCCCACCCCTTCCAGGTCAGGGTCGCGCTGCGCGCACTCACCCCGGACGCCACCGCGGAACTGGTCCGCACGGCCCTCGGCGAGCACGCCGACGACCCGTTCTGCCGCGAGGTGTGGGCCGTGACCGGCGGCAACCCGTACGAGGCGGTCGAACTCGTCGCCAAGGTGCAGGACCGCGAGCTGGCACCGCTGGAGGAGGCGGCAGGACTGCTGCGCGAGCTCGGCGCCTCGGCCCGGGGCAGCGGCCTCGTCGCACGGCTCGAACGGCTCGGCACCAACGCCAACCGGTTCGCCTGGGCCGCCGCCGTACTCGGCACGGACATCTCCCAGGACCTTGCCGCTACCCTCGCCGGAATGAGCTCCGCCGAGGCCGCCGACTGCACTGCCCGGCTGCGCGAAGCCCGTATCGTCACCGGCTTCGACCCGCTGGAATTCGTCCACCCGCTCATCGCCAGCGCGGTGTACCGGTCCATCCCGCCGGCCACCCGCACCGCCATGCACGGCCGCGCGGCCTGGGCGATCACCCGGGCGGGCCTCGGCCCCGCCGCGGCCTCCCGCCACCTGCTCGAAGTACACCCGGACGACGACCAGGAACTGGTCGAGCAGCTCCGCGAAGCGGCCAAGCAGCACCTCGCCGTCGGCGCCCCGGAGGCCGCCCGCCGCTGCCTCGAACGCGCCCTGCAGGAACCACCACGCCAGCGCGCGAAGGCCACCCTGCTGTACGAACTGGGCTGCGCCACGCTGCTCAGCTCCCCGGCCACCACCGTCGAACACCTGCGCGCCGCACTCGACATGCCGGGACTGGGCGACGACCAGCGCGTCGACGCCACCTACCGGCTCGCAGCAGCGCACTCGCACAACAACCAGCTCAAGGAAGCAGCGAGCGCCCTCGCCGCAGAGGCCGCACGCACCGCTCCGGGCCCCGGCCTGATGCGGCTCCAGGCGGCCCACTTCCTCTGGGAGGGCATGCAGGCCGGGGAGGAGGACGGTCCCGGCCGATCCGGCCGGCTCGCACGGAACGCCGACCACCTCCACGGCCGCGACAACGCCGAGCGCGCCCTCCTCACGCTCCGTGCCTTCGACGCCATGCTGCGCGGCGAGAACTCCCAGCTCATCGTCGACCTCTGCGAACGCGCCCTGGTCGACGGCCACCCCGCCCGCGGCCTCGGCTGGACCGACACCGAGTGGGGCTTCGAACTGCCGACCCTCGTCGGCATCACCTACGCCTTCACCGACCAGCTCGACCGGGCCGAGGAACTCTTCGGCGAGGCGGTCCGAGCCTTCGAGATCTCCGGATGGAGCGGGGCGCACCTCGCCTTCGCGCACACCCTGCTCGGACTGGTCCACCGCCGTCGCGGACGGCTCGCCGAGGCCGAGGGCTTCCTGCGCGAAGGGCTGCGCCTCGCCGACCGGGTCGGCAGCGGACTCCCGGTCCACTGGGACGCGGCGTGCCTGCTCATCGACACCCTGGTCGCCCGTGGCCGGGTCACCGAGGCCCGCGAGATCGCCGACCGCTACGCCTTCGGCGCTCCGTACCCCAGCGCGATGGTGCTCCCCGACGGCCCGTGCGTACGCGGTCGCCTGCTGCTGGCCGAAGGCCGTACGAAGGAAGCGATCGTCGAACTCGAAGCGGCCGGCCATGCCCTCGAACCCCGAGGAAGGTTCAACGGGGTCTGGGCACCCTGGGCCGGCGACCTGGCCCGCGCCCTGGCCGAGGAGGACCCGGCCCGCGCCGCCCAACTCGCCGCCACGGCCCGGGTGCACGCCGAGCGCTTCGGCACGGACACCGCGATCGGTGAGGCCTTGCGCTGTGTCTCCCTTTTCGCCCGTCCCGAGGATGCCACCCACCTGCTGGCCGAGTCGGTCCGCCACCTGGAGGCGTCCCCGTCCGCGTACGAACACGCGCTGGCCCTCGTCGACTACGGCATCGCGATCCGCTCACCGCGCGAACTCGCCCGAGCCCACAAACTGGCCACCGCATGCGGTGCGGAATCCCTGGCGAACCGCGCCCACCAGGCACGGGCGTCGATCCGGCCCTCGGAGTGAGGTAATGTTTGTCCTGCGAGCCCGCCGGGAAACACCGGGGGAACCGCATCGGGACGTGGCGCAGCTTGGTAGCGCACTTGACTGGGGGTCAAGGGGTCGCAGGTTCAAATCCTGTCGTCCCGACTGGAGACAGTCGCAGGTCAGGGCCGGTTTCGGAGAAATCCGAAACCGGCCCTTGGCCATTCTTGGGGACCAGGCGGGGGAGCAGTCCCCTTGACCGGTGTCAGCGGGTTCATGACGATCGGGCCCGGCAGGGAGCACGGTGCATGCAGCACGCTGAGGCGCGCGGAGAACGCCGCGCCGCCGACAGCCGAGATCTTGTGTACGTCCGGGTCCCCGACTGCGTCGGTCCTTGCCGGGGCGACCCGGAGCATCCGTTCGAACCGGCCGTCCAAGGCCCACCGCCGGAATCGGGTGTGGAGCGTGGCCCACGGCCCGTACCGGTTCGGGCACGAGCCCTGACACCCTGACACCTGTCATGTGATCGGTCGCGAGGGATGCCCGTACGGCTCGCGCACCGAATTCCGCCGGGCCCGGGCTCGGTCGAGAGCCGTGCGACTCCCGGCCGACGGAGTCACCAGCCGGAGTGCCCGTCGCCGTGGTGGCCGGTGCCGCCTGAGCCGCCCTCGGACCAACTGCCGGAGTGCAGGCCGTGGCCGAGACCGTGGCCGCCGGTGGTGAAGTCGGCGTAGAGGTCACTGAACTCGCCGAGGAGTTGGCGGGTGAGGACGTCGGCGCCGTTGGTCAGTGCCGCAGCGAGTTCCTCGTCGGCGACCGGGACCGCTCCGGCGGTTGCGGGGGTGGAACGGTGCGTTGCGGCGAGGGCGGCCATTCGGCGGCGGTCGGTGATGCCGCGCAGTCCAGGGTAGGCGGCAGGGGCCAGGCGCGCGGCCTGGCGAGCAGAGCGAGGGTGAGGTCGGCGGTTGACCTTGCGGAGCCCGAGCGGACCATGGTGTCGAGGCGGGTCAGCAGCGCCTGGCGGCGCGGCAGGTCCACGGAGAGAATGTCGTTGCGGGTACGGCCGCTGGAATCGCGCCACCGACGGACACGGACCACCTTCTGGTCCTCCAGCCGGGAGAGGTACTCGACGGTCAGGGAGCGCGGTGTCCGGCGCAGCCAGTCCTTGAGGCCGGGCGGGGGAGCAGCTGCGCCGAGACCTTGCAGGACACTGCTCAGGCGACGGTCCTCGACGGGCCGGGTGTCCAGCACCTCGATCTGCCGGCGCCCGACGGCGATCCGTCCGGCCAGGCACAGGTCCGCCAACTCCGAGGTCCGCAGGGCGTACCGAAGTCGGTCCTCGCTTCGTATCCGTATGCGCTGTCTGCCCGGGACTATCGCGAGCAGGAGCAGTTCATCCCCCGTTGTCATGCCTGCCAGAGTAGGCGCGGCGGTCCGCGGAAGGGAGACCTCCGGACTCCGAGGGACCTACCGCGCCGGCTTCCCCGAGGGGCCTCACCCTGCGTCCTCCGAGTCCGGGCACGGCAAGAATTTCCAGGGCGCCGGCTGTACCGGAGCATCTGCTTCCGGGAGGCCAAAGCCCCGGACGCACAGGCCTTTCTGCCAGGCCCTGTACGGGCCTTCAACGTTCGACGTCTCCCACGACGCCTGTCGGGATGCGCTGGCAGACCACCGGTGGGACACCGCGTGGCTCGCTCCCGCCATGCCGCACCTGCTCGCCCTCGAAGCCCACCTGCTCCTGGACCCGAGCGCCCCGGAGGAGGGCAGGCGGGGTCAGTCCGTCAACAGCGCGTCGCGCACCGGAATCCAGTCCAGGGCGGATCGGATGCCGTCCTCCAGGGGCAGCTTCGGCGTCCACCCCAGCAGCTCCGCCGCCCGGTCGCTCTTGGTGTAGCCGCCGGCCACGTCACCGGGCCGCGGATCGGCTTCGACGGTTTCCAAGGGGGTGCTGACGACGTTGTTGAACGCCTCGCACAGCTCCCGGACCGTGGTACCGGCTCCGGTGCCGAGATTGATCGCGATCGAGCGCTTCGACCCTGTGAGGATGGAGTCGAAGCGCTCGATCGCCGCGATGTGGGCCGCGGCGAGATCCCAGACGTGCACGTAGTCCCGGATACCGCTGCCGTCGCGCGTCGGGTAGTTCGTCCCGGTGATCGGGAACGGACGGCCTTCCTGGTGTGCCTGGATGAGCACACCCAGGGCATGACTGGGCCGCTTCAGGTGGAGCCCGGTACGCAGCTCGGGGTCGGCCCCGACCGGGTTGAAGTACCGCAGCGACAGCACGCGCGGGCCGGCCACGGCGATGTCAGCGAACATCTCCTCGCACACGGCCTTGGTCCGCGCGTAGGGGCTCTGCGGCGCCAGCGGCGAGTCCTCGTTGACGGGCGAACCGTCCCCGGCCCGGTAGATGGAGGCCGAGCTGCTGAAGATGATGCGATCGCAGCCGTTGCGGTGCAGGTGGCTGATGAAGGCCAGGCTCTTGGCCACGTTCGCCTCGTAATAGCCGATCGGGTCCGCGACGGACTCGGGCACCACGATCAGCGCCGCGCAGTGCACCACGGCGGAGATGTCCGGGTGCTCCGAGAAGATCCGGTCGACCAGTGCGCCGTCCGCGATGTCGCCCTCGTAGAAGGTGCGGCCTTCGGTGAACTCGCGGCGGCCCCGAACGAGGCTGTCGAGGATCACCGGGGTTATGCCTGCGTCCAGGCAGGCCGAGGCGACGGTGCTGCCGATGTAGCCGGCTCCCCCGGCGATAAGGACCTTCACCACGATGTTTCTCTCCCGGCTTCGTTCCAGCCGCAGTAGGCGACCGGCAGCAAGGCTAGCGGAGAAACCAGGCAGGGTAGTGGCCTCTCTGCTGCCCCGTCGTGCCCGGTTCACGGACGCCGGTGCCACCGCGGTCCCTGAACCCCTGCCGCCACCGCCACCACGAGCGACGGCGGTTGACAGAACGCGAAGGCGGGCAGCACCTACGGCACTCGCAGATGCCCCGTCTGCTGCTGCCGCGAGGATCTGACGCGGGCCGTACGTTTCGGGCGCCCGGGCGAGGAGCAAGACGGCCCACGCCCCCGCAATGGCCCGACTCCACCCCCGCGAATACGCCAAACTGTCCCGCGAGCCCGGATTCATCACCTTCCGGCTCGCGAAGGACACAATGCCCATCCACCTTGCCCTGACGGCATGACACCACGAACGGGAACCCCATGCTGACCTGTGAGAACACGCGATGAGCACACCGACCCTGGTCGTCGTGAGCGGCGGCTCGGGAACGGGAAAGACCACGCTCGCGCACGAGCTCGCCCGCATGCTCGGATGCCCCGCGATCATCCGCGACGAGATCAAGCAGGGCATGGTCCTGTCCCACCCTGGCTACCGGGGTGGCGGCGACGATCCCCTCAACCACCCCACCCTCGATGCCTTCTTCGGTGTGCTGAAGGTGCTCTTGAAGGCCGGCGTCACGCTCGTCGCCGAAGCCGCCTTCCAGGACCGCCTCTGGCGGCCGAATCTCGAACCGCTCACCGGTCTCGCGCACCTCCGCGTCATCCGCTGCACCGCCCACACCGACATCGCGCACGACCGCATCGTCCAGCGCGCGAAGGAAGACGCGCACCGGGCCGCCCACGGCGACCAGGACCTGCTTCGAGCGATCTCTGCAGGAGAGCACTCCCTCGATTCCTGGGTGCCGATCTCCCTGGACGTTCCCACCCTGACCGTGGACACCTCGGACGGATACCAGCCGGGCCCCCGTGCCATCGCCGACTTCGTCCGGGCGCCCGTGCAGGTCGGAGTATCGCCCGAACCGGAGGCGGACCACTGAGGGCGGCGTCCGGGGCGATGCCGGTGGGTCCCCGCCCGCCGGACAGCGACGCCTCCCGCAGGCTGCCGGCATGCAGGCAGGTACGGTCACTCGGGTCCCCAGCCCCAGGTGTCGAAGTACGCGGCCACGCCGGTACGGCGCGCCTCCTCCACGGCGCACAGGCGAGCGAAGTCGCTGGGCGGCATCAGCTCTTCCCATCCGGTCAGCGGCAGGACACGGACCTCGTCGTGCTCCTCCGGGTCGAGAGCGATGCCACGGATCTGGGCCGCAGTGAGCCGGCCGCCATCGAAGACGCAGCCGATCGTGCTGTAGGGCCATCCGCCGCCGGGTGGGCCGTACACCGTGGCCAGGATCCGGGGCGGCCCGGGCGGCGTGATTCCGGTTTCTTCCCGGCACTCCCGCACGGCCGTCTGCCACGGGGGCTCGCCGGGGTCCATCGTCCCGCCCACCAACTGCCACGGGTAGGCAGGGGAGTAGACGGAGTGGACCTGAAGCGGATGGTCGTCCTCGTCAGTGAAGTAGACACATGCCCACAGGGTTGCCTTGGGGACGGTTTCGGCGTACTGCTCCGTCGCCATCGAGGACCCGGCGGCTTCGCCGCTCGACCGGATACTCGGGACCACCGGTCGCCGGACCGCACCCGGCGAACCGATCGTGGTGGCAGGGGCCGTATCGCGGCTCATGGACTCTCTCCAGTCAGCGAGTTGCAGGATCGGTGCTCAGAGCGCACCCGGGCCAGAGTCCGGCGGTCGCGCTCGACCAGTTCGGGATCGCCATGGGCGGCGCCGAAGGCGACTTTGCTCACGGTATCGCCGTCACGCTGGACCAGGACCGACTCGCCCGAGTACACGAGGTCCTGCCGCTCGGCCCGGTCCTCGGGATGTGCTCCGTCGAGCAGTTCCCACCCCACCGGCTCGCTACGCCGTATGTACGCCAGTGGCATCAGCACCCCGCGGTCCAGGCGCGACAGAGCATCCCGCAGGAGCGGATCCATCAACGCTCCGTCGGCTTGGAGGCGTTCGACCAACGCCAGACGCGCGGATGCCGCATCGATGGGCCGGCCCCCGGTCACCGAGCCGGCCGGGCCGGATTCAGCTTGCACCGCAGTTCACCTGCCACCGGTGGTAGGCACGGCGGGTGCCCAGCCGAGCTCGGTGTACGCGGTGCCCGCCAGGATGCCTTCGATCGCGGCACGGGTGTAGCCGACCATCGGGTCAGGCAGGCCGTCCAGCGGCCACCACTGCCATGCCGTGCATCTGTCGGGCTCGCGGATCTCCGGTTCTCCGGACCATCGGCTTGCCCGGAAGAACAACTGGATCCGGGGTTCGGCGTTCTCGCGACCGGCGAGCAGGTGCACGGTATGCACCAGGGTGAGGTCTGCGGGCTCGACGATGATCCCGGCCTCCTCGAATGCCTCTCTGATCAGGCACGCGCGAACGCTCTCCCACTCCACATGACCGGCCAGGGCATGCCACACCCCACCCGCGAAATCCACATCCGGATGGCGCCGACCAAGCAGAGTACGGCCGTCGCGCTCCAGGAACAGGTGTGCGCCGATTACGTTCTTCACCGCTCCCGCCCCGCCCTGACAGACGTCGTCCCGTGGCCCGGGCAGCAGTGGTGCGGGGTGCTCGACGTGGTGGGCCTTGATGACCTCATGAGCCCACGGGCACATCGCCAACTGCTCCATGGTGGCGATGTCGAACCAGGCGAACATGATCCCTTCGGTGACGGGCAGGTCATGGGCGACGCCGTCCCAGCGGGCCATGTAGACCTGGATGTTCCCCTCGGTGACGTCCGGGCCGTGGGCCTGCACGGTCGTGTAGGCGGTGACACCGGAGAGGACGAGACCCGTCTCCTCAAGGATCTCGCGGGCGATCGCTTCGTCCGGCGTCTCGCCGGGCTCGGGCCCGCCGCCGACCAGGGACCAGGTGCCAGGATCACAGATCGGCCTGTGTGCATCCCTCAAGTGAAGGAGGTACTCGCCGCGGCTGTTTACGATCAGGACGGCGGTACTTGCGGACCGGGGGTAAGTGGACGCGTTCAACGAATTACCGCCTATACGCAAGGAGTCGGTTGGTGGTCGGTACGGAGCGACGGGTGGCGGCGCCGGCCAGCGGCGCCGACGACGAGTACGGGCGTATCGGCTGAGGCCCGTCCGGCTGCGAGGCACGACCGTGGACCGTGGGCGGGATCCAGCCGTCAGCACCACATGCTGTGGCGCCGTGTTGTGCGCCGCCGGGCCGTGCACGTGACGGCCGCGGAGCGTAGGTTTCGAACAGCGCAGGGTCCGAGCCTGACCCGAGGTGCATGACCGGGGCACCGGGTCTCCTTGTGCTGGTCGGTGCCGCTGCGCGGCGTGGGGCCCGGCTGCCTGCTGGCAGGTTGAGCCCGTACTGTGCGGCCTGGGCCTCGCACTGTTGACCGCCACCAGACCCCACGCGGCGGTGACCCCCTGCCCGTCCTGCGCTGCCACGACCTCGGCCAGCGCCCGCCGGTCGACCTCCCACCCCGTACGCAGCACCATCCCGGCCATCTGTGCCGAAGGCCCATCGGTAGGCAGCGACCGTGGCAGCCGATGCCGGACAGCCGAGGCGAGGTTGTGGATCAGCTCGGGGTTGTGGCGCCGGCGCCCAGCTGCCGCTCGATCTCCGCGGCCGGGAACGGCGTCTGCTTGCTTTCGGTAGGGGCCGCGCTACGCCGTCCCGGAGAAACGCTACCAGGCCGCCGCCCGCCGCCCAGTGGAAGAAGATTGCGTGCCTCGCCTTTCCAGGTGGGCGCTGACGGGCGAATCCCGACACGTGCCAAGGTGGCGTCAGGCGGGCTGCGGGGCGGGCGTGGCCGGAGCGGCCGCGACCTTGCGGGTCTCGTGCATGATCAGCAGGCCGTTGACCACCATCAGTGTCGCGGTCAGGCAGTGGACGCCGAGCGCGGTGGCCACGGAGCCGTCGTGGGCCAGCACGTTGGCCATGTCGCCGTACGCGGCGAGGGCCTCCACCAGCAGCGCCCAGCCCAGCGCCCGGCGGTGGCCCGTCACCAGCAGGATGCCCAGGACCAGGGCCAGGACGACGTCGCGGATTCCCTTGATGATCAGGAAGCCGTCGCCGTCGCCGGACGGCCAGCTCGGCAGGCCGAAGTCCGGCGCCGTCGTCTCCGGGCTCAGGATGAACTCCGTCCCGAACCAGAGGATGAAGAGGATGAAGGCGGCGGCCAGGACGGTGTTGATCTTCTTCAGCGACATTGTTCTTCTCCTTGCGAGTCTTCGTCGGCTTGGTGGGCTTGGTGGAGCTTGCTGAGGCGTGTGGGGCCTGATCGGGCCGCGTGGACGCGGCCGATCGAGGGCGTAGTTCGTCGGGTTCGCACCCGGGGTGCGGGGACTGTGCGCCACCGGCACGGCGTCGGCCCGCGAGGTCCGTGATCCGAAGCCCTGTCGGGCTCACACCGGCGGGGCGAAAGCCGTCGACATGCGGGGGTGAACCAGTGCGTGCCGGGGCGGCTTTGGTATCAGGCGAGGGCGGCGACCAGCAGGGTGAAGGCGGCGATGATGACGGCGACGCGGACGTAGTGGTAGCGGTCCCAGCGGTTCATCTGCTCCTTCCAGTCCTCGGGCCGGTTCTCAGGGGTCCATGTCTTGCCCCGGTTGTTGATCGGGACGAGCAGCAGGATCGACATGACGACGCTGAGGATCAGCAGCGCGCCGGCGGTGACGACGAGCCCGGCGCCGTCGTGATGCCGTCCGGCGATGGCCCACACCGCGCTAAGGACGAGCGAGGTGATGTACCAGACCGGCATCACGGCGCCGAGCATCCGGCCCCCGTGGGCGCGGCCGAGCTGGCCGCTGTCCTCGGGGAGTGCGTCGAAGATCCGGTTCATGACGAAGGCGACGGAGAACTCCACGCCCACCATCAGGCCGACGACCACGGTGGTGAACACCTCGAGTGCGTTGAGCATGACAACCCCTCCTGGGATCTAGCGCTGCTAGATGACGATGCAACGCTAGACTGCTGCCGCTCGGTTGTCTAGCGATGCTAGGGTCGAATCATGTCGGTACAGGAACGCAAGCAGCGCGAACGGGCGGAACGCGAGCGCCTCATCGTGGCGACGGCCCGCGAACTCGCCGAGCAGCAGGGCTGGGACGCGGTCACCACCCGCCGGCTCGCCGAGCGCATCGAATACAGCCAGCCCGTCCTCTACAGCCACTTCCGCGGCAAACGCGAGATCATCGGCGCCGTCGCCCTCGAAGGCGCCACCGAGCTGGCCGCGGCGGCACGGGCCGCGGCACTCGGAGCGAACGGCCCGCGCGAGCGGGTCGCCGCCCTCGCCCGCGCCTACCTCGACTTCGCCGCACGTCACCCGGCGGTCTACGACGCCCTGTTCCAGCTCGACGGCGGCCTGGCGTACGCGCAGGAGGACACCCCCGAGCCGCTGAAGGACGCGTTCGCCGCCCTGCTGGAGACTCTCGGCGAGGTCGCCGGGGACGGTGTCGGCCCGGGGCTGTTCACCGAGACGTTCTGGGCGGCCCTGCACGGCCTGGCGACCCTGACCCGGGCGGGACGGCTGCCGCCGGAGTTCACCGAGCAGAGAGTGGAACTGCTGGTGGACCGGCTCGCCATCGCCTGACGGACCGTCCCGGCGGGCAGGCGGCCGGGCCCCGCTGCCTTACGGGTGATTCTGCGGATAGAGGTCGAGAACGCCCCGAGCGCCGCCGTGGCGCGAACGGCCGGCTTCGTGCCCACCGCGGACGACCTCGCCGCGCGGGAGGTGAAGGGGTGGAGGGTGCTGCTGCGGACCTGGTGCCGCGGGAACGGCGAACCGGAGTCCTGAGCCACCGGTGCCGCGCCGCACCGCCTCCCACCCCGCACCGTCCCCCGTCCCACAACAGGGGCCGTCCCAGGCCCATTAAGCTGGTACGAAGCGGTTGAAATAGGTCAGAGTGGACCTCGAGGAGGCGTGATGAGTCAGCAGCCGGTCCTTCTTCCCTACTCCGATCCCGCCTTCGTTGCCGACCCCTTCCCGGTCTACCGGCAACTGCGCGAGGACGGCCCGGTGCGGCGCGCCATCATCGCCGGCGGCCTGGAGGCATGGCTCGTCACACGGTACGAGGACGGCCTCGCGGCCCTCTCCGACCCGAGGCTGAGCAGCGACGTCCGCGATGCGTCGGACCCCCGGCTCATCGAGCGGCTGCCAGCCACCGACCGCGGATCCGTACTGCGCAATATGCTCCGCACCGATCCGCCCGACCACACCCGACTGCGCCGCCTGGTGTCCAAGGCATTCACCGCCCGCAGCGTGGCCGAGCTGCGGCCCCGCGTCCAGGAGATCGCCGACCGGCTGCTCGACGAGATCGCGCCCGACGGACGTGCCGACCTCGTGGCGAGTTTCGCGCTGCCGCTCCCGGTCACCGTGATCAGCGAACTGCTCGGCGTGCCCCTGGCGGACCGGCGCGACTTCCAGCGGTGGACCGACGACCTGGTCCTGCAGGGGGCCGAGCCGCCGGATCCGGCCCGGACGGACGAGGCATGGCGGCACATGCGTGGTTACCTGACCGGGCTCATCGGGGCGAAGCGGGCCCGGCCCGGGAACGATCTGCTCAGCGCACTTGTGGTCGCCCGGGACGAGGAGCGGAGGCTGGACGAGGACGAGCTGATCGCCATGGCCTTCCTGCTGCTGGCCGCCGGGTACATCACCACGGTCAACCTCATCGGCAGCGGGATCGCGGCACTGCTCGCCCACCCCGACCAGCTCCGGCGACTGCGGGACGATCCGGCGCTGCTGCCGGTGGCCATCGAGGAATTCCTGCGTTACGACGGACCGGTCAGCCCCGGCATCGCCCGGTTCGCGCGCGAGGACGTCACGATCGCGGGCGTGGACATCCCGCGCGGCGCGACCGTGCTCGTGGCATCCGCCATCGCCGACCGCGACCCGGACCACTTCCCGGAAGCCGACCGCTTGGACATCTCCCGGCAGGACAACGCCCACCTTGCGTTCGGGCACGGCATCCACTACTGCCTAGGGGCGCCGCTGGCCCGGCTGGAGGGCCAGATCGCCATCGGCACCGTCCTGCGCCGCCTCCACGGGCTCGCCCTGGCCGTACCGCCCGACGAACTGCGGTGGCGGCCGGGAGGGCTGCGCGGCCCGGAGCGGCTGCCCGTCACCTTCACTGCTGACACCCTGGCCTGAAAGCGCCCAGCGGACAGGGAGCCGGCCGGGCCGCCGGGCTCAGGCGTAGAGCTTGCCCAGGAACGCGTCGAGGTTGTTCCTGGTCCGCGCCACCTGCTCCTCCATTGTCAGGCTCTCCTCGAAGCGGCCACCGGGCGCCGGCTTCTTCCGGCCCCGGACGTACAGCGAACAGGCGAGGTCGGTGCAGATGTACAGGCCGACCGAATTGCCCTCGCGCCCCGCCGCGCCGGTCTTGCGGGCGGTCATCAGCGAGACGCCGTTCCCCGGGTGCGTCGTGAGGCACAGCGAGCACATGCTCCGATGGAGGAAGCCGCGCTGCTTGGCGGGGAAGCGGAATGTCACGCCGATGAGTTCGCCGTCGCGTTCGGTGACGATGTAGCTGCGTCCGGGAGCGGAGAGATCCCGCCATCCCAGATAGTCCAGGTCGTCCCAGGGCTGCTCGTCGAGATCACGGGGGAGTGGCAGACGTTTGGCCTCCCCCTTCGAGCAGTTGATGAACGATGTGCGGATGTCCTGCTCAGTCAGGGCCTTCATGCGAGGGACGCTAACGCTGCCTATGATGGCTAGGCAAATGGTTAATAGTGCAAGGTTATGCGCCGCCGGCGCCGCCCGTGCTGTCCGCGATCATCAGCCGGTGCGCCGGCGGGTGCTCGATCGACAGTTCCGGGCGCCAGGCCGCGAGGACCTGGGCGGAGGGGCCGAACCAGGACCTGGGCAGCTCGTCGAGCCCGGTCCACTGCCAGGCGCTGATCAGATGGGGCTCGGTCACCTCCGGGTTTCCCGACCGGACGGTCACCTCGGCGCCCATCGACACCCGGTTGATGCCCCCGACCACGTCGTGGAGCATGGCGAAGACACGCACGCCCGCCGCATCGACCTCCAGCCCCGTTTCCTCCCGGAGCTCACGGGCGGCCGCCTCGGCGACGGACTCATGGGTCGGGTCGACCTTGCCGCCGGGCAGCTCCCACGTTCCGCCGTGGTGCCTGCCGAGGAGGATCCGCCCCCGGCCGTCCTGCGCGATGACACCCACACCGAGCGCCGCCTGTGCCTTCGGCGGGCGGGTGTTGCGGGAAGAGGTGTCCGTGGGCGTGGTCGTCATGGTGCTCCCTGTGTTCCTCGTGTTCCGGCCGTACGAGGCAGCCTACGGACAAGCCGTGCCGCCGTCCGCCGCACGTCCGTCGGCGGGTGAGGAGGCCGGGCATTCAGACGGTGAGGCGCAGCGAGGTCGCCGAGATACCGAGCCGCACCGTCTGGCCCCATGCCAGCTCCAGTGCGTCCGCCTCCATTCCGTCGCCGAAGACCACCAGCCGGTCGGACTCGACCGTGAGCCTCAGCCCCTGCCGGCGTCCCAGCTCGCCCGCGACCTGTGTGGTGCCGGTCGTGGGGGACGGCCAGGCCTCGCGGACGAACCAGAGGAGGCGCCGCTCGGTGGGCGCCGGCAGGCGGAGGTCGCTGCGGCGTTCCTGCCACAGCGAGCGCAGCCACCCCGTGGCGCCGGTACCGGTGCCGACGAGCACACCGGAGGAGGCCTGTGGCTCGGCTGGGGCATCGGGGACGTCCGGGCCGAGCCGGTAGCGGGTGGTCTGATGGCCGGGCGGGCCGAGATAGATCTCGTTGAGGGCGAGGAGGCGCTGGGTGTCGTCGGACACTGCCTCGACCATGGTGAGTTCGTCGGCAGTGCCGCCGGGGGACGCGGCCGCCCGGAGCAGGGCGGCCGCATCCCGGGGCCGGTGGCGTACGAGCACGCCCGGATTGCGCCCGGGGTCGGTGTCGATGCCCACGACCGGCTGGCCGGAGAGGTACTTGGCGGTATTGGCGACCAGCCCGTCCTGTCCGACGACGACCACCACGTCCTCCGGCCCGAACAGAAAGCGGTCGAGGTCCGCGCGCTCCACCCGAGACTGACGCCACTGAAGCGGTACGGCCGCCGCCACATCGGCCAGTGCCTGCCGGGTCTGCCGGTGCCGCCGCGCCACCGCGTCGATGGACCGGTCGCGGCTGGACAGGAAGAAGGCGGCCTGTCCGTGCGTACCGTGCCGGGCCAGCAACTCCTCGTACTCGGTGGTGCGGTGGACCAGTACCGCGCGCGGCGCGAGGCTCATGCCCGGGTCTCGGGGCCGGCGTTGCCGAGCTTGCTGAGCAGGCCGGTGAGCACGTCGGGGGAGAGGGTGAGGCTGTCGATGCGCGGCAGGTTCTCGGCGAGCCTGGTCGCCGCCAGGGCGTGCAGGGTCGCCGCGTCCACCTCTCCGTGCACCCGCAGCCAGGCTGCCTGCGACTCCGCCCGCGCGGCGCCGACCTCGCGGGCTGCTTCGGCCTCGGCCCGCGCCAGCCGCACCTTGCGTGCCGCTTCGGCCTCGGCGCGCACCCCGTCGGCCGCCGCGTTCTCCTCGGCCTCGCGGCGGGTGTTGGTACCGCGCTGCTCCACCAACTGTTCTTCCCTGCGGGCCAGTTCGATCTGGCTGGCGAGCTCGTTCTCGGCGATGGCCCGTTCCCTCTCCACGGCTACCGCACGGCGTTCGTAGGTGGCCCGGTCGGCCTCCTGCTGGATCTGCTCTCGGGCGGGGGTGCGCAGCGCGCGTTCGACCTCGGCCTCGGGCCGGATCGCCACCACCCGCACCGCGACCACGTCGATCCCGGTGGCGGGCAGCCGCGGCTCGGCGGCGAGCCCCGCGGCGACCCGCTCGCGTACCGACGCGACACCGTCGACCAGCGCCTCGGCCAGCGCCGTCCTGGCCAGCACGTCCAGGGTGTGCTGCTGGGCGGTCTCGGTCAGCAGGGTGGCGATCTGCTCCAGCGGCGCCCCGCGCCAGACCCCGGTGTCCGGGTCGACCGAGAAGTCCAGCCGCGCGGCGGCCTCGGCCGGGTCGCTGATCCGGTACGTCACGGTGGCCTGCACCGTGACGTCCTGGAAGTCGGAGGTGCGGGCGTGGAACGCCATCGCCAACTCCCGGTCGTTCACCGGGACTTCCGAGAGGGCGGCACTCAGTGAGCGGTACCAGAAGCTCAGCCCCGGCCCGTCGTGCGCCAGTCGGCCGCGCTTGTGATGGCGGATGTGCGCGGTGGGTGCGGAGCGCAGATGGCGCCAGCCGAAGCGCCTGGTGATGTCGGCCATGTCGGGCCCCCTCTTTTTCTCGTCACGAAGACGATAAAGGGGGTGGTGATTGTCGTCAAGAGGACGAGAAAGGGTGATTGCTCGCCCCGGCCGTCGTGTCCCGCGCCGTTGCGAGAAATCTGGCCGGCACTTCACCTCCGCCGTGCACCGCCAGATCGGCGCCGTTGACGTAGGAGGCCAGATCGCCCGCCAGATAAAGGCAGGCGCGGGCCACGTCGTCCGGTGTCGCCATCCGTCGCATCGGGATGACCTGGGCCAGGGCTGCCCCGCCGTCGTCGCCGTAGACCGATGCGGCGCTCTCCGTGCGGACCAGTCCGGTCGTGATGTGGTTGACGCGCACCTTCGGCGCCCACTCCAGGGCCAGCGCCCGGGTCAGTGCGAGCAGCCCGGCTTTCGCGGCCGTGTACGCGGCCGTGCCCGGCTGCGGGGTGTGCGCGGAGACGCTGCCTATGTTGACGATCGAGCCTCCGGTGTCCTGTTCCCGCATGACCAGGTTGGCGGCCTGTGACACATGGAACGGGGCCAGAAGGTTGAGGGCGATGACCTTCTCGACGAAACGCGGGGACACAGTGGCCGCGTCGGAGTCGGGGGAGCCGCCCGCGTTGTTGACGAGTACGTCCAGCCGTCCGAAGCGTTGCGCCGCCTCGTCGACCAGGGCGGCGGCGGCCGCCGGGTCACGGACATCGGCCGGCTGGAAGTGCGCCCTGCGGGCGCCGCTCCCGGGCAGCTCGGCCGGTTTGCCGCGGCCGCAGACCAGTACGTCCGCCCCGGCGGCGAGGAACGCCTCGGCGATCACGGCGCCGATGCCCTTCGTGCCGCCGGTGACGATCGCGGCCCGCCCTGTGAGGTCGATGGGATTGCCGATGTCCATGGGTCCGCCCCGCCGTCTTCCGTTCTGCACGGTCGGGTAAATCTACCAACTGTTTGTTTGGTGTAACAGGTGTCGAAACCGCGGGCGGCCGGTGACTCCACAGAGTCACCAGCCGCCCGGATGGTGCGCCGCCCCCGTCCCCACGGTGCGGCGCCGGCGGGTCGTCGTCATCCGCTCGGACAACGGCCCACGTCTGTCGGGACTAGGGCGCGGGCGCACTCAGTCCGAGTGAGGGAAGGATCGCGTTCTCGATGAAACGGGTGAGATATGCCTCGTCCGCGTTCTTTCCCTCCAGCAGCGGCCGGGCGCGCATCACCCCCAGGAGCTGTGCGGAGACGAACTCCGCCGCCGGGTTGTCCGGCCGGATCTCGCCGCGCTCCGCTCCGCGCCGCACCATGGCGTCGATCGCTGCGAGTGCGGGCACGATCAGGGCCTCGCGCAGAGCGCACAGCAGCTCGGGGCTCTGCAGCGCGGCATGGCTGAGTGCGTGCATCAGCGGTGTGTCGCGGCCCGAGCCCGCGCCGATCGACCGCGCCGCCTCGCGCAGGTCGCCCGCGAGGCTTCCGGTGTCGATGTGCGGAAGCAGTGCTTGTCGGGTGCCGTGCAGTGCGGCCACGACCAGTTCGGGCTTGGATCCCCACTGCCGGTAGAGCGTGGACTTGCCGCAGCGTGTCCGCGAGGCCACTCCCTCCATGGTGAGTGCCTCGTAACCGGACTCCCTCAGCATGTCGAGCACGGCCACGTAGAACTCCTGCGCCCGCTCCGGCGTGATCTTCGAGCGGCGTGGCGTCTGTACCGGTTCCTGTGCGGCTTCCTGCGGCGACATGTGCCTTCCCTCTCAGTGATTCTGCGACAGAGGCCTTCGATACGCCAGTGTACCGATACGCACGTGTACCGATACGTTCGCGTATCGGTACACTGGCGTATCGATACGGCATGGACTGGACCATGCCGCCGTAACACCGCTTCGTCAGCAAAGGGGCACCGGGTGATGTACGCCGGTAGCGAGCCAGCAGATCGGGAGCCGGACAGTTCTGCCCGACCGCCCCTCGTCCGCGAACTGCTTCTGGTCGTGGGACTCTTCGTGATCTACAAGCTCGGCCGTCAGGTCGCGAACGGTCACGTCGACGAGGCGTATCGCAATGCCGCACACGTCTGGGACTTCGAGCGCTCCGTGCACCTGCCCGGCGAAGACGCGGTGCAGAGCCTGCTGTTGCACAACGAGACGCTGGTCCACCTCGCGAACACCTACTACGCGACCGTTCACTTCCCGGCCACGCTGCTCTTCCTCGTCTGGCTCTACTGGCGCCGCCCCCGTCACTACATATGGTCGCGACGCATCCTCGCCGCACTCACCGGCGCCGCACTCGTCCTCCACCTGCTGTTTCCGCTCGCCCCGCCGCGGCTGCTGGCCGGCACCGGGCTGGTCGACACCGGCCAGGTGTACGGACCGTCGGTGTACGGGGCGACACCGGCGACCGACTCGATGGCCAACCAGTTCGCCGCGATGCCCTCGCTGCACTTCGGCTGGGCCGTGATGGTCGCCGTCGGGCTGATCGTCGCGACCCGCTCGCGGTGGCGCTGGCTGTGGCTGCTGCATCCCCTCGTCACCCTGCTGGTGATAGTCGGCACGGCCAACCACTACTGGCTCGACTCGATCGTCGTCTCCGCGCTGCTCGTGGTGGCCTTCGCGGCGCTGCGGCTGCCGTGCACAGCTCCGGTACGGGCACATCTCCCGGGGCCGTCCACGACGGGCGAACCCGCGCCGTCGGCCGTTCCGTACGCCACCGATCCCGCCCTCCCGGCCCCATACGCCTCGACCGGAGCCCGGCGATGAACGCCACCGTGATCGCCGTCGCGCTGTCCCTGGTCTCCGCCGCCGCATACGCCTCGGCCGCGGTGGCGCAGTCCCGGCTCGCCGCGCGGACCGAACGGAACGCCGGTGTGCTGCGGCTGCTCGGCCGGCGCGCCTGGTGGTCGGCGGTCGCGCTGAACGCGGGCGGAGCGCTGCTGCACGTCGCGGCTCTCAAGTACGGGCCGCTCACTCTCGTCCAGCCGCTCGGTGCCCTCACCCTGGTCGCCGCGGTTCCGCTGGGCGCCAGGGCCGCCGGACGCCGGGTCACCAGGACCGAATGGCGCGGCACGATCCTCACCCTGCTCGGCCTGGGCGCCCTGCTGATGACCGCGGGCGGCACCGCCCCGCACGAAACACTCAGCCTGCCCGAGGCGCTGGCCGTCGGGGCCGGGACCATGGCCGTCGTCGCCGGACTCAGCCGCCCGGGAGCGCGGCCCGGTCTGCGGCACGCCGCCGCATCCGGCATCACGTCCGGGGTCGCCTCCGCGCTCACCCAGACCCTGACCGTCTCGGTCACCGACCACACCGGCCCGCTGTTCAGCTGGCGTCTGGTCGTCGTCGCGCTGCTGGTCTCCGCGTTCGCGATGAGCGGGCTGCTGCTCTCCCAGACCGCCTACCGGGGTGGTCTGGGCGCACCGCTGGCGGTCGTCACGCTCGCCAACCCGGTGGCTGCGGCGGTCATCGGCCTGGCCCTGCTCGGCGAACGCCTCCAGGGCGGGACGGCCAGCCTGTTCCCGGCCCTGCTCGGGACGGTGGCGTCGGTACGGGGCGTGATCCTGCTCAGCCGCGCCCAGGCGCAGACCTCGGCCGTCGCCGGTCCGGCCGGGGACGAGCCGAAGCCCGGGGCCGGATCGCCGTCGAGGGTCGTCATCGCGAGCCGGCGACCGATGGACCAGCCGATGCTGTGGCCGGAACTGGACCGGGCACCGGTGGGCGGTCCGTAACTCGCGGAAGTGATGCCTGCCGGCCGGTGGTGCGCCGAGGAACGTGACATTCGCCCACCCCACTGTCACGTTCAGAAACGACGCACCTATGGTCCCGGCCTCTCCTCCCGGTCCAGTGCCCGTGTCAGCCAGCCGATCCAGAAGTTCTCCAGATCGATGCCGCCGCGCAGCACCAGATGCCGCAGCCGGTCCTCCTCGGAGTTCCGCTCGGGCGGGAAGTCCCGCTCCTCGATCTCCAGGTACTCCGCCAGTTGCCGACGGTGCAGCTCCAGGTGGCGCCGGAGTTCAGCGTCCAGCCCGGGGGCCCCGACGACCGCCGCCGCCCGCATGCGCAGCAGCAGTGGATCCCGGACCTGCTTGGGGTCCTCGGGGCGGGCCACCCAGGCACGGAGCGCCTCGCGGCCGGCCGGCAGCACCTCGTACTCCTTCTTCTGGCCGCGGGCGGGCTGCTCCGAGGGCAGCGCCCGGATCTGCCCGGCCTGCTCCAGCTTCCCCAGTTCCCGGTAGATCTGCTGGTGCGTGGCGGACCAGAAATAGCCGATCGACCGGTCGAACCTGCGGGTCAGCTCCAGCCCCGACGACGGCTTCTCGAGCAGGGCGGTGAGGATCGCATGCGGGAGTGACATGGGGTGCATCCTATGGACGGCCGGGCGTGGGCCGGCGCGGCAGCGGCCTCGTGGACGGCGTGGCCCCGTGGCGCGAGCGCTGGTCGACGAGGCCGGGGTGTCCGCGTGTCAGAGCGAGGCGGCGAGCTCCGTGCCCTGGCGGATCGCCCGCTTGGCATCCAGTTCGGCGGCCACATCGGCGCCGCCGATCAGATGCGTCGAACGACCTGCGGCGAGCAGTTCCTCGTACAGGTCACGGCGCGGCTCCTGACCCGCGCAGAGCACGATCGTGTCGACCGGCAGGAGATGCTGCTCGCCGCCGACCGTGAGGTGCAGGCCCTCGTCGTCGATCCGGTCATAGGCGGCGCCCGCGATCGTCCTGACGCCGCGGTGGCGCAGCTCGGTGCGGTGGATCCAGCCGGTCGTCTTCCCCAGGCCCGCGCCGACCTTGCCGGTCCTGCGCTGGATCAGATGGACGGTCCGTGGCGCCTTCGCACGTTCCGGGGTGCGGAGCCCGCCCCGCTCGCGGTATTCGGTGTCGACGCCCCACTGCCGGAAGAACACCTCGGGGTCACTGCTCGCGGCGTCGCCCGAGTCGGTCAGGAACTCTGCGACGTCGAAGCCGATGCCGCCCGCGCCGATGATCGCGACCCGATCGCCGACGGGCGCCCCGTCGCGCAGGACATCGAGGTAGCCGACCACGCTGGGGTGGTCCTGGCCCGGTATCCCGGGGGAACGCGGGGTGACACCGGTGGCGAGGACGACCTCGTCGAAGCCGCCGAGCGCGTCGGCCGTGACCCGGGTACCGAGCCGGAGCTTGACCTTCTCCTCCCGCAGCCGGGTACGGAAGTAGCGCAGCGTCTCGTCGAACTCCTCCTTGCCGGGAACCTTGCGCGCCACGTTCAGCTGGCCGCCGATCTCCTCGGCTGCGTCGAACAGCGTCACCTCGTGACCGCGTTCGGACGCCGAGACGGCGCACGCGAGACCGGCGGGTCCGGCGCCCACGACCGCCACCCGCTTCACGGTGCGGGTCGGCGACAGGGTGAGTTCGGTCTCGTGACAGGCGCGCGGATTGACCAGGCAGGAGGTGACCTTGCCGTTGAAGATGTGGTCCAGGCAGGCCTGGTTGCAGCCGATGCAGGTGTTGATCGCGTCGGCGCGGTCCGCGGCCGCCTTGGCGACGAAATCGGGGTCGGCGAGGAACGGCCGGGCCATCGACACCATGTCGGCGCGCCCCGAGGCGAGGACCTCCTCGGCGACCTCGGGAGTGTTGATGCGGTTGCTCGTCACCAGCGGTACGGAGACGGCTCCGCGGACCTTCTCCGTGACCCAGGTGTAGGCGCCGCGCGGCACCGAGGTGGCGATGGTGGGGATACGGGCCTCGTGCCAGCCGATCCCGGTGTTGATGATCGTCGCGCCCGCCGCCTCGATCTCGCGGCCGAGCCGCACGACCTCCTCCAGCGAGGAACCGCCCGGCACCAGGTCCAGCATGGACAGCCGGTAGATCAGGATGAAGTCGCTGCCGACCCGCTCGCGGACCCGGCGCACGATCTCGACGGGGAACCGGATGCGGTTCTCGTACGAGCCGCCCCAGCGGTCGGTGCGGTGGTTGGTGGCGGAGGCGATGAACTCATTGATCAGGTAGCCCTCGGAGCCCATGATCTCGACCCCGTCGTACCCGGCGCGGCGTGCCAGCTCGGCCGCCTTGACGAAGTCCTCGATGGTCTCCTCGACCTCGTGGTCGTCGAGGGCGTGCGGGGTGAAGGCGCTGATCGGGGCCTGGATCGCGCTCGGAGCCACCAGATCGGGATGGTGCGCGTACCGGCCGAAATGCAGGATCTGCATGGCGATCCGGCCGCCCGCCGCATGGACGGCCGAGGTGACCAGCGCGTGCTGCTCGGCCTCCGCCTCGGTGGTCATCTTCGCCCCGCCGGGGAAGGAACAGCCCCGGGCGTTGGGAGCGATGCCACCGGTGACCATCAGGCCGACGCCGCCCCGGGCGCGCTCCGCGTAGAAGGCGGCCATCCGCTCGAAGCCGCGCTCGACCTCTTCGAGACCGATGTGCATAGAGCCCATCAGCACCCGGTTGGGGAGGGTGGTGAACCCCAGATCGAGCGGACTCAGCAGATTCGGGTACGGGCTCATGCGGCGGCTCCTCACGCAGTGTCGTCTGCGCCAGTTGTAGACCACCGGAACGCCATTGTGCAACAAGTTGCACAATGGCGTGGATCTCATGGCTGCGGAGACCGTCGTCCCCCGGACGGCGTAACACAGGGACACGTCGGCGCCCCGCGCCGCGGAAAGTGGAACTACGGCATCCGGTCGACATCGACAGAGATGCCCTCCACTGCATGCCTCCCACCTCCACCCCCCAACCCTGCGGAGACCCCCATGGCCTGCCTCGACCGGCATGACCTCGGCCTGCTCGTCCTGCGCGTCGGCACCGGCGCGGTACTGGCCGCGCATGGCGCCCAGAAGCTGGCCGGCTGGTTCGGCGGCGGAGGCATCGAAGGAACCACCGCAGCGATGGACGCGATGGGTTTCCATCCGCCGAAGCACAGCGCGGTCGCCGCCGGGCTCGGCGAGGCGGGCAGCGGAGTGCTGCTTGCCCTCGGCCTCGCCACCCCGGCAGCCGGTGCGGCCGCGGCCGGGGCGATGGCGGGGGCCGTGGCCGTCCACGCGCCCGCCGGGTTCTTCGCGCAGGGCGGTGGCTACGAGTATCCGGCCTTCCTCGGCTTCACCGCCGCGGCAATCGGCCTGACAGGGCCAGGACGCTACTCCGTCGACCATGCCACCTGGCACGCCTTCGACCAGCCGTGGATGGTCGCGCTGGCCTTCGCGGGCAGTGCCGTCGCGGCGGCGGCCGTGGTCGGCAGGCGTGCCAAGGGGCGGGTCGCGGTCGACCCCGACGCGACCTGACCCCCCGACAGGACAGGGACCGGGCGGCACCCCAGGGAGGGAGCCGTCCGGTCCCCCTCGCCACCTCGGCGTTTCAGCTCGACAGCCTCCAGCGGCCGCCCTTCGCCGATGCGATCAGCTCCGGCACCGAGCCGAACTTCACCCGAGGGCGCCCGCCGTCGCGGCCACGCGCGATCTCGGCCCTGTCGATGGCGGCCAGCCCCTTGGCGTCGACGACATGGCGGCTGCGGCTCCGGGCCAGCCGGAGGAACGCCTTGGGCGCGGGCGTCGGTGCGGGCAGGGCGCCGGCCACCGCATCGTCCAGGAGCGTGCCGACGGTCTCGGCGGCGCAGGCACGGTTGGCCCCGATGCCACCCGAGGGCCCGCGCTTGATCCAGCCGACGACGTACGTCCCGGGCATCCCCGCCACCCGGCCGCCCTCGTGCGGGACAGTGCCGGTCGCCTCGTCGAAGGGCAGCCCCGCGACGGGCGCGCCGCGGTAGCCGACAGCCCGCAGCAGTGTGCCGGCCGGAATGTCCAGCTCGCCCGGACCTCCTGTCACCCGCACGGCCCTTACGGCATCGTCGCCGAGCACCTGGACGAGGGCGGAGTGGAACCGGAAGACGATGCGCCGTCCCGGCTCGGGCGTACGCGACCAGTTCACCGTTTCGCGGGTCATGTCCCGCAGCAAGCCGGCCTTCTCGTCCGGCGTCGCGCCGTCGATCGTCACGCCGGTTCGTGGCTGGTGGTCGTCGACCACCAGTTCCACGCCCGGCAGATGCTTGAGGGCGAGGAGCTCGGAGGCGCTGTACGCCGCGTGCTCCGGTCCCCGTCGGCCGAGCAGCACCACCTCGCGCACCTTCGCGGCGCGCAGCGCGGCGAGCGCGTGATCCGCGATGTCGGTGCCGGCCAGGGCCGACGGATCCGCGACGAGGATACGGGCGACGTCGAGGGCCACATTGCCGTTGCCGGCCACGACGACCCGTTCCGAGGACAGGTCGACGGCGTCCGGTGCGACCTCGGGGTGGGCGTTGTACCAGGCCACGAACGAGGTCGCCGATATGCTGCCCGGTAGTTCCTCGCCGGGTATGCCGATGCGGCGGTCGGTGGAGGCACCCACCGCGTAGACGACCGCGTCGTGGTGGGCGGCGAGTTCCTGAGCGGTGATGTCCTTGCCGATCTCGACCCCCAGGTACATGCGTACCCGCGGGTGGTCGTGGAAGCGTGCGAAGGTGTCGCCCACCTTCTTCGTCGCGGGGTGGTCGGGCGCCACGCCGTACCGGACCAGCCCACCGGCCACGGGCAGCCGGTCGACCAGGGTCACCTCGGCGTTGGTGTGCAGGAGGAGATCCTCGACGGCGTACATCCCGGCCGGGCCGGTGCCGACGACCGCGACGCGGATCGGCGCGAAGTCGGACGGGAGACTCCGCTCGAACGACGGGGCGCTCCAGCGGTGGAAGTTCGGTCCCGTGCCGACCGGAGCGGGCTCCTGCCCGGCGAAGTACGCCTCGTTGATCGCGGCATACTCCGCCTGCGCGGCCGGCAGGCTCTCCACGGGGAATATGGCGTCGACCGGGCAGGCGTCCGCGCAGGCACCGCAGTCGATACAGGACTTCGGGTCGACGTACAGCATCTCCGTGCTGCCGAAGGCCCGCTCCTGCGGTGTCGGGTGGATGCAGTTGACGGGGCACACGGCGACGCACGTGGCGTCGCTGCAGCAGGTCTGGGTGATGGCGTAGGTCATCTCGTCAGCTCGGCTCGCTCGGATCAGATCAGGTTGGCGCGCTTGTACAGAGCCAGCGCGGGCCGGGTGAGTAGGCGGGCCGAGGCCAGGAACTCCATGAGTCCCGAACAGCTGGACCGCATCAGGGACTTGTGGTGCTCGTTCGCCCCGGCCTCGGCGACGGCGCGCCGTGTGTCGAGCCCGGCGTTCTCGTACACCTGCCGGTTCACCATGCTGGTGACGATGAAGTAGGACGCGACCGCGATCACGAACGCGTTGAGCTGCCGGCGCAGCGGGCCCGCGTTCCGGATACGTTTGCGGGTCTCGTCGCGGGCGAACTTCATGTGCCGTGATTCCTCCACGACATGGATGTTGTTGATGGTCCGCACGAACGGCGCGACCCGTTCGTCCCGCATCCAGTCCCGCTGCATGACGTCGAGCACTTCCTCGGCGACCAGGATCGCGGCGTACGCGGCCTCGCCGAACGCGAGCGTCTTGAACGCCCTGCCGAGCTCCACCACCGCACGGCGCGGCCGGTAGGCGGGGGCGCCCAGCTTCGCCGCCCCGCGGGCGAACATGATGGAGTGCCGGCACTCGTCGGCGATCTCCGTGAGCGCCCACTGGAACCGCGGGTCGGTCGCGTCCGTCGTGTAGATGTCGCGCAGCACCATCTGCTGGAGGATCATCTCGAACCAGATGCCGGTGCTGGCCACCGACGCGGCCTCCTGCCGCGTCAGCTCCTTGCGCTGGGCATCGGTCAGCTCGTTCCAGTACGCCGTGCCGTAGAGCGTGCTCCACTCGGGGCTCGCACCGTGGAAGTCCTTGTCCAGCGGGGTGTCCCAGTCCACCTCGGTGGCAGGGTCGTACGACAGCTTCGCCGACGAGTCGAGCAGCCGCCGGGCGACGTCCTGCTCGTCGCGCCGGTCCTGGTCCTCCGGCCGAAGGGTGCTGCTTGCCATGGTGCGGCTCCTCGATTCGACAGCTCGACTCGACGCCGGCCGGCCTTGACCCCACCCGTACCCGCTCGATGGGTGCGTGGCTGCCGAGCGCCTCCATCGCTTGTTAGACGTTACGTCTAGCAAGCTGTTAGACGGAACGTATAGCAAGAGTGTCGTGCGGGCCTACCCCTCGGACCGAATCCGCTCGATCGATCACCGGCGGGAGGGGCCGGACAGCGGGCGGGGCGGCGGTTCGTCGTTCAGCGCACGGCGGGACGCCGGTGTGTGGCCCAGAATTCGTCGGCGGTGATGCCGAGCAGCACGACGTCGTGGTGGCTGCCTGCGAAGAACTCGTGCTGGCGCAGCCGTCCCTCCTCCATGAAGCCGAGCTTGCGGTAGAGGGCGAGCGAGGCGTCGTTGAACGCATGGACCTCGACCTCGCACTTGTTGTGGCGCTGCTCGGCGAACATGTACGTGAGGAGCAGTTCGGAGGCCTCTGTCGCGTGGCCCCGACCACGGTGATCACACGCGATCTCGATGCCGGTCTTGAACCGTCCTGCGCGAGTGTCCGTCTCACCGACCGTCACGGACCCCGAGAACGTGCCGTCGGCCAGCGTCTCGATCACCAGCCGGAACGCCTCACCGCCAGGGGCCCGGACAGCACGGTCGGCCGTCCAGGCCCGGAAGCTCTCATCGGAGCGGGGCGGCTCGACCAGACCGGCGTTGCGGACGTCGACGGTGTCCCGGGCCAGGGAACGAAAGCCCTCCCAGTCCCCGGGCTCGACGCCGCGCAGACGCACCTTCTCACCGGTCCACATGTCGCTCATGACTTCCATCCCCTCAGCCGACCGCAGGCACTGATGGCCATGCTCTTCGAACCAGAAGACCAGGGGCGGGAGACACACAGCCCGTCGGGCCGCCAGAGGCCCCGTTTCGTTCGACTCCGTTACCGAGAAAGCCTGTTGGTGCCTCTGCGGGGGAACCACTCACGCGTCCGGCACCCAGCTCCCGTGGAAGCCGAGCGGTACCCGTCCCGGCAGGTGGACGCGGGCCAGGGGACGGGCGGTGAAGTCCTGCGCGGAGAGGATCACCAGGTCGCTCGCGCCGCGGCCCGGGTCGTGCACATACGAGAGGAGGTAACCGTCGTCCTCGTCCCGTGCCCCGCGACGCGGCACGAACACCGGCTCGCCGGCCGCCGCGCCGTTCGGGAAGCGGTGCACCTGCCGGCTGCCGCGCAGCATGTCGTGCTTCAGCAGGCAGTTGGTGAACCTGTCGTCCGGCGGCACCCCGTCGACCGTCTCGTAGGCGCGCCACATCTCCGCCGCGCTCGCCGTGTACGCGAAGCGGTGCCGCCGAGACACCAGGGATTCGTTGACGCGCGGGAACTCCTGCGGCAGGTCGTCGACGCGGGTACTGCGGACACGGCCCGCACGCAGGTCGATGGTCCAGCGGTCGAGCACGGGTGTGCCGGTCGTGGAGGGGCCGCCGTTACCGCGGCCCGCGGCGTAGAACGGAGCGGGCATGGTGGTGAGTTCCATGATGATGGTGTCGCCCTGGTCGTAGGCGTTGAGCGTGTGCGAGCAGTACACCGGATCGATCTCGAACCAACGGGTCGTGCCACCGCTGCGCGGCATCACCCCCAACCGCATCGGGTGCTCCGCGTTCCACACATAGGGCACGGGTGCGCCCGCCTCGGCGGCTGCCATGTCGAACGTGATCGGCACATCGACGATCACCACGTACTTCCCGGTCAGAGCGAAGTCGTGCATCATCGGCGCGTCCGCGACCGGGATCCTGTGGGTCCTTGCCACCCGGCCGGTCCGGTCGATCATGATGTGCCGTACGTGGTCCCAGGTCGGGTAGTACGCCACCGCGTGCAGTTCGTCCGCCGCCGCGTCGTACTTGGTGTGCGCGGTGAACGCGCCCTCCAGCGTGGAGCGGAAGTCGTACGGGCGCAGCGTGTTCAGCTCGCCGTCCAGTTCGTACGGCAGCGGCCCGCTCTCCTGGAGGGCCAGGATGCGCCCCTTGTACGGGATGACGTGCGTGTTGCAGGCGAAGTCGTCCGGCGGCACCTCGCCCGGATACGGCTCGCCCAGCTTCCGCGCCACCTGAGATGAGCGCACCCACCGGTTGCGGTACCACTCGGCTCGCCCGGCGCGCAGCCGCACCCCGTGGACCATGCCGTCGCCGAGCATCCAGTGGTGGGCCCGGGGGTCCTCGATGCCCAGCGCGTTGGGTCCGGTACGCAGGTAACGGCCGTCCAGGTCGTGCGGGACCCGGCCGGTCACTTCGAGGCCGAACGCGGTGAGTTCCTCGGTGACCGGGGCGAAGGTGCCCTCCAGGAACGGGGTGGACCCGGGGCCTTCGGACGCCGTGCCGCGGGTGGCGGCCTGCGCCGGGGCGGCGTAGTGGCCGAGACCGTAGCCTCCGACGACGCTGCCGGCCGCCGCGAGTGCCGCGCCCCGGAGGATCCTTCGCCGCGTGTGACTGCTCATCGTTCTTCCCCGTCCGTGATCTGTGCCCGGCGGGTCCTCGCCGGTGCTGGGAACGAGTCTGCTGCGCGACCGGCGTCCGGTCAGTCGGCCTGGGGCCCCGGTCTGAGGTGTTGCCGGCAACACCCAAGACCAGGGCCCACGACGTCCGGGCCGGCCGGAGCCGCCGGACCACGGAGCCGGCGCCGGAGACGTAGAGGCAGGCAGCGCCACGGCACGCAGGCGGATCGGGCGCTCGGGGCAGCGGCACCACAGGTGCACCGCGGAGACGGCCCCGGATCGCCCTGGTGGATGAAGACGGCCCAGGCCGCCGGACGGTGGAGCTCCGTTCGGCGTGCCGTTCGCCCCCTCGGACGGTCGAGCAACCGCGACGAACAGAAGGGACACGGGCCGACGACTCCCGATGCGGAGCCGGTCAACTGGCCGGAGTCGATTCCGCGGTCCGGTCCGGCATCGGTCAACGGGCCGGAGTCGACTCGGGGGCCCGGTCCGGAACCGGTCAACGAGCCCGAGCCGATGCCTGATTCGCACGGTTCATGGAGGGGCCCGCGTCAGCGAACTCGGCGAACAGCCGCAACAGGTCGGCGGCCGCATGGGTCGGCAATGCGCCTTTGCAGACTGTGGGAACAGCCCTTGACGGGGTGATGCGGAGGAGGTGTGTGCGGAAGGCGACAGGAGATCTCCCTTACGCGCAGTGCGTGTTACCGTGCCGGGCGGTCGTGATCGAACTCGCACGGGGGAGATGTGATGGACGTTCACGTCGGCGGTACGCGGACTCCCACCGACACATCGATGCAGGGCAGGCGCCAGCGTCGGCGAGATCGGCGCATTCCAGGACAAGATCAACGGCGAGGTTCCCGACTGGATGCGCCGGCATCCCACGCCGGTGGTCACCGCCACGGACAGCATGAACGGCAATGGCCTGGCGCCGGACGGTGCGAACAACCCCACGAACTTCGTCACGTTCGACGGCCAGCGGTGGATCAGGACGACCCCGAGGCGAGGCCTTCAAGCAGCGACTGGTGGCCGAACAGCACCGGCTGCACACCGAAGGCGACGGCGGCGAGAACTGGGGCGGAATGGGGTCCGAGGGGCAGGAACGGATCAACGACACCGCCGTCGGCAGTGCCACCGGCAGTGACTACGGGCGCCAGGACCTGGACAGCGCCGCCGACCGCAGGGCAGTCCTCACCGAAGCCGGGAAGCCCGGAAGCCGGTGGCGCAGGGGCGGCCGGTGCCGGTCGACGTCTCGGGCGAGGACGGCGCCCACGCGGTGACCATCATCGCAACAACTCCACACTGCCCCCCGAGACGGCCGGACCTCCCGCCACCCCGACCACGGGGGCGGAGTCCCCTTCCCAGGCTCCCGAGCGCACCACCTACACCGTCACCGTCGACTAGCCCCAGCGGACCGGTCGGACGAGGGCTACCGTGCCTACGAACGTCGGCCAGACGCATGGAACGAGCAGGCCCCCGATGGAACAGTGCGCCGCCACGAGACGATGTGCACCATGATGCGTAAGGATCTGTCATAAGACGTCGCTTTTTCGAACTGAGGAGTCTCACAACTGGATGACCAGAGCGCCGGGCTGGACAGAGGCCACTGATAGGCAGAGAGGCTACTGGGGTGCTTACGCTGACGGGTATTGCGAAGGACCCCCTGTGCCTGGCTCACCGTCTAAAAGCTCATGATGGTTCGGTTCTCATCTTTCGCCCCCTCGTGCACGCCGACACGGGGCACCTGGCCGAGTTTCTCAAGGCCTTGTCCCCCGAGTCGAGGCGATTCAGTATGTTCGACGGGTACGACTTCGCGACCGCCCGGGAGATGTGTGGCGCGATCGCGCTACGACAAGCTCAGGCTGGTACTTGAGGACATGCCGGCCGGCAGGATCGTCGGCCTTCTCGAATTCAGCCTCGATCTGACTCCGACGGACATTGCGCGCTACCAGGACGCGGGCATCCGCCTCACTGGAGCGGCTGACTGCCGCTTCGGCCCCACTCTGGCTGACGACTACCAGGACCGGGGCATCGGGACGCTCGCCTTCCCGCTTGTCACGGAGGTTGCACGACTGCTCGGTAGGACGAGGATCATCCTGTGGGGCGGCGTCCAAGCCGACAATCTCCGCGCCATCCGCTACTACGAGAAGAACGGCTTCCAACCGGTGAGCTTCTTAGCAGAGGCGGACTGGTCTCTATCGCTCGACATGATGCTTGACCTGCACCCACTGCCGGATCCGGCAGGATGCCTGACCCGACACAGCCACTCGTAGGAGCGCCGACCGGCTCTTTGCAATGCGGCCGACGAAACGCAGCAATAACCGCCCAGTAGACCGCTCGCATGCCGCGCATGGCTCGCTGGCTGAAACCGCACAAGGTCCGCGGCTGGCTCACCCGTCGGGATACCCCCGACTTCTGGCAGCGTGCTGCCGCTGTGTGCGCCCTCTACCTGGACCGCCCCCGGGAGCAGTGGTGCTGTCGCTCGACGAGAAGAAGCAGGTCATGGACGATCGCCGGTCCTTGCGTGTTCTCAGACGGCGTACGCATGGGTCTGCGCCGCCTTCACCGTCGCCCAGACCTCCGCGCCCGGATGCAGGTCGAGCTCGGCAGCGGCGACCGCGGTGAGATCGGCGGCGAGCGGGAGATCGCCGGTCAGGGCGGCGCGGATCTGGTCGCCGTGGGTCTCCAGGCCGGCGACCTCGCAGCGCCAGAGGTTACGGGCGCTCGAGCCGCTGGGGCGGCTGCGGTAGAGGGTGATGGCGCTCGGGGGGAACGCCACGAAGACCGGTCCGGACAGGACCTCCGCGGTGGTGATGGCAGGGCCGGTGTCGAGGCGGACCGTGTGGCCGTCCGCGTGGCCCCGGTAGAGGTTGAGGCCGACGAGCTGCGCGACGTAGTCCGTACGGGGGTGGCGGGCGATGTCGGCCGGGCTGCCGTTCTGGACGACTTCGCCGCGCTCGACGACGACCAGGCGGTCGGCGAGGACCATGGCGTCGAGCGGGTCGTGCGTGACAAGTACGGCCACTGCTTCGAACTCTGCCAGGTGGCGGCGGAGTTGGGTACGGACCTCCAGACGGGTACGGGCATCGAGTGCGGCCAGGGGCTCGTCGAGGAGGAGCAGACGGGGGCGGGTGGCGAGGGCGCGGGCGAGGGCGACACGTTGCGCCTGGCCGCCGGAGAGCCGCCGGGGCTTGGCGCCGGTGTGATCCGCCAGTCCCAGGCGGTCGAGCCACTCGGCGGCCTGCGCGCGTGCCTCCGCCTTGGTCGCCCCCTGGCAGCGGGGCCCGAACGCCACGTTGTCCAGGGCGGTCAGGTGGGGGAAGAGCAGGTAGTCCTGGAAGACGACGCCGACGGGGCGGGACTCCGGCGGCGTACGCTCCAGCGTCGTGCCGTCCAGCCGCAGCTGACCGCCGGTGAGCGGTGTCAGGCCGGCCAGCGCACGCAGCGCCGTGGTCTTGCCGGCACCGTTCGGGCCGAGCAGGGCGACCACCTCGCCGGGCGCGACGGTAAGCGCCACGTCGAGTCGGAAGGCACCGCGGTCCACCACGAGACGGGCGTCGAGCCCGTCGGGGGCGGTGCCGGTGTGGAGGTCGTGTGTCTCGGTCATCCGGCGGTCATCCAACGGTCGCGCAGTCCGGCCAGTACCGCGACGGACACGGCAAGCAGCACCAGGCTGAGGGCGATCGCCGCCTCCGGGTCGCTCTGCAGGGCGAGGTAGACGGCGAGGGGCATGGTCTGTGTACGGCCGGGAAAGTTGCCGGCGAAGGTGATGGTCGCGCCGAACTCGCCGAGCGCGCGTGCCCACGCCAGGACCGCTCCGGCCGCGATGCCCGGCGCGATCAGCGGGAGTGTGACCCGGCGGAACGCGGTGAAGCGGGACGCGCCCAGAGTGGTTGCCGCTTCCTCGTACCGCGGGTCGGCAGCCCGCAGTGTGCCCTCGACGCTGATGACGAGGAACGGCATCGCCACGAACGCCTCCGCCACCACGACCCCCGCCGTGGTGAACGGCAATGTGATGCCGAACCAGGAGTCCAGCCACTGTCCGACGATGCCGTTGCGGCCGAGCGAGGTCAGCAGCGCCACACCGCCGACGACCGGCGGCAGGACCAGCGGGAGCGTGACGAGCGCGCGCACGAGGCCACGGCCGCGGAACTCGACCCGGGCCAGCAGCCAGGCCAGCGGCACCCCGATGACCAGGCTCACGGCGGTGGCGGCGGTGGCACAGATCAGGGACAGCCGGAGCGCCTGCCACACCTCGGCGCTGGTCAGCTGCTCGGGCATGCTGCGCCACGGGGCCCGGACGAGCAGGGCGATCAGTGGCACGATCAGGAATGCCAGGCCGATCAGCGCGGGCACGAGCAGAGGCAGTGGTGCACCGCGGCCGCCACCCGTCCCGACGCGCCGACGCCGCGGCCCACCCCGGAGGGTGCCGGTCGCGGCGTCGGACTTCGTGGTCGAGGTCACGGCTTCAGGAACCCGGCCCCGGTCAGGACCTTCTGACCCTGGGCGGACTGCACCAGCGCGATGAATGCCTTGGAGGCGTCGGCGTTGGGGGCGTTCTTGAGCAGGGTGATCGGGTAGTCGTTGACGGCGTCGGCCGACTCGGGGAACTCCACGCCCGCCACCTTGTCACCGGCTGCCTTCACATCGGTCTTGTACACGACCGCCGCGTCGGCCTCCTTCAGCTCGACCTTGGTCAGGGCGCTCTTGACGTCCTGCTCGTACGAGACCGGGGTGAGCTTGAGACCGCCGGCGTCGAGGGCCTTCTGCGCGGCGGCACCGCACGGCACCTCCTTGTCGCAGAGCACGACCTTCAGGCTCGACTCGGTGAGGTCCTTGAGGGAGGAGATCTTGTCGGGGTTGCCCGGCAGGGTGGCGATCTCCAGTTGGTTGCGGACGAAGGTGGCGGGCGTGCCGGAGGCGTCGCCCGCGTCGGTGACGACCTTCATCGTCCTGGGGCTGGCCGCGGCGAACACGTCGGCAGGTGCGCCGCCGGTGATGCTCGCGGCGAGGGAGTCGCTGCCGCCGAAGCTGAAGGTCACCTTTGTCCCCGGGTGCTGCTTCTCGAACTCCTTGCCCAGGGTCGTGAAGCTCTCCTTCAGCGAGGCCGCGGCGAACACGGTGACCGTGCCGGACAGCTTGTCCGAGGCGGAGGAGTCCGACTTCACCGACGAGGAATCGTCGGACGAGGAGCAGGCGCTCAGTCCCAGCAGCGCGGCGGTGCCTGCACCGGTCACCTGCAGAGTCCGGCGTGCGGTACGGGTTATCAAGGGTCCACTCCCTCTGGTCCTGACGGACATGTCTACGGTCTGTCGACGACCACGTTGGTCGACTTGATCACGGCAACCGCCGGAACATCGGGCTCCAGCTTCAGCTCCTCAGCCGACTCGCGGCTGACCATCGCCACCACCCGGAACGGCCCGGCCTGGATTTCCACCTGCGCCGACACGTCGCCGCGGATCACATCGGCGACGATGCCGGAGAAGCCGTTGTGGGCCGATGAGCCCGTGGAATCCCGCTCCGCACGATGCAACTGCCGGGCGTAGGCCGCGAGGGCCGGCCCGGGGATGATCCGGCAGCCGGTCCCGTCACGTTCGGCGGTGATTTTCCCGCCGTCGACCAGACGCCTCACGGTGTGGGCACTGACGCCGGGCAAGGCGGCCGCGTCCCCGATCCGGTAGATGTGCATGCACTGATGATAGTGCCGCAGATGCGAGGTGAAAGTCTTCTGTGTCATTGCATGAGCCGGAGTGCAGATCCTTCTGGGTTGCATGTGCGTTTGTACGGGAAGGGCGCCGGGGTATGGGCATCCAGGAAGTGGTAGCCCATGAGCCAGTCCCCTGCATCGGCGGTCACGATGGCGGAACCCGCCCTCACCGGAGACCTGACCCGTCCGACCCGCCTGACGGTGCCCGATCTGCTCGCCTGGCCGCAGCACGAGGCCGATGTCAGCTTCGAGTGCGCCACCAGCGGCACCCGGCACCACCGCTTCACCGGGCCGCTCCTGCACGACGTCCTTTCGTCGGCCGGTCCCGTCTTCGATCGCGCCCGCCGCAAGGACCGCCTGCGTTTCCTGATCGCGGTGTCCGGCACGGACGGCCACCACACCCTGCTGTCCTGGGCGGAGATCGACCCCGATTTCGGCCGCGCGCCCGTACTGCTCGCCGCCACCGTCGACGGCACGCTGCTCGACCACGCCGGCGCCCAGCTCGTCCTGCCCCCAGGACCGCTGCGGCGCCCGGCACATCAGCGGCATCGACGCGATTCGCGTGGACGGCGGCTACGCCTCCTGGACGTGACGACCCGCCCGCGCCCGCCGGGCCCTGGCCGCCGCCGCGCGCCGTCAGGGCCAGAGCAGTCCGTGGTGCCAGGTGGGCTGTCCGGCCTCGTCCCGGCCGCACACCATCCGGTGGCGGACACGGTCGATGCTCGCCTGCCAGAACTCCACGTAGGTGGGGTGATGGCGTAGAGCGTCCAGCTCGGCGGGCACGGCACTTCGTCCGGATGGGCCGCGCCGAGGCGCCACGCGCTGCCGCAGAACGCACGGACATGGCTGAGCCGCCTGGTTGCCCAGGACGCCGGTCCGGAGCGACACCACTTGAGGCCGGCCCGCCTGGACCTTCTACCTGCGCCACCGCGTCGTCCACGATCAGTACCGGGGCGCATTCGTACTCGGGCAGCGACTGGTCCGAGGGAGGCCATCGCTGCTCAGTCAGGCGCGGTCGATGTGTACATTCGTCGACTTCACCCGGGCGGTGGCCTCCATCCCGACCTCCAGCCCCAGCTCCTCCACTGCCTCCCGCGTCAGCAGCGACACCAGTCGGTGCGGCCCGGCCTGGATCTCCACCTGGGCGGCGACGTCACCGATCTTCACCGCGATGACGATCCCGGGGAAGGCGTTGCGGACCGAGGTGTACGAGGCGTCCTCCTCACCGCCGCTGCCCTTGGCCAGCTCCATGGAGAAGGCAGCAAGATCCTTCCCCTCGATGAGTCGCCGCCCGCCCTCGTCCCGACGGGTGACCACCCGGCCGGCGTCGGCCCAGCGCCGAGCGGTATCCGGGCTCACACCAAGAAGTCGGGCGGCCTGGCCAATTGTGTAGAACTGCATACGCGCCAAGATAGGCCCATCCACGGAAACCGATGCCCACCGCCCTGGTCCGGTCGGGCTGAAGTCGTCCGGTATCGGGGGGCATCCGGTGAAGCCACCAGCGTCACCGCCACGCCGTTGACCAGCCGATGATGTTCGAACTTCGTGCCCGAACACTGGTTCTCGACGCGGAGCGGGTGGGCCGCGTGGGCTCGCACCCGAGTCCGGACGAGTTGCCCAGGGTCACGGTCGCAGCCGCCCCGGAGGCGGTCGCGGCAGTCGGCACGGTGGAGCGCATGGCTCTCGGAGGGCGCTGCGTGCAGGCGTCGTGGTGGGTTCCGGGAGAGCGGGCGAAGCTCTCCAGCAGTCACCTGACGATGTGTCGGAAGAGTCGGCAAGTGGTCAGCATGAGCCATGGAGAACCTGGGGAATGCTGACCGGACGTGCGACTGGTTGTATGGTAGGGAAACCGCCTTTGACCTGCAAAAACGCAGGCAGGGAGCCTATGTTCAGGAGTACCTCGATGCTGCGCACGATGTTCAAATCAAAGATCCACCGGGCCACCGTGACCCAGGCCGACCTGCACTACGTGGGTTCCGTCACCATCGATGCCGAGCTGATGGAGGCGGCGGATCTGCTGCCCGGGGAGCTGGTGCACATCGTCGACATCGACAACGGTGCCCGTCTGGAGACGTACGTCATCGAGGGCGAGCGCGGCTCCGGTGTCATCGGCATCAACGGCGCCGCCGCCCGCCTCGTCCACCCCGGTGACCTGGTCATCCTGATCAGTTACGCCCAGGTCGACGACGCCGTGGCCCGTGACCTGGAGCCGCGCGTCGTGCACGTCGACGCCGGCAACAGGATCATCGGACTCGGCTCCGACGCGTCCGCACCCGTACCCGGCACCGTCACCGAACGGAGCCCGCACGCCGTTCCCCCGGCGCGCTGACCCGGTCCGGACACCCGAGGGAGCATCGTCATGGCAGAGCCGGCAGAACGCGTCGAACTCGACATCCGCGACGATCGCGCGAGCGGGAACCTGCTCGCGTACGAGAACCGCAAGGCCGCCGGGGTCGTCGCGTACTTCGTGATGGACGGTGAACCCGCCGCGCTCGTCGCCGTCCACACGGTCGTCGAGCCCGGACACGAGGGCAGGGGCATCGCGGGCGCCCTCGTCCGGGAGTTCTGTGCCGCGGCGCGCCAGGCTGTGCCCGTCGTGCCGCTCTGCCCGTACGCCGCGAAGTGGGCGGCGCGCCACCCCGACCAGGCTCCCGAGGTCCCGGCCGACCTGGTGGAGCAGGCGAAGACGCAGCTCAAGGCGCACCCCGAGCTGTACTGACCGACGTGGGCCGGGGCGGTACCGTCGGCGGATGACGCTCGCGCTGCTGCACACCTCCCCGGTTCACGTACGTGTCTTCGACGCGCTCCGGGACGCCGGCCATCCCGGACTCGCGCTCCGCCACCTGGTGCACGAGGACCTACTCGCCAGGGCCAGGGAATCGGGCCCCGAAGCGGTGGCGGGCGAGATCGGGGCCCTGCTCGCGGGCGCCGTCGCGGACGGTGCCCGCGCCGTGCTCTGTACCTGTTCGACGATCGGCGCCGTCGCCGAGGCGGAGTCGGCGACGCTCGGAGTTCCAGTGCTGCGCGTCGACCGCCCGATGGCGTCCGCCGCCGCGGCACAGGACCGCGTGGTGGTGCTCGCGGCGATCGCCGGCACCCTGGCGCCGACCCTCGCGCTGCTCGCCGAAGAGGCGGGGGACCGACCCGTCGACGTACGCACCGTCGTGGTGGACGGGGCCTGGGCACGCTTCGAGGCCGGTGACCGCGACGGCTACCTGGACCTCGTCGCGGCCGCGGCCGACGCGGTCAGCGACGCCGACGCGATCGTGCTGGCACAGGCGTCCATGGCCGACGCGGTCACCCGTACGGGCACCCGCATTCCGATGCTCTCCAGCCCCGGCCCGGGTCTCGCCGCCGCGGCGGCCGCAGCGCGCTGACCTCCGTACGGCCCCGGCCCCCGGCCGGTCATCCCGAACCCGCGGGCCCGGACTCACCAGGCGCGGGCCGCTGCTCCGGGAGACGGTGGAAGCAGATCCACCCGAACCGTTCGGAGGCCTCCCGATGACGAACCCGTACCCCGACCCCGTGCCGCCGGCGCCCACCCCCGGACCGATGCCCGGGCCGCCGTCGCCGCTGCCGGAGCCGCCGCCTCCACCACCCGGCCCCGTCCCCCCCGGCCCCGCGCCGGACCCGATCCCGCAGCCGCCCGAACCACGCCCCGAGCCGGTGCCGGAGCCCGCACCCCAGCGGGGCTGGTGACGGGGCGGGCGAACAAGGCGGCATTCACCTGGGCGTAGACCGGCCCGACGGGGCGGGCGGCCCGGCCACCGGACCGGGCTCAGGCCGTGGGTGGGCGGACCGGTGCCGGGCCCAGTGTGGTGCTGCCGGGTGAGGCCCGATGGCCGAGCCCGGTCCGGTAGGCGTCCATCGCCGCCTCGGTCCGGCCCATCCGCCGCAGCAGATCGCCCAGCAGCCGGCAGATGTCCGCGAGATCCCCAGCGGCACCCGCCCGTTCCAGCAGCGCCAGTGCGGCGACGTAGTGCTCCTCGGCCGCATCGAGCTCGCCCTGTTCCTCGTGGATCAGACCCAGCAGCCGATGCGCGCCGCCCGCGTGGACGGCCCCCCGCTCCGGGTGCAGTTCGCCGAGGAGTCTGTGCAGCAGCTCCCGGGCCTCGGTGGTCCTGCCGCCCCGGCGCAGCACATCGGCCAGCTCCACCTCGACCTGAGCGGTGTACAGGGCGGCGCGCTTCGATGCCAGCATGTCGCGGGCGGCGCGCAGTTCGGCCTCGGCGCCGGACAGATCGCCGTCCTGCGCGTGTACGTAGCCGCGCATCCAGTGGCAGTGCGCGAGCTCCGTACGGATCTGTAGCTGTTGGTAGATCTCGGCCGCCCTGGCCAGCGACGCGTCCGCCTCCGCGGTGCGGCCCGCCGCTATGAGCGTACGGGCGACGCTCCGGTGCAGTCCGGCGACCAGCTCCGGATCGGACACCTGTGGCGCGAGGGCCAGCGCCAGCTCGCTCGCCTGGGCGGCGCGGGCGTGCGCGCCCATGTCCATGTACGGGGCGATCGCGGCCGTGTACAGCAGCAGTAGCGCGCTCGGGTCCTGGAGGCCGGAGGTGTTGAGCTCGTCGATCGCGCTCTCCAACAGGTAGCAGGCATAACGGAGTTCGCCGGCCAGGAGGTGTGCGACCGCTCTGCCCCGGACGGCCGGGGCGCGCCGGGGGAGCGGGGCGTCGGCGAGCAGCCTCTCCGCCGCCTCGAAGTGCTCGCGGGCCGCGGGCAGATCGCCCGTCTCCAGTGCGCAGTGGCCCAGCCCGAGCGTCGCCGCGGCGCGTTCGTCGTCGAGCCCGTGCCGGACGGCCTCGGCGAGCAGACCGCTGTAGGCGCCGGCGGCGTCCTCGGCGGCGCCGGTGGCCAGGGTCCGCTGGGCCTCGACGAGTTTCAGCCGCAGACCGGTCGCGAGATGGGCGGGGCGCCCCGTCGCCAGTTCCTCGTACGTGACGCCGAGCCGGTCCGCGAGGTGGCGCACGGCCGCCTCCGAGGGGCGCACGCGGCCGGCCTCCAGCGTGGAGATGTAGGCGGGGGTGTAGGCGGGCTCTGCCAGCTGCCGCTGTGTCAGGCCGCGTTTCGTGCGCAGTCGTTGGACCCGGCGGCCGACGGCGCCGGGGTCGTCGGCCGGCCCTGCGCCCCTTCTCGCTGTGCGCCCCTCGTCCATCGCACCGTCCCTTCCGCCTCGCCCCGCTCCGAAATGCGGTCCATGCATCGTAAATGCCCGGTTGTGATCCTCAACCACCAGGCATCCGGGCCTTGTTCGAGAACCCCGTCCACCTCTAGGTTAAGCATTGCATTAAGTCGATTTAACTCATGGGTTATGTGATGTCCGTGCCCTGTGAGCCACCGCGTACCTCCGATAGTCCCTGCGAGTACTCGCTAGCACCCGCAAGTGCCCGTGATGTTCGCCAAGTCCCCTAGAATCAGAAGGAGTTGTCCATGCGTAGACGCCTCCACACGCGCCGCACGGCAGGAGCTGTGGCGGGGTTCGCCCTCGCCGGCCTCCTGGCCGCGACCGCCGCCACCGCACCCGCCTCGGCCGCCCCCACGGGTGCCGGCGGTGACCGACGCGTGGCCGTCGAATACTTCCCCGATCCGGGCGGCTCGGGCCGCACGGTCGAGGTCCCTGTCGGTGCCCCCGTCCGGAAGGGCGCGGCCGCGTCGCCGCTGAGCGCGGCGGAGGCCGCCGTCGACGGCACGGTGGGCGAACAGGCGGTGACCGGTCCGTCCGACGACCGGCTGGACATCGTGATCATCGGCGACGGCTACACGGCGGACCAACAGGAGGACTTCCACGCCGACGCCACCGCCAAGTGGGCCGACATCACCGCCCTGGAGCCGTACAAGAGCTACCAGGGTCTGTTCAACGTGTGGACGGTCGACGCGGTCTCCAACGAGTCCGGCATCAGCGGCGATCCCGGTCCGGACACCGTCAGGGACACCGCGCTCGGCAGCTACTTCTGGTGCTCCGACATCGAGCGGCTGATCTGTACCGACATCGACAAGGTGGCCGCGTACGCCGCCCAGGCCCCCGCCGCCGACCTCGTGGTCGTCATCGCCAACTCCACCAAGTACGGCGGCGCGGGCTACTCCGGGCTCCAGGCCGAGGGCCATCCCTTCAACGGGGTCTCCACCCTCTCCTCCGACCATGCCTCGTCCAGCCTGATCGCCGCCCACGAGATAGGGCACTCGGTCGGCCTGCTCGACGACGAGTACACCTATCCCGAGTACGGGACGTGGACCGGCGGCGAGCCGGGCGGGACCAACTCCACCACCTACACGGCCGCGCAGCTCGCCGAGAAGCAGGCCAAGTGGTACCGCTGGCTGGGCCGGACCGACCCCGCGGGCGGCACGGTGGGTACGTTCGAGGGCAGCGCCTACTACCCGCTCGGGCTCAACCGCCCCACCGAGTCGTCGATCATGCGGGAGCTGAGCAACACCGAGTTCAACCTGCCGGGGCGCGAGGCGATGATCGCCGGGTTCTACCGCGCGGGCAACGCGCTGAGCAGCTCCGTCGACACCGGCGTCGCCGTCGGACCGGGCCGGCGGATCGCCGTGAGCCTGGCGGACCTCGGCAGTGCTGTCGCCGGCACGCACCCGAACCGCCCCGGTGCCGCCACCGGTCTCGCCAGGACCGAGCTGCGCTGGTATGTCGACGGCGTCGAGAAGGTGTCCGCCCGTGGGCGCACCGCCGTCACCCCCGCGGCGCTCGGCGTCCGCGCGGACGGCCGCAGCCACCGGATGACCGCCGAGGCCGTGGACCGTACGGACGCCATCCGCGACCCCGCCGTCCGCGCCCTGGCCACCGACACCCTGACCTGGAACGTCAGGGCGACCGGGCACAGGCGGTAGCCGCTCAGGCGATGATCGGGACCACGGCCTCCGGCGTCAGCATCCGGAAGGTGAACGCCTGATGGAAGTAGAGCCGGATGCTCGTCGCGTCGTGGTCCTGATAGCCGATCGACAGGTCCTGGCCCAGGCGCAGTTCGAAGTCGCCGCCACGGGTGGACAGCAGCACCCCACCCGTGACCGCGGGCGCCCACAGGATCTGGTCGTCGAGCAGCCGGGCCAGATGGGTGGCGACCGGATACCCGTGGTCGGAGGTCTCGGTGGCCTCGGTGTACGCGTCGGCGCCCAGCAGCAGCCGGTACGGGCCGTCGACACCGGACAGCCGCAGCTGTGTCAGCGCCTGGCTGACGGTGGCCGGATAGTCCCGGGCATCGGCGGGCAGTGCCAGCGGCGAGTGCGAGGAGCCGTCCCGGAGCCCGGTGATCCCGGCCGACGCGTACCCGTCGATGATCGCCATGTCCTCCGCGAACGCACAGGTGCGGGCGGCGTCCTTGACGGGCTGCCAGTCGCTGTCGTCCGAACCGCGCTCGACATCGTCCACGGCCGACCGGGTCACCGTGAACGGCACGCGCCACTCGATGACCGGCACCGACGTGCGGGCCCGTGCGATGACGTCGGGAGCGGGCGGATCGACGTCGCGCAGATGACCGTCGCCGATGGCAGCCAGTTCGGGCCCGTCCGGGCCGGTGACATCGACGACCCGGCGGCCCGCCACATGGCGGCTGAAGGTGCGCCGGGCCTCTTCTTGGATCTGGTCCCAGGCGGCTTCCGTGACAGGGGCGAGTTCGCGGTGCAGATTGTTCATCACTGGGCGCTTTCTTGCAGGCTGCCGATGTGCAGCGAACCGTCGGCAGGGGCGGCCGGGGCCGAGGTCTTCGCCGTCACCGGCGCGGACGCGGGTTCCGGCACGGAATCGGTCCCGGCCGAGGAGGGCGGAGGCGGCGGGGCGTCGAGGAAGTCGGCGCTGGGGGCGTAGAAGAGGGTGCCGGTGACCGCGGTCGAGAAGTCGAGAATGCGGTCGTGGGTGGCGGGCGGACTGCCGAGGAACATGTTGCGGAGCATCTGCTCGGTGACGCCGGGATCGGCCGCATAGCCGATGAAGTACGTGCCGAACTCACCCTGTCCGAAGCTGCCGAACGACATGTTGGCCCGCAGGATGTCGTGCTCCGTGCCGTCCGGGTCCGTGATCGTGTTGAGGGCGATGTGCGAGTCGGCGGGCTTGGCGTCGTCGGCGAACTCGATGTCGTCGAACTTCGTACGGCCGATGACCCGCTCCTGCTCCTCGGTGCTCAGCGCGTTCCACGACGTGAGGTCGTGGAGGTACTTCTGCACGATGACGTAACTGCCGCCCGCGAACGGGGGATCCTCGGCGCCCACCAGGACCGCCGAGACGGCGTCCGTCCCCACCGGGTTCTCCGTGCCGTCGACGAACCCGAGCAGGTCCCGCTGGTCGAAGTAGCGGAACCCCTGCGTCTCGTCGACGACGGTCACCGCGCCGCCGAGCCGGTCGAGCATCCGGGCCGCCCACTCGTAGCACACGTCCATCCGCTCGGCCCGGATGTGGAACAGCAGGTCCCCCGGGGTGGCGGGCGCGTGGTGGCGGGCACCGTCGAGTTCCTGGAACGGGTGGAGCTGCTTCGGCCTCGGCCCGTCGAACAGCCGGTCCCAGGCACCGGACCCGATGGCGGTCACACAGGCCAGGCCGGCGTCGGGGAACCGGAATCCGATGGAGCGGGCGAAGGCCGCGAGGCCAGGCAGCACCTCGCGCACGGCGGGCTCGCCACCGGGCTCGATCGTGGCGACCAGGATGAGCGCGGCGCTGGTCAGCGGCGCGACTACGGGCTGGGCCGCGGCCGTATCCGGCTCCGTGGTGGCGTCGGGCATAGGAGGGCTCCAGGGGCGGCGACGTCGGGAAGGGGCAGTGGGCCTTGTGGTGCGGGATGGGGCGGGGGTCAGTTGCCACTTACGCACGGCCGCGAAGGGGCCGCAACCGCGGCCATCCGGCCGACCGAACGCGGGGCGGCCCGGCGATCCGCCCCCGCAGTCCGCGCGTCAGCCCGCGAGGACCTCCGACCGGTCGCCGCCCCAGAGAGTGTGGAAGGAACCCTCGCGGTCGGTGCGGCGGTAGGTGTGCGCGCCGTAGTGGCCGCGCTTGGCCTGGTGTGACAGCCCCGATGCAGGTTCGAGGCAGCCGGTCTGCGGCGTCCCACCCCGGCCACCGACGGAGTGTGAACCCGTATGACGGGCCGTGCACAACGAGCTCCCCTGGCATCCAGGAACTCGCTCCCCTGGGCCTTTCGCGCCAACGGAGCATTGTCGGCCTGCTCGGGATGCGTGGACGAGGACACCGATCACTCTGGAGGTATGGCAGGGCTGTGCCGGTGAGTGGCGTCCTGCTGAGCAGACGCCCACGGCTGTAGACCCCCACGAAAAGGTGACGTACCCGTGAACGATGGAAACAGGATTCTGCTTGCCGCTGCCTTGGCCGGCGGCTATTTGCTGGGCCGCACGAAGAAAGGCCGACTCGCCCTCACAGCCGCGTCGTACATTGCTGGACGTCAATTCGGACTCGAACCGCGAAAGCTCGTGACACAAGGTATGCGCAAGCTAGGGGAGATTCCTCAAGTCGCGGAATTGGGCGAGCAGCTGCGAGGGGAGGTCAAGGACGCCGGCCGGGAGGCTGTCGCGGCAGCCTTCAACCGTCGGATGACGACACTTGCTGATTCACTCCATGAACGCACCCTCCAGCTTGAGAGTCGTGGGGGAGAACCGGATGAGGAGGAGGAAGAGGAAGAAGGGCCCCAGTACGACGAGGGGGAGGAGGAGCCCGAAGAAGATTACGAGGAGGAAGACGAGACCGAGCCTGAAGAGGAATATGAAGGGGAAGAGGAAGAGCCCGAGAACGCGGAGCCGGAGGAAGAGCGCAAAGAGCGGGCCCGACGTCGTGCTCCCCACGTTGCTGAAAAGCCTCCGCCACGGAGGCGCAAGTCGGCCGCTGGTCAAGGTGAAGCGGCAAAGGCCCCTGCCAAGAAGGATGCAAGAAAGTCGGCTCCCAAGAAGACCGCCAAGAAAGAAGCGACCTCCCAGAGGGCTGCTGCGAAGAAATCTGCGCCACAAAAGAAAACTGCAGCCAAGAAAGCCACTGCCAAAAAGTCTACTGCGAAAAAGGCGGCGGCAAAGAAAACCGGAACGCCCAAAGAAACGGCCAAGAAGGCGCCTGCGAGGAAGAGAGCTGCGGCAAGGAAAGCTGCGCCCGCTGCGAAGAAGACCACCAGGAAGAGGGCCAAGAAGGCGTCATCGGGCGTCGAGCGTCGGAGGTAGCGGATCATGTCAAAAACGGAGCAAGGCAACGCGTACTCGGGACTTGATCGGCTGCGTGAAGAACTCGGTGACTACCTGACGGCCCGGGTGGGGGACCTGGCAGAAAGAGCCGGCGACAAACTGATCGACGCGACGGACCAGCTCACCGACGTCGCCGAGAACGGCGGATCGCTCTCCAAGGTCGGAGCGAACCTCCTGGGAGGCGACTCCCCGCTCAAAGGCATGCTCTCCGGGGCGGCACAGAACGTCAAGGACAACGTCATAGGGAAGGCGAAGGGAGCCCTCGGCGGCGGTAAGGGGCGCAAGTCAGGAGATAAGAAGGTCACCAATATCATCGAGGTCATCGATGTCGGTGTGCCGTTGCGTACCGCCTACGACCACTGGACGCAGTACGAGAAGTTCAGCAGCTTCACCAAGGGCGTACGGGATGTTTCTCGGACCGGTGAGAGGACCAGCGACTGGAAAGCCAAGGTCGGCCCGTCGACTCGGGGCTGGAAAGCGACTGTGCAGGAACAGGTACCGGACGAACGCATCGTCTGGACATCCGAGGGAGCAAAAGGGTCGACGCGCGGTGCGGTGAGTTTCCATGAACTGGCGCCCGGATTGACCAGAATTGTTCTGGTCGTTGAATACTACGCATCGGGTCTTTTCGAGAAGACTGGAAATCTCTGGCGTGCTCAGGGGCGGCGACTTCGGCTGGACCTCAAGCACTTCCAGCGCCACGTCACTCTCACCGACGAAGAGCCCGAGGGCTGGCGAGGAGAAATCCGCGACGGCGAGGTCGTGCAGACCCACGAAGAGGCTCTTGAAGAAGAAGGGGCTCTTGAAGAAGAAGGGGCTCACGAAGAATATGACGGCGCGGACGACGAGTACGACCGCGACGACGAGCACGACGGCGAGCACGACGGCGAGGAAGACGAGTACGACCGCGAAGGCGAGGAGGACGAGGATGGAGACGTGCAGAGAGGGCGCCGAAGGGTAAGGCGACGATGAGGAAGCGAGGGTCCCGGACGGGGCCGTGCCGGGCGGTCACAGGTGTGGAGCGCTGCAGTCGCTGGACACGCTGGTCGGCCTGTGGGTCGACCCGACGGAGGCCGGGGAAAGATATCGCTCTTCCTGCCACAGGCCTCGACTCGCCACCGTTGTGAAACGCAGCGTCACAGAGAACGCCAGCGCGGGCCGCATGTATCGGCAACGGCGGCCGGCCCCCTACCAGTTCACTGACCGCACCAGGCGGGGCCTGCCGCATTTCCGAGTGCGGCAGGCCGGCGTCTGGCTCTTGATGCGCTTGGCATCCGTCAGTGCTTGAAGGTGTCCTTGCCCTTCTCGATCACCTGCTTCACCTGCCCCTTCGTCTTCTGTGCCCTTCCCTTTGCTTCCAGGCTTTCATTTCCTACGGCCTTCCCGGCCGCTTCCTTGGTCTTCCCCTCTGCTATTTTTCCGATGTTCTTGGCTTTCTTTCCGAGGCCCATTTTGTGCTCCATGGGAGTTATTCGGCTGGTGGTAGCAGAGGCCCGAGGGGCCCGAGATCCAGATTGAGATCTTCCATAGAAAGATCGTATCGGGTGCAGAGTTCAATCATACGACTGTGTAGAATCATCAGAGTTGCTCCCAGACGTTCCTCCTGTTCCTCGGTGAGATCTCCTGCGTCGACCCGGTGAAGCGCTTGGCGTTCCATGAGTTGTCGCAGCAGTTCGACGAGGGTGAGGACGAGCTTCATCAAGTCCCGTTCCACCGTGTCGGGGTCCGTGGTGACCCGGCGGGCCGGCCTTCGCGCTTCCGCCCTGTCCCGGGGCGGGGCGTCCTGTGGCATCGCGGGCAGCATGCGAAAGGCGCGGACGGCGGCGTCGGCAACCTCGTCGAGGCGATCACGAGGTGCATGTTCCTCAGCCGTCATGGTCCTCTCCCACGTGTGCTGAGACTGCACTCCACGGGGAGGGGTACTGCTCAGTGATGGAGCCGATCACGGCACGCAGCGATATGCGCACGAGGTCGATATCCGCGATGGAAAGTACGACATCGCCGGTGAGGACCACGCCTCCGCTGAGCAACCGGTCCAGCAGGTCGATCAGTGCGATCTGTCGTTCCGGCAGCGGCTCCCGCGACGTGGCTGGAAGACTGCCCACCGCCCTCATGAAGTGGCCCCCTTCAACGGTTCGATCTCGGCGGCGAAGGAGTACGGAGGCCACGGCCCGGTGACTTCGATACGCACTCCGGGAATTCCATCTGCCGCCCTCACTACGTCGGCGCGAAATTCTTCAGTCTGACTCAACGGCACAAGGTAGGCGTCGTTGACGACGTTCACCCCCGGCCCGCGGGCGAGTTCGCCTTGCTGCGGCCGGTGCTGCACGCGATCAACCGCACGGCTGCGGGCGGCGGTCTCGACCCGCGCGGCTGCCCGTTCGGCGTCCCGGTAGGTGTCTTCGCGAGCGTGTCTCTGTGCCCTGCGATGGCTGAGGTACGCCCGCCCGGGACCAAGGCCCGTCTGCGAGGGCCCCTCCTCAGGGATCTCGGTCGACGCGGCCGTTTCGACGTAGAGCTTGATACCCCACTCCACCTGCGCCGCCAGGTCGGTCAGCCGACGGTCAAACGCCTCGTGGTGGGAACAGAGCATGACTCGTACGCGTTCGTCGTCCAGGTACACCGTCGCCAGACGGAGCGGCAGGACGGTGGTGCGGGCGGCCAGTGCCTCGATCACGTGGTGGTGGGAGCGGGCGACGGACTCCAGCCACTCCAAGTCCTCGAGATGGACTCGCAGTGCGGCTTCCTGGAAGTCCCGCTCGGGTACCGGGCTCACGGCGACCACCACATCGCGGCCCTCGGGTGCACGCACCAGATGCACTGGCGCATCCGACACTCCATGGAGCTCGGAGAGCGCTTTTGCCAAGGTTCCGTCGGCGTCCCGTGCGACGGCGTACGCGTAGGTGAGGGTCCTGGTCACGGCTCGTCCCGCCCTTCGCCGCGGGCTCTGGAATCTGCCCGCTTGGTGCGGCGGGGGGTCGAGGGACGTTTTCTCTCCTCGGCCGGTGGCAGCTCACGGTCCTCGTGCAGGGCGGCGATCTCGGCATGCAGCCGTTTGTTCTCCTCGGCGAGTGACCGGTAGCCGTCGTTGGCGCCGGAGGACAGTGCCGGGTCGTGTTCCCACCAGTCGATGCCCATTTCCTTCGCCTTGTCCACCGAAGCGATGAGCAGGCGCAGCTTGATCGTGAGCAGTTCGATATCCAGGAGGTTGATCTGGATGTCGCCGGCGATGACGATGCCTTTGTCCAGGACCCGTTCCAAGATGTCGGCGAGATTGGCTGAGGAGCCTTGGCCGTACGGAGCGGACCTGGACGGAAGATCGCCCAGTCTCCTGGCGACGGGTTCGGACACGGACCCTGCACCTCGATTCCCTGGTATCACGACACATCAACGGCGCCGCATGACCGTGCTCTTTCGTTCCGCGGATTGCGGGTGATCAGGTGGAGGCGCCCTGGAAATGCCTCCTGATCTCGTCCAGCCGGTCCAGCAGCGCGTCCTCACGCCGGTCGAATGTCTCCTCGTCGATTTCCCCGGCCACGAGCTGTCGCTCCAGTTGGGCGAGTTCCCGTTCGACGGGCGCTGGATCGTAGTACTCGTTCTCCGCGGCCTCGACCACGCGCTCCATCACCCAGGTCACGCCGCGGACCGGAGCCAGTGGAAGGGTCGCGAGTTGAGTCAGCAGTCCCATGAACGCTCCCTAGACAAAGCTGTAGGTGGGTAGCGGTCCGAGCAGCCGGAGGTCGAAGTCCTCGCCCAGTTCCTTGGCCAGACCCTGCTCTTCGCCGAGGAAGCTCTGCTCGTTGTCCCGCGCCACGAGGAAGGACACATTCAGGAAGTCGTTCCCGGTCGCCTGCGACGAGCGTTCCTCCCGCGCGAATCCGCGCAGCGCATCGACAATGCCTGCCGCGAGTTGATCCTGCCGCGCCTGCACTTCCTGAGAGACCAGTTCGCCGAGGGCCAGGGGAAGGTCCGGGCTGCTGCTGCCACTCCTGATCGCCTCGTTGAGCTCGCGGGCTTCATCGGACTCCTGAAGGATCCGGCGCAGCAGGGCATCCTCGTCCTGGGCAGCCTTCAGGTGGTATTCGACGCAGCCGTCCAGCGCTCGCAGGCGTTCGCTGAACTCATCCGCACGGTGCTCCAGAACCGCTCGCACCGCATCGTCGTCCGGGGCGGTGAAACCGAACTGCAGCGGCAGAACCGTACCGTCGGCCATCAGCCTCTCCTGGACAGCCTGGTGCGCGCCGAGGTCCCGACGCTTGGGCCTCAGCTCCTCGGGCGCGTCGCTGATGACAGCGGACAGTTTCCCGGTATGCACGGTCCGCAGTGCTGCCGGTGGTTCCCCCACTCCCTCGAGGCCGTTCAGGCGCTGCGGATGGCTGGTCAGGACGATGGAGTAGACGTATACGGCCATGGCTCACTCCTCGCGGCGCCGGGCGGCGGGCCGACGCCGCGGCCGCTCCCGCCTCTCCTCGGGCTCCTTGCGGCTCCTTCCGGAATGCTCGGTCTCGTCGTCATCGCCTCCCTTGAGGGCATCGGTCAGCATTTCGGCGGCCCCGGCCAGGGCGCCCTTGGTCTTGCCGTGTGCTCCGCCCTCGGTGACCTCGCCCACCAGGTCGGTCAGCTTGGAGGGGGCCTTGCGGCCCTGCTCCAGGTCGAGGCGGTTGCAGGCCTCCGCGAAGCGGAGATAGGTGTCCACGCTCGCCACGACTATGCGGGCATCGATCTTGAGGATCTCGATGCCCACCAGCGAGACACGTACAAAGACATCGATGACCAGACCGCGGTCCAGGATCAGATCGAGGATGTCGTAAAGATTGGCGGAACCTCCTCCACCGCCCCTGGCAATGGCTCCTCCGGCTTGCGGCACCACAGTCATGGTGCCCCCTTTCAACGGCTCGCTCCGATTCCGGCGCGACCTTCTCGTGCGGGCGACAAACGGCGCATCGGCGCGTCATATCGGGCCTCAGCCCCGGTCGATCTGCCCTCGGGTGTAGCGCCGTGTGCGTTCGTACGACACCAGTTCGCCACCCTTGTCCAACAGCACCCGGTAGCTGGCCATCACGCTTGTCGTGCCGGGAACACGTTCCAGCTCCAGGACTTCTACGTCCGCCTGCCAGCCGTCATCAGTCGGTTTCAGCGCCGAGACAGATTCGGGAGCTCGTCCCAGAAGCTCCTGGAGCTGCTCAGCCGCGTACCGCATGGCCCGCGGTGCCGAAGTCCGACGGGGCGCGCGCTTCGTCGCGCTCGTACGGTTTTCGGCCCGACCCGTGTTGCTTTTCCCGGCGGTCTTCCTGCTGGACGGGCGCCGGACACTCTCTGTCTCGCCCTCTTCGTCTACGGCCATGTTCCCTCTCCGGGATTTCGGAGACGACATTACTGACCCACGCCATATTCACATGACGCCATTCCATCGTAGTCGGCATGCGCTGACCCTTCTCGGTTCCGGGCCCCCCGACCGCCCCTACCACTCCGGGAAGGCCAAGCGGCACGAGATGAACGTGCAGGTCATCGCTGATCCCCGGACGGCCCGAACGACGCGGCGGACGGCTGCTGCCACGTGCATCCACGAACACGATCGCCGCCAGCACCCCACGGTCGCCACGCCGACGCAGACCGTCACCCTGAGGCGCGAGGGTGCCTTCGGCGCACCACTCTGGAACAACTCCCACATCTCATCCGGCACCAGCCCCTGGACAGTCCCCACGCCGGCAGGCTATCGACCGGGAGGAGGCCCGCAGTCAGTGACCTCTACAGCGCTGTGCGTCGAACCGACACAGCACCCGTACCAGACGCCGCACCCCGGCTGCCGCTCCGAGCAGCGCACCCCCCACCAACGTGCCCTTCCCCGCTGGACCAGAGACGCCAAGAGCCAGTGTGAGAGCCAGAGCGACTGCCAAAGACCGCCGCAGCCAGCACGACTGCAGTCACCAGAGCAAAAACGATCTCCACCGTCATTGCGTCCTTTTCCCACCGCGACTCACGCTCCAGATCCATGCTGCAAGTCTCACATCACGATCAAGCCATCGCGCCTGGACCGAAAAGCACCTGGCCCTCACTCGTCGAAGCGCAGCGCACTGACCAATTGAGATGAGTTCTCAAGCGGTCCTATCTCGTTGGCGGGTTGGCCGGACCGGTACCGTCCGGTTCGTCGTTGGGGAGGGCGTGTCATCCCTCGACTCCCGTTGTTCCGTGAGGGGTTCCTACGGGTTTGGATTCCGGGGATCCGCGCTGGCGCAGGTATACGGAGAAGGTGGCCATGCAGGCGACTGCCAGGAGTTCGGACTGCCAGTTCTGCAGGCTGCGGCCCCAGAAGTCGGCGGATGAGAGGTAGTTTCCCCAGCTGATGGGGGCCTGGAGCGAGCGCAGCTGCTGTTCGTTGTAGGCGCTGGCGCCCGCGATGGACTGCGCCAGCCATGACAGCAGGAACAGTCCGGCCATGACCAGGCCGAGGGAGCGGCTGAACAGCGCTTGGCGGGCTCCGCCGATGCCGGCCCAGCGTGGGGAGTCTTCGCGGGCGTGTTTACCCATCCGCTGTTCCCGGTCCGATTCGGTGCCGGCTCTGTCCAGTTTCTTGGACTCGGGCGAACCGCGTTGCAGCAGCCAGACCGTCGCGACGATGTAGAGGAAGAACTGCAGGTACTCCGACTGCCAGTTCTCCGTCACATCGACGGCGAAGTCCGAGGACATCAGATAGGCGCCGAACCCGATCCGCGCGAGGCCGTCGGTCGCGAGCTGATCGTTGAACTCCGCATGCCCGGCGATCGCCTGCCCCGCGAGAGCGAGCAGGAAGGCGGTTCCGAAGCCCAGACTCAGTCCGTTGTCACGCAAGAAGCGAAGAACTCCGGCCCTCTCCTGACCTGCAACTCCGCGTGGCCTCACCGGTGCATCAACCCGATCGCGATGAAATAGGCAAGACCCGTCAGTACCCCGCCCAGCAGCAGTGTGAACATGACCCGCACACGTCTCACCCACCCTTGATGGAGCATTGGTACGGGCGGCCGGTCAGGACCCGGCACCCGGCGGCGACGATCTTCCAGCCGTCGGCGAACTGCGAGAGGAACAGCGTGTCCGCCGCGAGGACGACCCGTGCTTGCCGACCGTAGACATCGACTGTCAGAACGGATCCGCCGACGGGCAGCTCTGCCTCGGGGATCGCGTCGGGACACGCTCCCTTCCCGGACTCCTCCACCTCGCTGCGGGTATCCGGTGCCAGAGCCGCACATACGGCTGTCGTATCCCCGGTGCCGATGGCCCGCTCGAATCCCGCCGCGGCAGCAGACGCGTCCGAGCCGCGCTCGCCGGAGCCGCCGCACCCGCCGAGTACCACACCGAGGACAGGAACGACCAGCAGTGTGCGCCAGGCGGTGGTCCTCGCCAACCCACGGCCCTGGGCCCCTTGCTCCGTCATGGCGCACAGGACCTCGGCGAGTCCCCGCCCGTGTGCCAGGCCTCTGAGGTCGTCTCTTCTCGTGCGCCAGCCATTCTGTGTTCTCTCTGCTTCCTGGCCTGCCTGCTCCCGCCAGGCCGAACACTCATGATGTGAGCGGCCTGCCCGGCGCAGGTCGCGGCTCGACGCAAAGCCGGAAGAGCACACTCCAATGGCACGCAGTTCACCCCCGCGGTCGCCCGCTGAGCTGCCTTCGCGAGAGGCGCGCCATGGGCTTCCATGCCCACGGCGTCGATGACGGCATCACTGCCCCGTCCGTGGGTGAGGTCCCGAGGGCATCGGGCAGAGTCTGTCCGTATTGGCTCACGTCGAACACCTGAACCCCGCGCCCGGTGGACCTGACCAGCCGCTCAGGCACAAGATCAACACCGATCACAAGCCCGGCACCACGGTGCTGGGCGACCCTGGTTGCCATGTCGCCGATGGGTCCAGGGCCCAGGACCGTGACGCTGCCTCCGGGCGGCACGTCCGCGTAGGCGACCGCCTGCCAGGCAGTGGGCAGCAGCGTCGACCGATCATTCGTCGGCTTGGCCGGCCTCTGCCACGGCTACACCGTCGGAAGACGTCGTCAGACATGGAACGCGGGGTGCTGTGAGCAGCATCCCGTCGCACCCTGGAGAGATGAAGGCGCCGATAATTGTCCATGGCCTCTCCCGTTCTGGCGGACGAAGAGTCGCTATCGAAGGCAAGGTCGTCGGGCTGGCCCATAACGACAGCGACCTCGTCGAATTCCTGAGGCGTGCCGGGCTCGACGACGCGTGGGAACTTGTCGACGACCCCCACTGGATCGAATGGCGCGGGGGGCGGGCGCACCGGTACGAAGCAGCGTGATGACGCTGCCGTCCTGCAGCCACGACTGGCTGCGGCGCTTCGGCCCCCGGCAGGGGCCCGTGCGGTGCTGCCATCTCAGGTCAACAGCCGCAGGACCGCCTCCTCAACGGCTCCCTGCGTGCCGGCCGGCCCAGGGCAGCGCCGTCGCCCAGTCTGCTGAGCGCGATGGCGACCGTGTGGCCTTCCTCGAAGAGTTCGATGACCCTTGGGTTGATGTACGAGGCCCGGCATACCGCGGGCGTGTTGCCGAGGTACTCGCTGACCTCGCGGACAGCGCGGACGACGGCGCGTTTGCGTGCGGTCTTCGACTCATCGGCCACCTCTGCCGACACTGCGAGGGCGACCGCCGCGAGGACGGTGGCGTGCCAGGTCCGGAAGTCCTTCGCCGTGATGTCCGCTCCCGCGCGGGCACGCAAGTAGTCGTTGAGCTCCTCGGCGTGTACCCCGTGCCAGGCCCGGCCCTCCCAGTAGGCGAACAGCCGCTCACCGCCGCCGCGGCGGCGCAGCAAAGAGCGCAGCACTGTACAGGCGGGAGGGTCGACGAACGCGCGCGTCTGCGTCTTCGAGCACTTCCCCGGGTAGGTGAGGCACACCTCGCCGCTCCGGCAGACGGCGTGCTCCTTGAGAGGGTGGTCAGTCCGTATGCCCCGTTGTCCCGCCGGTACGCCTCGTTTGCGACGCGGAAGAATCCCAGGTCAATCATGCGGACGGCGCAGGCCAGGACGCGCCCGCGGGTCAATCCGCGCCCATCGAGGTCCTCCGCGACGTGCGCGCGCATTTCGGGCAGCGCGGCGGCGACCTCAAGGACGTGGTCGTGCTTCGCGGCCTCCTGCTGTTCGCGGAACCTCGGGCGGTACAGGTACTGGCGCCTGCCTGCGGAGTCGGTACCGGTGGCTTGGAGGTGCCCGTTGGGCCAAGGACAGATCCAGACGTCCCGCCACGCCGGGGGAATGGCGAGCCGCCGCAGTCGGTCCTTCTCCTCGGGGTCGCCGATGCGGTGCCCCGAGGCATCCTGGTAGCGAAATCCGCGGCCCGAACGGACACGTCTGATACCAGGCCCGTCGGCGTCACTCGTCCTCAGCCGCATCTCACCCATACTCGAAGCGTGCCTCCATCCCTGACCGCCTGCCTCAGCTGGGGACGGCTCGCTCGACGGAATGTGTCACGGGCATTTCAAGGACGCGAAGCCGACCGAGGGTGGCGGAGTGTGATCAGCACCAGAGCGCGAGGCAACGAACGCTTGCCAGGGGAGTGATCCCGCCGGCAGTTCGGCGTCCATGAGACGCGGGACACCGATTCTGGTTCCACACAAACACCCGCCGCACCGCTTTTTTCCGCGCCTGCTCTCCGTGCTGAGACACACGAGACGAGAGGCGAGCACTCGTCCCCAACCCGCACAGCACGCTGACGGGAGCGGGGCTCCACCTCCGGCCAGGCATCGATGGTGCCCCCAGCACTCGTCTCCCAGATCCGTTCCACGGCAGCCGAGTTGGCGGGACTCGCCGAACACCCCCGCGGCGGTGAGCGACGGGCCCGGCCTGCCTGCCACGCCCGACCGCCGCCAGCGGCCCCACCGCTACCACCGGGCGAGTGCCCCCATACGGGTCGCCGGGCTGTCCCGGGTGGCGTGGGTGGCGTGGGGGGCGTATGGGTGGAGTGGACGCGGCGGCCCGGTGAGGGTCAGCACGCCCGGCGTGGGAGTCCCTCGCGGACTTCCGTGCCCGGAGTCGGACATGAGAGAAGGAGCATTTGATGCCTGCAGGTTCGAGTCGTAAGCGGGAGAGGCAGTACGAGCACATCAAGGAGAGTGCGGAGAAGCGCGGTGCTTCCGAGGAGCGTGCGAAGGAGCTTGCCGCGCGCACGGTCAACAAGGAGCGGGCCCGGTCCGGGGAGGCCAAAACAGCCAGCAAGACCTCGACGCGCGATCCGAAATCCGCCTCACAGCGTGGCGGAGAGCGGTCCCATCGCGGAGCTCAGGGGCCCACCAAGGACCAGTTGTACGAGGAGGCGAAGAAGAAGCACGTCGAGGGCCGCTCGACGATGAACAAAGAGGAGTTGCGCAAGGCACTCGGTCATTGACAGGGCGGCTCGGCGAAAAACGTTCCGGGCCGGCGGCCAGGGGACGAAGCAACGGCGGGGCTGCGGACATGTCCAGCAGAGCCGCTGCGTGGGATGTCTGTTGCACGGCTGTGGACGCGTTTCATTCTTCCGCGTGTCCGTTCCGGCCGCGCAACCTGGACCCGAAGGCGGTATGCATCATGCGGGATAGCGGCGATGTCGTCGAGGAGTTGATGGCCGACCACCGTGAGGCGGACGAACTGTTCGACCGGATCGAAGCCGTTCCGGCACGGGGCCCGGAACGCAGACGGCTGCTGGACCAACTGACCATGGAGCTCGTACGGCACGCAGTCGCAGAGGAGCGGCATCTGTACCCGGCTGTGCGAGAGCACGTCCCGGGCGGCGATGCGCTGGTCGAAAAGGAGACTGCCGATCACGTCCGCGTCGAGCGGCTGCTGAAAGACTTGGAGGGGATGAGTGCGGACGATCCCGAGCTTATCCACCTGTTCGTCAAGCTCCGCACCGAGGTCCGTGCACATGTCAGGGACGAGGAAGACAATCTGTTCATTCAGCTTCGCGCGGCCTGTGGTCCAGAGCTTCTGGATCTTCTGGGGCAAGAGGTCCGAACGGCCAAGGAGACGGCTCCCACTCGTCCGCACCCCGGCATCCCGAGCTCCGCACTGGTCGGCAAGATCCTTTCTCCTGGGCTGGGACTGGTAGACCGTGTACGCGACTTCATCACCGGTCGCGGCGAATGACTGGCTCTGCCACCACACCTGTCGGGCAGAACCCATTCCGGCCTCAAGGCACCGATCGGACAACCGCGACTCATCCCACCGCTCACGGTGCCCTGGCACCGAGGTTCAGCCAAGTGTCCTGGACACGCACTCGGCCACTGCGTCACGGAGACTGCCGGTGCGAGCGAGTAGTTCCCGTTGGGTCCGTGCCCCGGTCCCCCGTTCCAGTACGTCCATGAGTGCTTGCTCAGCCGAAGCGAAATCGTGGCTGTCTTCCAGGGCACCTCGAACGTGCCTGAGCAGGGCCGCGATGACATCGGCCGCGGGTTCGGGGCGCATGGTGCGAGGGTGGAGCAGTTGTCCTTCCAGTCCCGACCTGCCGGCCTGCCAGGCAGCCATACGCAGGACACTCGCTCCCGCCGGGTCCGGCGGATCGCCGGCGCGCCATTCGCGTGCCGCGGTCTCGACGAGGCCGCGGACGAGCGTGGCAAGCAGGACGGTGTCGGCCGGGTCCAGGCAGACGTCCGCCACCCGGATCTCGACCGTGGGGTACCTGTGCGACAGCCGCGCGTCGAAGTAGATCATCCCTTTGTCCCGCAGGACTCCCGTTTGGATGAGTGCCTGGACCTCTTCGTGGTAACGCTCCGCGGAGCCGAAGATCTCGACCGGTCCGGCCGAGGGCCAGCGCCCCCATACTCTGCTCCGGTAACTGCTGTACGTGGTGTCGCGACCTTGCCAGAAAGGCGAGTTGGAGCTCAGCGCCAGTAGCACTGGCAACCAGGTGCGCACGCGGTCCAGCACACCGACGCCCTCCTCGTCCGATACCACCGAGACGTGTACGTGGCATCCGCACGTGAGCTGTTCCTGCGTGGTCCGGCCGAACCTGTCAGCCAGCCATCTGTACCGCTCTCCCTGGCCGACCGAAGGACTGACCGGCAGAGGAGAGGTCGCAAGGGCCACTACAGCTGCCCCCGCCCGGGCGGCGCTCTCTGCTGCCTCGGCGCGCCAGCGGCGAACCTCGTCCGCGAGCTCACGCATGTCCCTGCGCGGTTCGGTGGCGAATTCGAGTTGCTGATCGTGGAGCTCCGGCTCGAAGGCCGAATCTCCCTCCGAGCGGCGTTCCGCGACGGCCAGCACGGCCGTCGAAAGCGCCCGAGGCTCGCCGCTGTGTGCGTCGACGAGCAGCAGTTCCTCCTCCACACCAACGGTCCGCACCATCACATCCTCGCAGCAGCAGCCCTCAGACGCTTGTCATGTGTTAACGCGCGGTATCGGGTTGCTGCGAGACCAGGCACGGTGCGTCGGACGCTGCATGGTGTATTCGGCCGCCGCCGCAGAGCCAGAGCGCCGCAACGAACCGACCCAGGAGAGTCTGGTCCGCCCGGCGGTTCCGCCCCGGCGTGGACCAGAAGGGTTCCGTCACTCAGAGTGGCGGTGGTGCAGTAGATCAAGTCCGAGAGCTACCCCGGCTCCGCGGTCGGTCGCACACCCGGTTGGCGGATCGGTTTTGGTGATTACGCTGGACAGGGCGCCCGTCGTCAGATGTCGGACACAGTGAAGAGGGCGCCATCGCAGCCGCGGATGCCGAAGGCGCAGCTCGGGGCGCCGACGGGAGAGGGAACCGGTCAGGACTCCCGCCGTGACGGAGGCCGCCGCAGCCTGGCAGTTCCGAGTCTGGGCAGTCAGGTCCACCAGCATCTTCGCGTTGACAACGTACCTCTGCTGAGCCGTTGTTCGCTCGAGTCAGGAATGACCGCCGCCCGGCGCACGGCCGGGCGGCAGAGGTCACCTGGTGAGACGACGTCGCACGAACACTGGTGACCGGCGCGGCTCCTTGCCCCGATCTATATCAGCGGTACGACGATGGCGACCGCCACCAGGATGATCACGATTACAATGATCCACACCCACGGAGTGCGGTGTCTGGGTGATGGATCTTCGGGGCCGCCTCCACGGGGCCGGTCCTCGGGAAGACTGGTGTCCTCCGGCCGGTCACGGCGGTAGAACTCGGGGTCGGACATGAGACGAGCCCTCCTCACGTGCGTCGGCGCCCCATCGTGAGACGCCCCCACTTCTCAATGCTCCCACTTTCCGGCTTTGCCACGACGCGAGCGTCTCCCTACGTCCAACTGCTCCGCTGCTCGCCCCCAGCGGATCCCGCCGACTGGACTGGCTCACCGGATGCGACCCACATCCCGACGACACCGCCTGGCGCACCTGGGTCGACGAGACCGTCGTCAGCTGGGCCGCCTGCCTCCTGGCCGATCCGGGAGCTCCGTGAGGTCCTGGCTCCCACCGCGGGCCGTCCCCGCGCGGCGGTGGACTTGGTGAGCGGCTCGGGGGAGAGGGAGTGCTCACCCGCTGACCCATGCTCCTCCCGCTCGCCGCCGCCGACGTCGCGGCTGCGCTGTCCGGCGAAGCCCCTTGGCAGCCGCTCGTGGGAGCGCCGTGCCCCTGATCCGCGTAATGCGGCAGTCCGTCCCAGACAGCCCCCCATAGTCGCAGTGGTGCGGTGTATGTCGTGGTCGCGCTACTCGGTGTGCCGGCCGCAAGCTGAAGAGGGAGTCGAGCGGTGCTTCTGTTTCCCAGACGCAGACGCGTGATCAAGGAGAGGACACACCGGATCGCCCAGGCGGGGTTTGTCGCGGCCGACCGTAGAACACCTCTTTCAGAGGCTGCACAGGGGATGATGCGAAAGGCGTTCCCGGACCACTGGTCGTTCCTCCTTGGCGAACTCGCCCTGTACAGTCTGGTCGTCCTGGTGCTGACCGGCAGCTTTCTGGCGCTGTTCTTCGACCCCAGCATGAAATCAGGGCCCTACCTCGGCTCCTACGGTCCCCTGCGCGGCTTGACCGTTTCACAGGCGTACGCCACCACACTGCACATCAGCTTCGATGTGCGAGGCGGGCTGCTGGTCCGGCAGATGCATCACTGGGCTGCCCTGATCTTCGTCGCGGCCCTGGGCGTGCACATGCTCCGGGTGTTCTTCACCGGTGCGTTCCGCCGGCCCAGGGAGGTCAACTGGATGGTGGGCGTGACGTTGTTCCTCCTTGCTCTGTTGGAGGGTTTCTGCGGCTACTCCCTGCCCGACGACCTGCTGTCGGGGACCGGTATGCGTACGGCGAACACCATCGTGATGTCCCTCCCCGTTGTGGGTACGTACCTGAGCCATTTTCTGTGGGGCGGGTCGTTTCCCGGCCATGCCATCCTTCCGCGCCTCTACGTCGTCCACGTCCTGTTCGTTCCTGCTCTGCTCATCGGCCTGGTGCTGTTGCACCTGGTGATGGTCGTCTACCTGAAACACACTCAGTGGTCGGCGCCCGGCAAGACCAATCGCAACGCGGTGGGACAGCCGATGTTTCCGCACTTCGCCGCCAAGTCTGCAGGGCTGAGCCTGATGGTCGCCGGTGTCACCGCCTGGCTCGGCGCCACCGCCCAGATCAACCCGGTCTGGAGCTACGGCCCTTACCGGGCGGATCAAGTCTCCCTCGACTCACAGCCCGACTGGTATGTCGGATTCCTGGAAGGCGCGCTGCGGCTCATGCCCCCTTGGGAGAACGAGGTGGCAGGGCACACGCTCATGTGGAACGTGCTTGTCCCCGCGGTGCTGTTGCCCGGCCTGCTCTTCCTCGTCCTCTACCTCTACCCCTTCTTCGAGAAGTGGGTCACCGGCGACGAAGTGGAACATCATCTCTGCGACCGGCCGCGGGACCGCCCCACACGCACCGGTCTGGGCGTGGCGGCCGTCGTCTTCTACGCGGTACTGCTGCTGGCGGGCGGCAACGACGTCACGGCCCTCGTCTTCCGCGTCTCCGTGGAAGTACTGACGTGGATCCTCAGAATCGCGTTGGTTGCCGGTCCGGTGATCGCCTTCCTCGTCACCAAACGTGTGTGCCTCGCCTTGCAGTCACGTGAGCGTCAACTCATGCGAAGTGGAACAGAAACGGGCCAGGTCGAGCAGAATGTCTACGGTGCGATCAGCGAAGGCCACCGACCGCTCGACCCCGCCCGGCGCTACCGTGCACTCGTGAGGGACATTCCCCGCCCCCTCGCCCCGCCAAGCGGCAGAGCAACACGAGGTGCACGGGTTCGTTCGCTGTTGAGCCGCTGGTACTACCGCGACCGGGTCGACATGCCGACGACCGCCGAACAGCGCGCGCAGATCGAGGAAAAGCTCCACGACCTGGCGGGGGATCCGGAGAAGCGGTAGAAAAACGCTCGTCTCCCCGCCGTGCGGCAGTGCCGCTCTGTCCGGGAAACGCACCGTCCCGCGAGAGGTGCCGGCTCTCCTGGGTTCACGAAGGGGCCTGACACGGTTCGGCAGGGGTCGGCTCGTAAAGGCCGCGTTGCGTCACATTCAGTCCTCCCGCCCGGCGAACTGGAACGTCATGCCGAACACCCCGGCGAGGGCGACCCCCAGGCCGATGAGGAACAGGAAGAGTGCGTAGACCACGCCCAGGCCCATCAGTGCCGCGCCCACGGCGATGACCGCCGGGTAGACGCTGTGCGGGGGGAAGAAGTCCACGACGCCGGAACGTTCCCGGATCTCCGAGTCCCGGTGGTCCTCAGGTCGCGAGCCCTTCCTGCGATGGTTCGTCCCGCAGAAGAAGCTGATGAGCGCCGACATGAGGAATGAGACGGTCAGGGCAGCGACGCCGGCGGGTTCGCGCGCGAAACAGGCATAGACGACATCGGTCACCAGGAAGAACACCGCTACGCCTGCGAAGAGTTGGGCTTCCGGTTTCATCCGCTCCGCCCTTCGAGCGTGTCCGGTGTAGGCGCACCGCTGCTCTCCGCCGCTCCCGGCCCGTACGCCTCCGGGTGGTTCAGGTCGAAGGACGGCGAGTCGGAACGGATCCGTGGCAAGGCCTCGAAGTTGTGCCGTGGTGGGGGACAGGAGGTAGCCCACTCGAGCGAACGGCCGAACCCCCAGGGGTCGTTCACCGTCACAGCGGGTGCGTACTTGGCGGTCCTCCAGACGTTGTAGAGGAACGGCAGGGTGGAGAGTCCGAGCAGGAAGGAGCCCGCTGAGGAGAGGGAGTTGAGAACGGTGAAGCCGTCGGCTGCGAGGTAGTCCGCGTACCGGCGGGGCATTCCCATCTCGCCGAGCCAGTGCTGGACCAGGAAGGTGATCTGGAATCCGATGAAGAGTGTCCAGAAGTGAATTCTGCCGAGCCGTTCGTCGAGCATTCGGCCGGTCAGCTTGGGCCACCAGAAGTAGAAGCCGCCGAACATGGCGAAGACGATCGTGCCGAACAGGACGTAGTGCAGGTGGGCGACGACGAAGTAGCTGTCGGTGAGGTGGAAGTCCATGGGCGGTGAGGCGACGAGGACGCCGCTCAGCCCGCCGAGCAGAAAAGTGGCGAGAAACCCCAGGGCCCAGAGCATCGGAGTCTCGAACGAGAGGCTTCCGCTCCACATCGTGCCGATCCAGTTGAAGAACTTCACACCGGTCGGGACCGCGATCAGGAACGACATGAGAGAGAAGAAGGGCAGCAGCACGGCCCCCGTGGCGAACATGTGGTGGGCCCAGACGGCGGCCGAGAGCATGGTGATGGCAATGGTGGCACCCACCATCCCTACATAGCCGAAGACGGGTTTGCGGCTGAACACGGGAAGAATCTCGGTCACCACACCGAAGAACGGCAACGCGACGATGTAGACCTCCGGATGCCCGAAGAACCAGAACAGATGCTGCCAGAGCAGCGCTCCACCATTGGCGGGGTCATAGACGTGCGCGCCGAACTTGCGGTCCGCCATCAGCGCCAGCAGGGCCGCCGTCAGAACGGGGAACGCCAGCAACGCCAGGAGCGAGGTGAAGAGGATGTTCCAGGTGAAGATCGGCATGCGGAACATCGTCATCCCCGGGGCACGCAGGCAGAGAATCGTGGCGATGAAGTTCACGGATCCCAGAGTGGTACTGATACCGCTCAGGACCAGCCCCATGGCCCACAGGTCACCCCCGGCCCCGGGCGAGCGGATGGCACTGTTCAGAGGGGCGTAGGCGAACCAGCCGAAGGAGGCGGCACCGCCGGGAACGAGGAGACCGCTGACGACGATCAGCCCGCCGAAGAGGAACAGCCAGTAGGTCAGAGCGTTGAGCCGGGGAAACGCCACGTCGGGCGAACCGATCTGCAGCGGCATGATGGCATTCGCGAAACCGGCGAAGGTCGGCGTCGCGAACAGCAGCATCATGACCGTGCCATGCACGGTGAACAGTTGGTTGTACTGAAACGGGCTCAGGATCTGCATACCCGGCCGCGCCAACTCCGCGCGCATGATCATCGCCAGCGTCCCGGCGAACAGGAAGAAGGCGAACGACGTGACAAGGTACATATTGCCGATCGTCTTGTGATCGGTCGTCGTCACGATCTCCCGGATCCGGGACCCCGCGAGCACCCGGGGGCTGTCGCGCACAGCCTCCTCCGGGAGCGCCCACCGTGGATGTTCCAGCCGTGACATGGGGCGCCTCCGCCGTTCCGATTGGCAGCAGTGGCCGGATCCACTACCGCGCATGCTGGGCAGCCTCATCCGATCGGCCGAAAACCCGCCTGTGCAGGGGCCTGGCCGGGCTTGCCGACGGTGAGGGCGACCGGCGACAGACCCGGTACACAGGCTCTCCACCGATATGAACGAAGCCCGGCCGTGGGGGATTCGCTGCCGAACGGGTGACAGACCTCTGACGCACACGCCCCGCCGTCATGTGATCTTCCGCAAGCGGGCGAACCTGTCAACGCGGAGGCTGCGCGAGCCGGGCGGCGCTCTCCAGGAACAACGCGTGGACGAAGGCCTGGGGGAGGTTTCCGCGGAGCTGTCGTTGACGGATGTCGTACTCCTCGGCGAAGAGCCCCGCCGCCCCGCAGGCGGCGCGATTGCGTTCGAACCATCGCAGGGCTTCTTCCTGATGATGCTGCTGGTGCTCGGCGAGGGCCATGACGTAGCCGCAGAGCAGGAAGGCGCCCTCCGCCTCCTCCAGCGGCCGTTCGTCGTGCCGGAACCGGTAGGCGTAGTGATCGGTGGTCAGTTCCTGCCGGTACGCCTGCAGAGTCGCCCGTGTTCTCGGGTCCTGAGCCGGCAGCGCCCCGCGCAGTGGTGGCAGCAGCAGCGCCGCGTCGACGCGCGGGTCGCCCGGGGAACGTTGCCAGCGTCCTGAGGGATGGAGGTCGGTGGCCGAGGCCGCGGCGACGATCCGGTCGGCGCGAGCGGCCCAGGAAGCGGCCCGTCCGGCAGAAGCGATACCTGCGCCCGAGCGCAGGCCGGCCGCGCAGATCAGGCGGCTGTGGGTCCACGGGCGGTTCTCCAGCTCCCAGATCCCGGCGTCGGGGTCTTGCCAGCGGCGGGCGATCGCGTCGGCTGCGACGCAGGCGGCCTGCCGGCCGTCGGTGTCGAGCCGGCCGAGCCGGTCGGCAGCGGAGAGGAGCAGCAGCACTTCGCCGAAGGCGTCGAGCTGGAACTGCTTGCTGACCAGGTTGCCGACCCGGTCGTACCCGCCGGGATAGCCAGGCAGCCCCAAGGTGCGCTGATCGGGAACCGGGCCGCCCGTCACGGTGTAGGCGGGGGCAAGCCGTGGACCGTCCTGGTGCAGGCGGGCGGTCACGAACCGCACCGCACTGTCCAGCAGTGCGTGATCACCGCAGGCCGCCGCGGCCTGCCCCACGTAGCACTGGTCACGGATCCAGACGTAGCGGTAGTCGTAGTTGCGGCCCTCCTCGGCACGCTCCGGCAGACTCGTCGTGGCCGCGGCGACCGTCCCGCCCGCGGCACTGGTCAGACCGTGCAGTACGGCGCAGGCCTGGCGGGCGTCCCCGGGCGCGAGCGTCGACGCGAGTACGGGGACCGCCTCGGCCCATGCGTTCTCGGTCGCCGCCCACGCCCGCGACGCGACCACCGGATCGCCCAGCGGCTGGTCGGAGATCTCCAGCACCAGATCGCGGGAGCTTCCCGGATCCAGAACGAGGTCCGCGGCCAGGCCCGTGGTGCGAAGCGTTCGGCGCACGGGCTGCGCCTCCGGCGCCCCGCTCCACCGCCACCGCAAGGTGCCGCACCGCCCCGTCCAGACTTTCTCCGCGTCCCGGCGGACGTCTCGGGCCGCCTCCGTGCCGAAACCCGCACACGGTTCCAGACCCACCATGACCTCGGCAGTCCCGTCCACAGCCTCGATCCGGCGCAGCAGGACAGCCCGGTGCGGATCGCCGGGAAGCACGAGAGCGTCATGGCACTCGACGATGCCTCTTTCGGTGATCCACCGGTTGCACCAGACGAGGCTGCCGTCTTCGTAGTAGCCGCCTCTTACGAAGCGACCGCGCGGAGTGACCGTGTAGTGGCCGGCGCCTCCGATGAGGGCCGCGAACACCGCTTCCGAATCCCAGCGTGGCGCGCACAGCCAGGAGATGTCCCCGCGCGGGCCGACAAGGGCCCCGCGCTCGCCGTCGGCGATCAGGGCGTAGTCGCGCAGCGCATGGGGCTGGGGTGTACTGCTCCGGGACGGGCGGATGCGGTTCACATGGGGCCTCCTCGTTCTGGCCGGCAACCGGTGCCGACGTGGATCACCGTCGGACCCGGTAGCGCTCGGCTACCTCCTCGCGCAGTTCCAGGCCGAGGCCCGAGCCGCCGCCGCGGTCCGGACGAAGCGTTCCGGCCTCAGGGGTCAGTGCGCCGTCGAAGAGGCGCTGTTCGATGCCGACGTGGTCGTGGAACCACTCCACGTGGCGGAGGTTGGCCACGGCGGCCCCTGCATGGGCGTGGATGTGGGGCGCGCAGTGTGCGGAGATCTGCAGCCCGGCGGCCTCTGCCAGAGCAGCCGCGCGCAGCCAACCGGTGATTCCCCCGCACCGGGTCGCGTCCGCCTGGAGACAGTCCACCGCGTCCGAATCGATCATTCGGCGGAAGTAAGGCAACGTGCAGCCGTACTCCCCGGCAGCGATGTCGGCTGCGGCTGCGGCCCGGACCATGGACAGCCCCGTCAGGTCGTCGGAGGAAACCGGTTCCTCGAACCAGGTCACGCCTTCGGCGGCGAGGAACGGGGCCAGTCTGGCTGCCTGCTTCCGGGTGTAGGCGCCGTTCGCGTCCACGTAGAGTTCCGCGGTGTCACCGATGCTCGCGCGGGCCGCGGCGATGCGCTGCCGGTCGCGTTGTTCGGCGCGGCCCCACGACTCCCCGATCTTGATCTTGACCCGGGGTATGCCTTGGTCATGGACCCAGCCGCGCAGTTGACGGTCCTGTTGCCCGGCGGCATAGGTGGTGAAGCCTCCGCTGCCGTACACCGGCACGTCGCGTGCGCTCGCGCCGAGCAGATCCACGAGCGGGAGCCCCAGCAGGCGTGCCTTGAGGTCCCACAGAGCGATGTCGACGGCCGAGACGGCGCCCGCGACCAGTCCTGGGAAGCCGGCGTTGCGCACCGCGCGTCGCATCGCCTCGTTCGCGCCTGGCGGATCCCACGCGCGCAGACCGGTCACGACATCTGCCAGCAGATCGTCGACTACCCGCGCGGCGCCGGCCGCACCGTAGGTGTATCCGAGCCCCGTCGCTTCGCCTGTGCCCACCCGCACGAGCACCAGGGTGGTCGACCCCCATGCCAGGGTGCCGTCCGCCTCCGGGGTGTCCGTCGGGACTGTGTACGCCGCGGCTTCGACCGTGCGTATCAGCGGTTCGCCACTTGCCGGGATCGCGTTCACTCAGCTCTCCCGCGCCCGGCCGGGGCAGCGCCGCGGTGGTGGTGTCCGGGCAGCAGCTCCTGCACCTTTGCCTTGAGCCCCTGTCTGATCACACCGCCACGGTCGCTGTCGCCCTTCGCGATCGCGGAGACCACCGCTTCGGCCTGCTCCCGGGTGGCGTGCGGGGGGATGGGCGGGACGGCCGGGTCGGTGACGAAGTCGATGACGAAGGGGCGGTCGGCTTCCAGGGACCGCCGCCAGGCGTCCTCGACGTCACCGGGCTTCTCGACTCGCATGCCACCGAGACCGATCGAGCGCGCGAAGTCGGCGTACGGCACGTCGGGCAGGGACTGGGAGGGCAGGAATTGCGGGGCCCCGGACATCGCGCGCATTTCCCAGGTGACCTGGTTCAGATCCTGGTTGTTGAGCACTGCGACGACCAGACGCGGGTCCTGCCACTGCGACCAGTACTTCGCGACGGTGATGAGTTCCGCCATGCCGTTCATCTGCATGGCGCCGTCTCCGACGAGTGCCAGCGCCGGCCGGTCGGGGTGGGCGAACTTCGCACCGATGGCGTACGGCACGCCCGGGCCCATCGTGGCGAGTGTCCCCGAGAGCGTGCCGCGCATCCGGCCGCGCAGACGCAGATGGCGCGCGTACCAGTTGGCGCCGGAACCGGAGTCGGCAGCCAGTAGGAGATCGTCCGGCAGCAGCGCGTCGAGGCAGTGCACGACGTACTCCGGGTTGACGGGGTCGGCTTCCACGGCGGCGCGGCGCTGCATGACCTCCCACCAACGGGCGGTGTCCTTCTCGATCTTCTTGCGCCAGGCCCCGTGCTTCTTCCTCTTCAGGTGCGGCAGCAGCTCTCTGATCGTCTCCCGCGCATCGCCTACCAGGTTCACCTCGAACGGGTAGCGGAGGCCGATCATGTGCGGGTCGATGTCGATCTGCACCGCGCGGGCCTGGTCCAGTTCGGGCAGGAACTGCGTATAGGGGAAACTGGAGCCCACCACCAGCAATGTGTCGCAGTCCCGCATGAGCTCGTACGAGGGACGCGTACCCAGCAGCCCGATGGCCCCGGTCACGTACGGCAGTTCGTCGGACAGCACGTCCTTGCCCAGCAGCGCCTTGGCCACCCCGGCACCGAGCACGTCCGCGAGTTCCTCGACCTCCGCCCGCGCATGCCGGGCACCCTGTCCGATCAGGACCGCCACCTTCTCACCCGCGTTCAGCACGTCGGCGGCCCGTGCGATGTCCTCGCCGGAAGGAACCGGGGCCGACGACGCCAGACCCAGGCTGGAGGGCACCATCTTGAAGGCGTGCGTGGGCGGTGTGTAGTCGAGTTCCTGGACATCCGCTGGGATGATGACCGCCGTCACCGTGCGGCCGGCATACGAGGTGCGGAATGCCCGGTCGATGACGTTGGGGAGTTGCTCGGGGACGGTCACCATCTCGCAGAAGTCGGACGCGACGTCCTTGTACAGGCTCAGCAGATCGACTTCCTGCTGGTAGGAGCCTCCCATGGCGCTGCGGTTCGTCTGCCCCACAAGGGCGACCACGGGAACGTGATCGAGCTTCGCGTCGTACAGCCCGTTGAGAAGGTGGATGGCGCCCGGCCCCGAGGTCGCCGCGCACACCCCTACCTTGCCGGAGAACTTGGCATAGCCAACCGCCTCGAAGGCGGCCATCTCCTCGTGGCGGGCCTGGATGAACTCGGGATCGTTGTCCGCGCGCCCCCAGGCAGCGAGGAGACCGTTGATGCCGTCGCCGGCGTAGGCGAAGACATGGTCAACCTCCCACTCGCGCAGGCGCTGAAGAACGTAGTCGGCTACCTTCATCTGCCTCGGTCCTCTCATCTCGTTCCGGTGCCTGTGGCCGCGGGACCGACCCTCGGCGCGATGGGTCAGGCACTCGGGTGGGCTCTTGTGGTCAGGTGCGGGTATCGGACCGGAGACGGCTGCGCCGAAGCATCGTGCGCGCGGCGGCGCACGCGGCTGCCAACGCGGCGAGGACGGCAAGTGTCATGCGCCGCCCGTCGTCCGCCGAAGCCTCGGGCCGGTCGGTGAGTTTCTCCGGCAGGTCCGACGGCAGGGGGCCGTCCAAGGCGAGCGCCAGTGCCTCGGCCAGATGCATCGCGCGCCGCCCTGTTCCGCCGCCCTCGATCTGGGTGCGGCAGCTGAAGCCGTCCGCGAGGACCAGCGCAGCAGGCGGCGCGGTCCGTACGGCAGGCAGGACGCCCTGCTCGCCGATTGCCATGGACAGACGGTGGTGCCCCCGTTCGAAGCCGAAGTTCCCGGCGAGTCCGCAACAGCCCTCGTCCAGCACGACGGCGTCGACACCGGCACGGTGCAGCAGTTCACGGTCCGCGTCGTACTCGAGCACGGCGTGCTGGTGGCAGTGCGTCTGAACCACGGCGGTCCGCGCCGGCCTCGGAGGCCGCCAGTTTCTGTCCGGAACGTCGTTGACCAACAGCTCCGCGAAGGTGCGGAACTGACGGGACAAGCGCTGGATGTCCTGGTCCTGCGGCATGAGATCGGGGGCGTCGGCGCGGAAGACGGCGACGCATGAAGGCTCCAGTCCGACGATCGGCGTGCCGGCCTCGATCCACGGACGCAACAGGTTCGCCATACGGCGCAGCGCCTTCTTCGCGGTGACCAATTGGCCGGTGGAGATCCAGGTCAGGCCGCAGCAAACGGGAGGAGGCGGCACTGCGATACGGAACCCGGCGTCTTCAAGGACCCGCACTGCGGCCTTCGCCACAGCCGGATGGAAGTAGTTGCTGAACGTGTCCGGCCACAGAACGACCGTACGGTGGTCGGCGGGGTCGGGTTCGGGCATGCCACGTGCGGCCCACCACTGACTGAAGGACTCCGGTGCGAAGACCGGCGCCGCGCGCTCCGAGGCCACTCCCGCCAGAAGTTTGCCCGCACTGGCAATGCCGGGAGCGTGGAGAAGCGCGTTCACCACACGCGGTGCGAAACGCGACAGTCGCGCCCACACAGGCAGCCATCCCAACGAGTAGTGGGCCGCCGGACGCAGCCGCCGCGCATAATGGTGGGACAGAAATTCGGCCTTGTAGGTGGCCATGTCGACCCCGACGGGACATTCGGACCTGCACCCCTTGCAGGACAGACACAGATCGAGCGCGTCACGGACCTCGGTGGAGCGCCAGCCGTCAGTCACGGGCGAATCACGGTGTCCGCCCAGCATTTCGAACAGCAGACGCGCCCGGCCGCGCGTGGAATGCTCCTCCTCACCCGTCGCCCGGAAGGACGGACACATCACCCCACCTGTGTGACTCCGGCAGTTGCCGATCCCGACACAACGCTTCACCGCCTTGGTGAAGGAGCCGTCGTCGTCCGGGTAGCCGAAGTGCGTGGCGTGGTCGGCCGGATGCCACCGTGCTCCGAGCCGGAGGTTCTCATCAGTCCGGTACGGTGCGACGACCTTCCCCGGATTCATCCTGTTGCCCGGGTCGAAGAGCCGCTTCACCTGCTCGAACGCGTCGACGAGCGGCCGACCGAACATCCGCACCAGCAGTTCACCCCGAGCCTGCCCGTCGCCGTGCTCTCCCGAAAGGGACCCGCCGTAGGACGTCACCAGGTCAGCGGCTCGGAACAGGAACTCCCGGAAAGCCGCCACCCCCTCGGCATGCCTGAGCTCGAACGGGATACGTGTGTGCACGCACCCTTGGCCGAAGTGCCCGTAAAGCGCGGGGTGATCGTAGTCGAATTCGGCGAACAGCCTTTTCAGGTCGCGGAGATAGTCACCGAGCCGGTCCGGCGGAACCGCGGAATCCTCCCACCCCTCCCATGTTTCCCGCTCGTCGGGAGGACGTGCGGTCACCCCAAGGCCCGCCTCGCGCGCACGGAGCATCTTCTGCTCACGCCCAGGGTCGTCCGAGAAGGAGACCATCGGGTCGTCGGCGCGGCGCCCGAGGGCGTCCAGCAGATCTCGCGCCTGCCCGTCCACACCGTCCTTGGTCGCCCCACTGAACTGGACGAGCAGCCAACTCTCGCCTTGGGGCAAGGTGTTCAGCGACTCGACATGGGAATGCTCCTCGCGCATGAGCTGAGCCATACGGCCGTCCAGCGCCTCCAGCAGTTCCGGCTCGCAGCACTCCAGCAACCGCGGCACATCGTCGGCCGCGGCACAGATGTCGTCGTAACCGAGTACGACCATCGCCTCGCACGGCGGCACGGGTACCAGATCGAGTTCGGCGCGCAGGACGGTGACGAGGGTGCCCTCGCTCCCGACGAGCGCGCGTGCCAGGTCGAACCCGTTCTCCGGAAGCAGCGAGTCGAGGTTGTACCCGGACACCCGGCGCGGAATATCTGGGAAACCACGGCGGATCTCCGCAAGGTGACCATCCACCACTGAGCGCAGCCCCGCGTAGAGTTCGCCGCGGCGCCCCCCTGCAGCCACGACGTCCTCGCACTCGGCCCGCGACGTGGGTCCGACCCAGCAACGCATCCCGTCGTACGTCAGGATCTCCAGACGCCGCACATTGTCCACGGTCTTGCCGTACGCCTGTGCCGACGCGCCGCAGGAGTTGTTCCCGATCATGCCTCCCAGCGAGCAGTGACTATGCGTGGAAGGCTTCGGCCCGAACTTCAGCCCGCGCCCGCTGAGCTGGCGGTTCAGTTCGTCAAGAACAATGCCGGGCTCGACCACGCAGGTCCGCTGCCCGACATCCACGGAGACCAGCCGATGGCAGTACTTCGTCCAGTCGATGACCACTGCCGCGTTCGTGCACTGACCGGCCAGGCTGGTCCCCCCGCCCCGGGACAGCACCGGCGCGCCGAACCGCGCGCAGACCTTCACCGCCTCAGCTCCCGCATCGACATCGTCAGGGACGACGACGGCGATCGGCACCTGTCGGTAGTTCGATCCATCCGTGGAGTAGGCCCCTCGGCTGCCCGCGTCGAAGCGCACTTCTCCTCGTACACGCCGGCGCAGTTCCCTCTCCAGCGCGTTGGTATCCAAGGCCGCGTCGGCGAAGGATTCCTGTCCTGGCCCAGGGGGCCGGGAGAAAGGCTCGGACTTCATGGCTGATCCTCTTCCCGATGACTACTGAGAGGCACAACGAAGCGATCGCGGGCCAAGGCGAAGGAGGTTGCGTGGGGTCCGCCGGGAGCCCACTGCACTTCCTGGTCACCCGAACTGCTTGTCTGCGAGCGGTGCCGTCTCCAGGCCCGCGCCGCGACGTACCCCCCTCAGAAACGACGACAGCGCCTCCTGCGCCGTTCTGGTCGGCTGCCACCCCAGCACATCGTGCGCCCGGCCGCAGTCGAGGACCGGCAGCCGCAACACCGCGTCGAAGAGATGTGGCGAAGCGGGGACCGCGCGGGCGTGCCACGCGGCAGTCAGAGCGCTCCGCATCAGTGCCGCTGGAACCCGCACCACCTTGGCGTCCAGGAGGTCGGCGAGTTGTTGCGCGTCGATGACCGGTTCCGCCGCCAGGTTGAACGCACCCCGAACGTCAGTTGTCACGGCCGCCCGGTAGGCCTGCGCCGCGTCATCGGTATGGAGAATCTGGAAACGCAGCCCTTCCAGATCAGGAACGAAGGGCAGGAGGTCGGGGCGCAGCAGTGCACCGGGGACGTAACGGCCCGCGAAAATTCGACGTTGCTCACTGGCTGCCTGTTCCTTGAACAGGAATCCGGGCCGCATCCTGACCACCCGGATCCCGGGGTGTCGCAACTCGAACGTGTCGAGCACACGCTCCAGGTACGACTTCTCCCGGCAGTAGGCGGCATCCGGCCACCCGTGCGTGGGCCACTCCTCGTCCACCCCCGGTTCGTCCTTGGGGCCGGGGGAGTAGGCGCCCACCGAGGAGGCGTGGATCAGCACCGGCACACTCGCCCTCGCTGTGGCCTCGAAGACCCGATTCGACCCCAGAACATTACTCCGCCAGGTGACCACAGGGTCACGCGTGGGCTGGAATCGCCAGGCCAGGTGAATGACGGCGTCCGCGCCGGCCAGGTGCTTGTCCAGGGCGCCGGGGCTGTCATGCCGGGAGAGGTCCACCGTGCCCCATGTCACCCCTGGGATCGACAGCTTCGGCAGCCGGCGAGCGAGGCCCAGAACGGACGCCACGTCCGGGTCCTGCGACAGGGCCTTGACCACACTGGTCCCCACATTGCCCGTGGCCCCTGTCACCACGACCCGCAAGCGCTCACGTGTGCTCATCGTCATTCCCTTCTCTTCCCGAACGGGCCCAAGGTGGGCTCGGCGACAGCGTGGGCGCTGTGCGCGACGGGGCGTTGCGCACAGCGGGCGCGGGGCCCCGCAATGGCCGGCAACGTTTCTTCAACATTCGCCCTCCTTGCCAGGAGCAGTGCGCAAGCGATGTCTTCGGGCCGCCCGACAGCGGACAGCGGGAGGTGGAAGGGTAAGGAAGTGGACCACGGGGGTCTCCATGCGTGTCACGCTCCCCGATAGGTGAGTGCACGCATTGGGTCGCTCCTCCCGACAGTGCCTCGCTGAAAGCGCGCTCATGGATGGGCTGCTCCCACACCCGTCAGTGGTTTGAAGTACCCGCAGAGGCGGCCCCGCCGATCGCGGGCTCCGACGCGGTCGAGCGCCGTCCAGGTCTGCCAAGCCGCTTCGCGCCGGTACGAGCCGACTCATCCAGCGAACCAGTGACCGAGCCATCTCGCCTCTCGTGGCCCGGATGCCCATGGGGCGGTGGCGACCACGTGCGAAGGAGCGATCACGAAGTCCGGTCCGTTTCGGGCATCGGACGCGGGGAAACCCACAGGGAGTGGATGAGTCGTGCCTATGAGCCGCGCCTGCGGCCGCCACGCACCGGCCGGCCGCTGCGCCGCACACCGAAGGCGAGGGCGTGATAGCAGCAGCCCCGCTGGAGACGACGGCTCCAGCGCGCTATTCGCCTCAGCGGTCGCCGCATACCGCCACCAGGACAGGCCAGCGCTGACCTGAAATGATGGATGCCGCCGGGGTGTGGGGCCCAGCAGCCACGGGACGGCGTTCGTCTCACGAGGGGGCCACGCAAGGAGGCGTCATGCCCAATACCGCGGAAGGCCCCCACGAGAGCGCTCTCGCCTACGTGCCTGTTCGGGGAGGCCTGTCGGCGCTGCGCCGGGCCGCGGCCGACTGCCGTGGGTGCCCGCTGTATGCGCAGGCCACACAGACGGTCTTCGGTACAGGCCCGGCCCGTGCCCGGACCGTCCTGGTCGGAGAGCAGCCCGGCGACCAAGAGGACCGCCAAGGCCTGCCATTTGTCGGTCCGGCAGGCCGGCTTCTGCGCAAGGCGCTGGCCGAAGCCGGAATGGAAGAGGAGCAGGTCTACTTCACCAACGCGGTCAAGCACTTCAAGTTCGCACCGAGCACGAGTACACAGAAGCGGCGTATCCACAAGACGCCGGACCTTCGGGAGATCAGTGCCTGCCGCCCGTGGCTGGCAGCCGAACTGCACCGTGTCGATCCGGCATTGGTGATCGCGCTCGGTGCTACCGCGGGCAAGGCATTGTTCGGCAGCTCCTACAGGGTGACGGAGGCCCGTGGAGCGCTGCTGCCGGTATCGCACTGGGACATCCCCACGACGCTCGGAGCCGAGCGGGAGGACACCGCAGGCAGCCACTGGTTCCTCGCCACCGTGCATCCCTCGGCCGTACTGCGGGCGAAGAACCGAGCCGACGCCTACGGAGGGCTCCTGTCGGATCTGAGAACGGCGGCACGATTCCTCGCATGAGGACCCTTCGAGGCCTTGCGCGCCGAAGGGTGTTGACTACCCGGAGCGGGCAGTGGAAGCACGCCGGACAAGGCGGACGTCGTCAAGTGCCGGACACGGTGAAAACGGCGCCGTCGGAGTCGCGGATGGTGAAGGCGTTGGCCGGGGCGCCCGCGGGTGAGGGCGCCGGCGAGGAACTGCCCCCAGCTGTGGCGGCGGCCGCTGCGGCCTTTTTGCTGTCATCGACGCGGAAGTCAACGTTCCACCTGGGGCGGACATCTGGGTTCGGGTCGGCTTCGAGGCCTCCGCTGTACAGGGTGGCGACGGTATGTCCCGCGGCCTGGATGATGATGTGGTCCTGGGCATAGTCCACCGTGCAGCCTCCCGGCGGCTGGGCCCAGTCGAAGATCCCCGCGTAGAAGATGGCGGCGTCGAATGCGTTGCGGGTCCGCAGGTCCAGCCGGGCCGGGGCACTGCCCCACCCGACGGACCACGACACCGTCGGGCCTTCCCAGAATCCGAAGATGGCGCCGTCCCGGTCGGCGGCGATCCCGGCACGCCCCTCGCCCAGGGGAAGAGGGCCGATGGCGAGTGTGGCACCGCGCTCGCTGATCCGTGCTGCTGTCTCGTCCGCGTCCCTGACGGCGAAGTACGGGGTCCAGACGGCCGGATAGCCACCGCCTGAACAGCATCCGATTCCGGCGACCGGTTTGCCGTGCGCCAGAGCGACCGAGAAGTCGCTGCCGAGTGCGCTCTCCCTGAACGTCCAGTTCATGACGTTGGAGTAGAAGGACTGTGCCGCGCGCAGGTCCTGTGTCATCAGGTTCACCCAGCACGGTGCGCCGGTCACCGGCGTGCTTCTCTCGATGTTAGGCATTCGATGTGTTCCTCCGGATGCGGGATGGACGGCGGGGCACGCGCGGGTTGGGTCTCAACTGGTGGTTCTGTGGCTGTGGAACAAGTTGCGAACGCGGTCCACCAATCCGGCCCCGGGAACGAGCAGCCTGTTCGCGGGCGAGGTGCTCGGGAGGGAGGCGCGAATGCGGAAAGGGGCAGCTTCCCTGGCCCGTCGGACCAGTCGGCCGAGTTCGTCCAGCTGCTCGGGCGGGAGCGCCGCCGAGAGTCTCGGGAACAGCTCGTGCTCTTCCTCCCGCACGTGGGAGGCGACCTCGAACTTCAGTTTCGCGATCGTGTCGTTGAACCGCGGATCACAGACGCTTCGGTCTTCGAGGCTCTTGAGCATCTGCTCGACTCTGGCGTGATCGGCGAGTTCCTTGTCCGCCAGTGCCGGCCCGTGCGATACGTGCCGGCGCACGACGGGATACAGATGCAGTTCCTCGGTGATCGTATGCCGAACCAGTTCCGCAGTCAGCCGGTCCGCCAGCACCCGTCTTTGCGGGTGATCGATCGGCTGCAATTCGATCTGCGAAAAAAGTTCCTCCAGCTCACGATGATCGGCCGTCAGCTCCACGATCACATCGCCGCCCTGCTCCGTCACAGCACCCCTCCTTGGATCCATCGCCCCTCGGGAGGAGGGCGCAAGCACACAGACAACAGGCCCTGCACGCAAAATCGGCGCTCCGCGCGCGAGAACAGCCGAGGCAGTCACCTACCCGGCGGAGCCACATCGGGGGCCGCGCTGAGGGCGCGCTCCACAGGCCGGCTGGGCTTTTCCGCTGCACCGGATCGGGGCAGCGGGCTGAACAGCGGGCGGTTACGCGTTCACGGTCTCGGGCCCGCAAACCCGTCCCGGCAACGTGCTCACTGGGTGTTGACGGCCAGTGCAGAGTCCACCTCGCGGAGGAACGGCTCCAGGTCACCGGGGTTGCGTGAGGTGATGAGGGTCCAGCCCTGGGTGTCATCCGTGACGACGGGCTCGTCGGCCCATTCGCCGCCGGCGTTGCGGATGTCCGTCTTCAGCGAGGGGTAGGACGTCAGCTTCTTCCCCGCCAGGACATCTGCTTCGACCAGGGCCCATGGTCCGTGGCAGATGGCCGCCACGGGCCGCCCGGACGAAGTGAAGAAGCGCACTATGTCAGTGGCAGAGTCCTGCCCGCGCAGGGCGTCGGCATTGAGCGTGCCCCCTGGGACGAGCAGGAGGTCGTAAGCGGCCGGGTCCACGTCAGTCAGGGTGACCTCGGGCCGGATCGCCTTCCCGGGGTCCTTGTCACTCACCAATGTCCGGACATCGTCACTGGATACTGCGGCGACGTCCACGTCAGCGCCCCAGCCACGCAGGTGTTCCAGGGGCACCAGGAGCTCGTCCTGCTCGACGCCGTAGTTCGTGACGATCGCCAGTACCTTCCGCTTGCTCACGTCGTTGTCAGACATTCCTGGGTCCTTTCGGGAGAACGGTGCGGGCCGCCCCGGCTCTCCGCGGGGCGAGGCGGCTGACGGGGGCGGACCTGGTGGCGAATGAGCACCGCCCTGCCGGGGGCTCGACGCCGAAGGCCGCACCATGCTGGTCGTGGAAGACCGAGCCTTGTTCCAGACCTCTGCCCATTTTGTGGATGCTGGTGACGCACACCGGCGCTCGCGTCCATGGCCCGGGAGGGCAGATCCGGGCGGAAAGGCAGGTGAGCCCCCATGCTTCGTCGACGACCAGGGGCGCGAGCGGCGATGGCACACCTCTCGGACACACGTAGGGGAGCCGTGCGCGCGGAGCCGAAGAAGCGCGGGGCAGAGCCGCTTTGCGGCACGAATTCCATGCCGCTGAACTCAGGGGCGTAAGCGTACGGCGCAGTCGCAGCTCAGGGTTGTGGGCCTCGACTGGAGGCCTCAGCGTGCCTGCCCCTCAAGCCTGGTCGGAGCCCACGCGATTGCTCGATTGCCCTACCAGTAATGCCTTCGCCCGGCGACGGCGTGTCCCATCCCGCCCAGGATCCACAGAATCAGACCCACCACGGCGAGAATGATCCCGATCGTCCACAGGATGGAAATGCCGGTCACGAAACCGATGACAAGGAGGATGACTCCGAGAATGATCACGACACGCTCCGATCTCGTGTGTGCTCCTACAACTGTGTCGCGCGTGAGCCGCCACGGCAACCGCCGACGGGCTGGGAGCTCATCCCGGGCAGCAGCGACGCGTGGCCGCGCCGCTGCCGTGCCTCCAGCACATGGGCCCCAGGGCGGATGCCCTCGCGTTCAACAGCCGTCATCAACAGCCAGGTGTCGCCCTGCGGAGGGTAGACGCCTGGCAGCGTGACGAGGAAGGGGTACGAGGCTCTCGCGAGTTCCACAGCCATACACGAACTCCAGCCGAACACGGGCCGGACCTGGTCGAAGGTTCCCTCCGGACGGCCCGTGCCGCCTCCTGGTAAACGGCCACGGCAACCCCTGCCCGCGGACGGGGATGCCTTCCCCTCAGGCGCCCCAGCGTGTGAGGAGCCGGTCAGCGAGGCGCCCCTCCAGGTGCGACGTTGCGGTGATGCCGAACACGACGTCCTCCTCCAGTTCGGGTTCATCGTCCAGGAGCCCCCGGATCACTTCACGACGGACAACCTGTTCGTGCACGGCATCGGCTTCAACGTGCTCGGTGTAGAAGAACTCCGCGGCCGGACCGGCACCCGCACGTCTCATGGCGAGCGCGAGTCGGCGGGAGGCGGGCGAGGAAGTGATCTCCACTGCGGCGAAGTGCCCCACCAATGCTCCCCGCAGGCTGCGGTGGAGGCCGAAGAGCGACATGCCGTTCACCAGCGCAAGCATCTCTGCGCAGCCGTCGTCGAGATAGTGGCCGTACCCCGTCTCCAGCCCCAGATCCGCCATGAGGTTCGCGAAGAGCCGGGCGTGCACGCGATCCGCGCGGCCTCCGCCGAACTCGTCGTACTCGACAGCGGCCATTCCCGCCTTGGCGCGACCGCTGAGCCGCGGCAGCACCCAGGCGTGCGGATCCGCCTCCTTCAAGTGGTAAAGAGAACGCTGCATCGCGTACTCGCGCAGATGGCGCAAGGTGCCGTGCTCCCGGAGGAACTCCGGCACGCCTCCTCCGTCCACGGGTTCCACCAGAAGTCCGGCCAGGACATCGTCCAGAGAACGCCGAGCCGGCACGTCGTGGCGCAGCGCGGTCAGGAAGCGGTCCTCCAGCGCAGCACGCACGGTCAGGAGCAAGGGGGCCCACTCCCAGGCGGGCTCCACTCCGGCGAAGCCCCGGTAGTGCAACTCGTACGTGACGTACAGCGCCAACTGAAGATCATCACCGTAAGGATCCGTCTCCCGGGCCGCTGCGGGGTCCGGCAGGGGACACTGCCCCACGAGAGAGCCGATCAACGCGCCGGAGAGCGGGCCCCGACCCCGTGGGAGCACCGGATCACGCTGGTTTGCGCCCATGCCTCTCATCCCCGTTCAGGTCCGGGACACCCCGCGCGGGTCCGTGTGGTCACGCGGCACGCTCATCCACTAATCGATGCTCACTCCACCCGCGTCCCCGCGCATCTCCGCGTGGTCGATGTCGTCGCAACTGCCAGGCCAGCGGCCACAGCCGAACGACTCATCGAGAAGCGAAGGGAACACGACACGATCCGCTGCAATGCCCACTCGCACCTCACCTGTCGGTCCCCTGGCGGGCGGATGGCCGCGCAGACCCCCGACGATGCGCCCCTCCCGGACGGCGATGTCCTCGGGCTCCGCAGACAGTGGGTGCAGACAGCCTCGGTCCTGTATTCGAACGGCGACGCGGTGGAACCGTGGTGTGGGGTGTGGCTGCCCCGTGGATCAGCGATGCGGTCCACCGGCGCGGGCATGAATTGCCTGCCGACATCAGGGGACGTCTGCCGTACCGCTGCGCCGCTCGGGCGTGCACGAACTGTTGTATCGCACGGACAAGACGAGCCTTCGCAGGCATGCACGCTCCTCACCACGACAGCTGTCGGATTGCCCCGCTTCGCTCACGGCCGGGCTCAGGGACGAAGAAAGGACCCGGGTCATACGAAATCGTCCGGGGCCAGGTCGGGGCGCAGCCGGTGCCAGGAGGGCTGTCGCAGCAGTCCCGAGCGGGTCCGGCTCGTGTAGCGGACCTCGCCGACCAGGCGCGGCAGTACCCATCGCGCTCCGGCCACGTGCGGCATCCTGTCGAAGGGGCAGTCGTCGATCGCGGCGACGCGGAGCAGTTCGGCGAGAGTGGTGCGTTCGGTGTTGCTCCATCCGGTGCCGACGCTGCCCACGTACCGCAGCCCGCCTTCGTGTGCCTCTCCTACCAGCAGGGCGCCGGGCAGGCCGGTGAGCCGGCCGCGGCCGGGCACCCATCCGCCCACGACCACATCGACGGTCCGGACGTGCCGGATCTTGATCCACGAGCGGGACCGGACACCGGGCTCGTACACAGAGGTGAGCCGTTTCGCGACCAGGCCTTCCAGGCCTGCGGTCCGGGTCATCTCCAGCGCCTGTTCGCCGTGTCCGACGGCCGCCGCGGGCGTCGACCAGTGCTCCCCGTCCAGGCCCAGGTCCTCCAGGAGGGTGCGGCGCTCGGTGTACGGCAGTCCGGTCAGGCTGCGGCTGTCCAGGTGCACGGCGTCGAACAGAACGAGGTGGGCGGGCACCAGCTCGGCCATGCGGGCGGCCTTCGCCGCAGAGGTCAGTCCCATGCGGGGTTGCAGCCGCTCGAAGTCACTGCGTCCCTCGCGGTCGAGTGCGACGATCTCGCCGTCCAGGACCGCGGGCCGACCGAGCACGGACCCGAGCCCTGTGAGTTCGGGGTAGGCGGTGGTGATGTCCGCCCCGGACCGGGACCGCAGAAGCGTGCTCCCGTCGCCCGGGAGGTAGATCATGGCCCTTTGCCCGTCCTGCTTCACCTCGAACGCCCAGCGCTCCTCCATGCCCCTGGGGGGCAGGCTGCCCGGCGTCGCGAGCATCGGAGCGATCCGCGGCAACCCCATGACTGTCCCGCCCAGGCGCCCTTTCAGGACGCGCTGCGCTTCCTGACGGCCGTGGTCTTCTTCGTGGTGGTCTTCTTCGCCGTGCGCTTCTTCCCGGCCGTGGTCTTCTTCTCGGTGGTCCTACTGGCCGGCGCGGCCTTCTTCTTGGGCGTGGTCTTCCTGCGTCGCTGCATCGTGTGCACGGTCGCGTCCTGGCCGCCGTGCTCGCCGCGACTCTCCCGGGCTGCCTTGACGGAGGCGTTCAGGGCGGTCATCAGGTCGACGACCTTCCCGGCTTCCCTCTCCTCGCCTTCGGCCGGCTGCGGGAGTTCGGCGCCTTCCGCCTTGGCCTCGATCAGTTCCTCCAGGGCTTCGCGGTACTCGTCCCGGAAGCCCGAGGCGTCGTCGAGGGCCATGGTGTCGGTGAGCTGGACGGCCCGCTCGATCTCCTCGTCGTCCAGATCGATGTCCTTCGGTTTGAGGGATTCGGGGCTGCGGATCTCGTCGGGCCACCGCATCGCGTGCAGCACGATCGCGTCATCCCGCACCCGGAGCAGCCCGAGCCTTTCGCGGTTGTGCCACGCGAATTTGGCGATGGCGACCTTGTCGGAGCGTTCCAGTGCCTTGCGGAGCAGCGTGTATGGTTTCGCGGCGACTTGTCCGTCGATTGCGAGGAAGTAGCTGTCGCTGATCCGGATGGGGTCGATGCTGTCGGCGTCGACGAACGCCACGATCTCGATGGCCTTCGCGGTGGGCAGCGGCATCTCGTCGAGCTCCTCGTCGGTGACCGCGACGAGCTCGTCCTTCGTGAGTTCGTAGCCCTTGCCGACCTCCTCCTGCGGCACGACCTCGCCGTCGATCGAGCAGACCTTGCGGGTGCGGACCCGGCCCATGTCCTCCAGATGCACCTGGTGGAAGTGAACCGAACGGTCCTCGGTCGCGCTGACGACCTTGATCGGGATGCTGACCAGGCCAAAACTCACTGCTCCGGTCCACAAGGGCCTCGGCATACATACCTCCACGCCCCCTGACGGTATAGGCCGGGAACCGGCCGTTGACAGCGCCCATGCCGTTCCCGCGCACAGGGCAGGCTCATGGGCGCGACCGGGCCACCGCCCGTAATCCGATCTTTATGCGGATCGGGAGTGATCGCATCACAAAGACGCCGACGAAGCCGCGGCCGGCCTGGCCTGCGAACAGGGACTGCCGATGTTCCACAACGCACGCCACCCCGACATGCTTGCCGCACAGCGCCAGGGCGAGTTCGGTTCTTACCGGGCCGGCCGATGGTGCGCGGCGGGTGATCGGTGACGTTTCGTGGCAGTGTCCAGCGTGTACCTCGAGGGGCTGGGAACTACAGCGGCGCGGTGATGATCGCCTCGCAGAAACACCGAGAGCCACGTGTGCCCGGGGAGCACCAGCTTTCCCCATCCGGAGTCGGAAATTTCCGACTCCGGATGCATGCTTCCCCGGGCTTGTTGCGGGGGCAAGGAAACTCGGCGAGTCCGCCGATTTCGCTGAATGTCAGCCGCTGGGTCTCATCTGCCAAAAGCCCCACCGTTGTCGTCCTTGGGTACGTCTCTTTGAGAAGAGGGCCGGTTGATTTCATATGGGCTGAGACCTTCCCCGAAATCATCTGCTGCCCTCAAGCTTTCGTTGCTACGGGAGGAACGTTCGGCCCGCGGTTCCTGCTGACGTGCCCGAGACCGACGGCGCGCGTCCCACCAGACGAGGCCAAGCAGGATAACAACTACGACCACCACTATGCCGAGGGGGAAAATCAAGCGCACAGCCGAAGCGGCCAAGTCGATGCCATTTACGGGCGCCTGGCTCACAAGACGGATCATCCTCACGTCCTTCCTGAGGGGATTCCACCGCTCTTAATGCGAGGCAGAGGCTCCCGCTCAATAGAGAGCCCGCGATTACGGGAGTGAGAAGCTCCAATACCGTGGGCGGGGCCAATCTCGCGGAACGCCCGCCTGAAATGGATTCCCTGACAAGTCTACGGCTGCGCGGCGGTCTGCGAGTTCCCACCGCCGGGGGTGGTCGACAGCATCGCCCGCATCCTCGCCGCGCCCGGCCGGATCATCGACGAGGACGAAATGCGTGAGTTCGTCGACAAGGAGGCGGCGTTTCAGGTCGCCGGCTTTCGCGACTCCAGGGCCCAGAACCGCCGGACCGGCGCGAAGCTCGCGAATCACCCCTGGTGCTGCGCCGCCGAAGCCGTCATCACGTGGGCCGCCAACCGTGTCGGTGTCCCGTTGCAGGGATGTTGCTGGTGAGGCAGCCGAGGAGTCGGTTGAGGAGGTTGCATTGGGCTGCGGTGTGCCGTTCTCCGGCTTCGTGTCGGCGGTCGTAGTGGGCTCTCGCGGCAAGGATGCTTGTGCGTGCCGGGCGCACGGTGCTCTGCCACGGGGCATGGGCGCGTCGCATGCGTCGCGCACGTGCTGAGTGGTCTCGCATGAGGACTTCACGCGTGCTGCCCGGCACGCAGGGGCCGCAGCGTGAGCGTGCCGTCGGGCCCGCCGTCGACACGGGTGCCGAACTCCCGGCTGTGCCTGTCGAGGACGGCGCGGAGCCACTCGGTGTCCTCGGGTGAGGCGTGTTCCAGCCGCATCCTGCGTGCCTGCAGGGGCACCATCCGCGCGTCGACCAGTCGGCCGGTGTCCGCCTCCACCGAGACCAGGTACAGCACCCGCAGGTCGTCCCGGTAGCTCTCGTATCCGCCGATACCCTCATAGTCGTCGACGAGGTCGCCGCAGCCGTACAGGATGAACCTGTCCCGGTACACCTCCAGCGGGCGCGGGTGATGCGAGGAATGTCCGTGCACGACGTCCACGCCTGCGTCGAGGAGCGCGTGGGCGAAGCGGACCTCGGAGCGGGAGACGTCGTAGCCCCAGTTGGGGCCCCAGTGGACCGAGGCGACCGTGATGTCTCCCGGCTGCCTGACCTGCCGAAGACGGTCGGCGAACGCGGACGCAGAGGCCGCCGTAGGCTCCGCGAGCACGTTGACACCGGCCCGCTGTGCGGTGGCGGCCCAGTCCTTCGGGATCCCGCTGGACGGCATCCCGAAGGAGAAGACCAGCACCCGCCCGCCGGAGCCCAGGGGTACGATCGCCGGCTGTCTCGCCCGCACCTCGTTCCGGCCCGCGCCCGCCGTTTGCAGTCCTGCGTCCGCCAGGGCGTCGAGCGTCTCGTGGAGGCCGCGTGGGCCGAAGTCGAGCACATGGTTGTTGGCCAGCGCGCAGACGTCGGGCCGGGCCGCGGCCAGGCACGGCAGATTGGCCGGGCTCATCCGGTAGTGGACGTCCTTGCCGGGCGTGAAGTCCCCGTCACCGGTGACGGCAGTCTCCAGATTGACCACCCGCACGTCCGGCGCGGCGTCATCCAGGACCTGCAGCGCCACGCCCCACGGCCAGCGGAAGCCGACCGGCCGGTGGATCGGCCCGCTCACAGCCTCCGCCAGGTCGACGTAGGCACGGGCGTCGCGGATGTACGCCTCCCGCAGGGCCGGGTCACCGGGGTGCGGGAGGATCTGATCGACGCCCCGTCCGAGCATCACGTCCCCGCAGAGGAACAGGGTGACCACACCCTCATACACCCTCCCACGCTAAAGCCGTCGCGGGCGATGCGCGAAGGATCCGCGCGGCGGGGGCCACGCAGCTGTGCGCGGCGCGCAGGAGCCATGCGGCCGGCGAACCGGCTCCTCGGTGGCCCACGGGCCGGCGGCAGTTTCCTGTACCGGCACGAAGCACCCGATGCCGAGCTCCTCGGTCCCGGCCTGTGCCGGCAGCCAGCCGGGGGCGCCGGGCAGCCGCGTCGGCTGCCGTCCTTGACAGGGCGGCAGCGATGACGAAGCCCGCCGAGCACGGCGGCGCCGCCGTGCTCGCAGCGCGTGAACGGGCGTAATCGGTAGTCGGCGATCAGCGCCGCCGCGAGGCCCCCGGGCAACCTGTGCTGCGCAGGCGTGTGAACCATTCACTTCGACCGCCCGGAGCGATGCCGGAGGATTTTACTCGTCCTGACCGCCCCACCTCGTCATCTCTTGGAGGGACGAACCAGGGGCCCACCCTGTGCGAGGGCCCATGTGGCACCGATTCAGCGGAAGGAGACCCTCCGCGGCGATCAGCGGTTAGTGTCCGCCATATGACACATATGAGGAAGATCCAGACGCGACGAATGGCAGTGGCGCTGGTCGGCGCGGCAGCCGCGGTGGTACTGGGCGTGGGCGGGGCGATTGCAGTGGCCGACCAGGACGGCGGATCGTCCGGCCCGACTCCTGTGCCCACAGAGACGTCCGATACGGGAAGCGGCGGTGTCGTAGGCGGCGTGGACACCAGTGGCGGGGACACCAGCGGCGGGGACAGTGGCTCCGTCAGTGGTTCAGGCGGCACCGACGGCGGCAGCTCCAGTGGTACGGATGCGGGAGGCTCGGGCGGTACCGAGTCCCCATCTCCTACGGACGGCCCCACATCTCATCCCACGGATCCGGCAAACCTGGATGACCTGGCGGAACGCATCGACGGCCTGGAGAAGAAGGTGGATGAGCTGCCCACCAAGAAGGAGCTGGCCGATGCTCTCCGCGCCTTCGCCGACGAGTTGGAGCAGTAGGACTGAGCGCACGGAACATGCTGCGGCGCACCCGGCACGAGGTCGCACCCTGGGTATATGGGCCTGGCCGTGCCCTTCTACCAGGCGTTCGCCGACGACAGCCGGCAGACCGCGCTCAACGCCGATGCGGCACGCGGTCCGCTCCTGGGCGGTGGAGCTGCGCCGGATCACCGCCTCCGCTGCCAACAGACCCGGGCCATCGCGATACCGCCCCCAGAGTCTTCCTCAGCCGCATTCCCGAGACCGAAGCGAAGCTGGTGTTCTACGCGGCACGGCCCCTTCGGATGCAAGTCATGGATGGCATCCTCCACAGTCCAAGATCAGCCGGACAGAACGCGGGCGTCCGTGATCGCAAGCTGGGGCGAATCCGCCCCTGTCATCAGCCTTGCGGGTCTTGGTCAGCTTTCGACTTCGGTTTTGTCGCCGCCCCAGAGGGTGTGGAAGGCGCCATCGCGGTCGATGCGGTGGTAGGTGTGTGCGCCGAAGTAGTCGCGCTGGCCTTGAGTGAGGGCGGCGGGGAGGCGCTCGGCGCGCAGGGAGTCGTAGTAGGCGAGGGTGGCGGCGAAGGCGGGGGTGGGGACGCCCTGGGTGGTGGCGGTGGCGATCACGGTGCGCCAGTCGTTCTGTGCGGCGGCGATTTCCTCGGCGAAGCCCTTGTCGGAGAGGAGGCTAGCCATCCGAGGCTGGGCTTCGTAGGCGCTGGTGATCCTGTCGAGGAACGCGGCCCGGATGATGCATCCGCCGCGCCAGATCGCGGCGACCTTCCCGAGGTTGATGTCCCAATCGTATTGCTCGCTGCCGGCCGCGATTTCGTGGAAGCCCTGGGTATAGGCGACGATCTTCGAGGCATACAGTGCCTGCTCGACCTGATCGGCGAATGCAGCCGCCTTGTCCTCACCGAGCTTGCGGGCGGTCGGTCCTGCGAGGTGGCGTGAGGCATCGCGGAGGGCGGCGTGGCCGGAGACGGAGCGGGCGAAGACGGCCTCGGCGATGCCGGAGACAGGAACACCCAGGTCGAGGGCGACCTGCACGGTCCAACGGCCGGTGCCCTTCTGCTCCGCCTGGTCGAGCACAACGTCCACGAAGGGCTTACCAGTAGCCGCATCGACATGGGAGAGCACTTCTGCTGTGATCTCGATGAGGTAGGAGTCCAGGCGCCCGGTGTTCCAGACGCGGAAGGTATCCGCGATCTGCGCGGGGGAGTATCCGGCGACGTCGCGAAGCAACTGGTAGGCCTCGCCGATGAGCTGCATGTCGGCGTACTCGATGCCGTTATGCGTCATTTTCACAAAGTGGCCGGCGCCGTCAGGACCGATATGCGTGACACACGGGGCGCCGTCCTTGGCCTTCGCGGAGATCTTTTCCAGCATCGGCCCAAGCGATTCGTAAGATTCTCTGCTGCCGCCTGGCATGATGCTCGGTCCGTTGAGCGCGCCTTCTTCGCCGCCGGAGACGCCGGTGCCGACGAAGTGGATGCCCTGCTTGCGCAACTCGCGCTCTCGGCGGCGCGTGTCTGCGAAGTGCGCGTTGCCTCCGTCGATGATGACATCGCCGGGCTCCAAGAGAGGCGTGAACTCCGCGATCACAGCGTCCGTTGCCTCTCCGGCCTTCACCATGACGATCAGACGTCGTGGCCTTTCCAGGGCTGCCACGAATTCCTCGGCGCTCTCGGTCGAGATGAAATCACCCTCAGTGCCAAACTGTTCGACGAGTTCGTGGGTGCGAGCCGCCGTGCGGTTGTGTACAGCAACGGTGTATCCGTTGCGTACGAAATTCCGGGCCAGGTTGCGCCCCATGACGGCAAGTCCCGTGACACCGATCTGCGCTGTACTGCTCATAACGGCTCTGCCTGCTTCCGGTTACGTGGTCTTCGACAGTTCGGCCGACCACCATGATGGAACGGGCTACTGAGCTTACGAGGTACAGACGATCGCGGACTGGGAGGCTGTCATGGTGTCGCAAATGATCCCCGGATGGTCGTCCGCGCTCTGTGGTACGACCGTTTGGGCCGTGCGGAACGCGCTCCGGGGGGCGCCACATTCAGGTTTGGTGCGGAGACGCGCAGCCAGCGCGATCGCGATCGCTGAGGACAAGTCATGCGGCGGTGTCGCGCTCGCAGATTGACCGGCGCCCGCTGGATCGTCCAGATGCTCGTAGTTCGTCGGCTGCGTTTGCTTCCACGGTAAGGGCGGCTCGGTGCGGCCGAAGTTTGCGGATATATCTACTTCGAACCAAGTGGGGGAGGTGAATTGAGCGCTGTTACATCGGAGTCCCCAGCGCAGTGGTCCATCTCGACATGACGGAACGTTGGATGTACCGAAGAGTCCCGAAGGCATGGCATCCCTAGGTACTACTTCGGGGGCAAACTGAAGTTCAAGGTGGCCGACCTCGACCGGTGGGCCCAGCAGCAGAAGACACGACATGATGAAGCCGTCGATTACCGTCGAGGTGAACGTGTTGATCCGACGGGATTCCAGGGCGGGGAGCACCTGACTCTTCGGGACTCGGTCCACCGTACGGACACTGCCAGGCATGTAGTGACGCTGCCGGGTCAGCCACGAGGCCGCGTACGGACCGAGTCGCTGCCGACCTATCTCGCGCCGGGACGCGGCCTGCCGCTCTGGTGTACGACGCGCGGCCCATGCCCGCGAGCCCTGTGACGCCGATCTGTGCAGTGCCGTTCATCTGTGTGCTCAGCAATCCGTCTCGGGGATGCCGGGATCTTCAGGGATGCCGGGATCTTCAGGGATGCCGGGATCTTCAGTATGGATACGGGTGCGGGAACGGCCTGTCCGGCATCGTCCGGATGGCGTACCTATGTATATTAGGTAAATGCCTAGGCTAACTAGGGAAATGATGGCGGAGGTGGCGGATGGTTCGCGCGGGACTCACGACCGCACGAGTGGTGGAGGCCGCGGCCGATCTGGCCGACTCCATCGGCTTCGACAAGGTCACGATCTCCGCGCTGGCCCGCGGCTTCGGAGTCAAGGACGCCAGCCTGTATTCGCACGTCAGGAATCTGCACGATCTGCGAACCCGGGTCGCACTGCTGGCCGCCGGGGAGTTCATCGACCGCATCTCCGCCGCCGTCGCGGGCCGGGCCGGGAAGGATGCCCTGGTCGGGTTCGCTGACGCCTACCGGGCCTTCGCGCTGGAGCGGCCCGGTAGGTACGAGGCCACGCAGATGCGGGTCGACCCCGAGATCGTCGCGCAGTCGACCGCGTACCACCGCACCATCGAGACCACGGGCGCGATGCTGCGCGCCTACGGCCTGGCCGAGCCCGATCTCACGGACGCGGTACGGCTGTTGCGCAGCACCTTCCACGGCTACTGCGCCCTGGAGGCGAGCGGCGGCTTCGGCGCGCCCCGCGACGTGCAGGCGTCCTGGGAGCGGTCCGTCGAAGCCCTGCACTTCCTGCTGGAGCACTGGCCGTCCGCGACGGGCGGGAAGACGGGCGAGGCACGCCATGCACCTTTGAATTGACTGGCATTGCTGGCGAGTTGGCAATAACTCAGTTAGTTCTTCTGCCAAAGGTCTGGGGGTTAGGGCGTCACTCCGTCCTCGGCGTCACAACGACGCATCCGAATCCGGCGTAGGCAGGCAGATGACACCGATCACCCGAAGGGGTTTTGTGGCGTGGCGACGGGGGTCGCCATGCCCCCGGTGGCCGCGGGCGCCGCGGTCCGGACGGGCACGGTGAGCAGCACCGCGGCGACCGGCACCATCAAGGACGTCCGCCATGTCGTGGTGCTGACGCAGGAGAACCGCAGTTTCGACCACTACTTCGGCAGACTCAAGGGCGTGCACCCCAACGCCTACCGCGCGACGGTGCCGTGGCAGTACACCGTGGACGCGGGCGGCACCGCCACGGACTTCTTCAGCATCGGTACGGGCAACGGCGACGGCCAGTACGACCTCACCATCACCGGACCCAACAGATTCCTGCGCCGGTTCACCGGCGACGCCACCGCCGCGGGCAAGTCGTGTGAGGTGGCGGCCTGTTACGTGAACGCGCCGGACACCGGCAAGCCCGCCCTGTGGTTCACCTTCACCAACACCTCGGCGAGCGCCGTCACATTCACCGTGACGTCCGGGCGGTACCGCGGCGACGGCCCCTGGACCTACACCGTCCCGGCCGGCGGGAGCAAGGAGGACTACTGCAACGCGGTGGCGCTGGCCGAGGGCTGGTACGACTTCACGATCAGGATCGGCGGCGACACCTCCTGGTCGCGGCGGTACACCGGACACATCGAGACCGGCGCGGCGAGCGTCAGCGGCTGAGACTGAAGGCGCGCGAATGCCGGGGTGGCCGGATCAGGCCACCCCGGCATCCGTGTGAACCGTGTGTGCCGCGTGTACCGGGCGTCAGCCCGAGAAGACGGTGTCGTACTGATCGGGAATCACACTGCCATCACCACGGAGCACGGGCCGGGAGGTCCCATCCGACGCGGTGTAGCCGGTGGTGGCACACGGGTAGACGCCGTTCATCCGACCCTTCGGCCGGATGAACATGGGGTTGACCAGCCATTTGCCGTCCGCGTCGTCGTAGGAACGGCACATCAGCTCGGCCTTGTTGCGGTTGAGGGCCAGCCGCAGACCGGTCGCGTCACGGAGCATCGACACGTCCGTGTCGGAGTCCCCGGCGGCGAACACCGGCCGCATCGAGGGGGCCTGCACCCGGGAGGCGGCCGCACCGCGCACGCCGAAGATCTCCTTGTTGATCCAGCAGCGTTTGCCGTCGATGTAGGTGATCTGCGAGTCGTCGCCGGGGCGCGCGGTGCCGCAGGCGCTCAGATGCGAGGTGTAGCGGCCCCGCTCGGTGGTGGACCGGATCCCGATCACGTTCCCGGGCGCGACATCGACACCCCGGGCCCAGACGTCGACCACGGGCTGCGGCGAAGCGGAGACGATCCAGACGTCGAATCCGGCCCGGCGCAGTGTGCGGATCAGGTCGCGCTGCTGCTCGTAGTAGCGGACGTAACCGGTGGCGTCGGTGCTACTGCCGACCTGCTGGGTGGCGCCCACGGGGGCGGCCAGGTTCTCGGCGCGCGCCGCGGCGGCGAAGGAACGCACCTGGGCGGCCGTCCAGCCATGGGTGAGCTGTGCCAGCCAGGCGTACGAGGGTTCCATCGCGCGTCGGTCGTACCCGGCGAAGGCGTCCTGCCCCGAGGTGGTGGTGGCCTCGCTGTAGACCGAGAGGATCTCGTCGGCGCAGGCCGTGTCGGTCGCGGTCGGCAGGGTGCGGTCGCGGCCGGTGCCGTCCGGGCAGGCGGCGCGCAGCGAAGCGGCCGCCGAATCCGTGAGGTAGCGGCTGGTGGTGCGCCAGTCGCCGTGCTCGGGCTGCCGGATCCGGGAGTTGCGCAGCAGCCAGAACATGGTTGCGTCGCCGACATCGTTCTTGATGACGGTGTTGTCCCAGTCGAAGACCGCCACCGGCGCGGCACGGCCGTCGCGGTGGAGCGGTGAGCAGCTCCCGTAACGGTCGACGAGCCGCTGGATACGGGCCTGGTTGGCCCCGTACCAGCCAGTTGACACGGTCAGCTGTGGACAGGGACGGCCGGACCCCGGACGGTCGTGGGCTTCGGCGGGTGCGGGGAGGGTGGTGAGGGCAGCCGTCAGCGCGAGCGCGGTGACGGCGAGCCGCGCGGCGGAGCGCCGGGCGAACCGGAGTGCGGGACGGAGTACGGGCACGCTGGGGACACTCCTGTGGTGTGAGCGGTCTCCGCGGACGGGGGACGGGACGGGGGCGGGGTGCCCCGTCCCGCGTCCGCACCGGCCTAGGGTCTTTCGTTTGGATCAGGCCGGATCAGGGAGCGGGGTCCGGTGCCGTGCATCGCAAGGCTGAGGAGGGAGTCGGACGGGGTCTCCCCTGCTCGAGCGGGGCCGAGAGCTTGGGGAAGGCGCGTCGGCGACCGACGACAACGCGGCGAGGCGGGGCACCGGGGCACGCGAGCCGGGCGTCCTAGAGCGGTGTGACGTAGGCGCCGGTGAGCCCGCCGTCGACCAGGAAGTCGGTGGCGTTGACGAAGGAGGAGTCGTCGCTGGCCAGGAACGCCACGGCGGCCGCCATCTCGCCGGGTTCGGCGAACCGGCCGACCGGGATGTGCACCAGCCTGCGGGCGGCCCGCTCCGGGTCCTTGGCGAACAGCTCCTGCAGGAGCGGGGTGTTGACCGGGCCTGGGCACAGCGCGTTGACCCGGATGCCCTCCCGCGCGAACTGCACACCGAGTTCACGCGACATGGCCAGCACGCCGCCCTTGGAGGCGGTGTACGAGATCTGAGAGGTGGCGGCGCCCATCCGGGCCACGAAGGAGGCCGTGTTGATGATGGAGCCCTTGCCCTGGCGCCGCATGTACGGGATGGCCGCCTTGCAGCACAGGTACACGGAGGTGAGGTTGACCTCCTGCACCCGCCGCCAGGCTTCGAGGCCGGTCTCCAGGATCGAGTCGTCCTCGGGCGGCGAGATCCCCGCGTTGTTGAACGCGATGTCGACCGAGCCGTACGTGTCGAAGGCGGCCTTGAAAAGGGCCTCGACCTGCTCGGCGTCCGTGACGTCGGTACGTACGAAGAGGCCGTCGACCTCCTCGGCGGCGGCCTTGCCGCTCGCCTCGTCCACATCGGCGCAGACCACATGCGCGCCCTCGGCGGCCAGTCGCCGGACGGTGGCCAGTCCGATGCCGCTCCCGGCTCCGGTGACAACGGCGGTGCGGCCGACCAGGCGGCGGCAGACAGCGGTGGTGTCGGTCATGGTGCTCAGGCCTCCGTGCTGATGAAGATGTTCTTGGTTTCGGTGAAGGCGGCGAGTGCGTCGGGGCCGAGCTCGCGGCCCAGTCCGGACTGTTTGTAACCGCCGAAGGGGGTGGCGTAGCGGACGCTGGAGTGCGAGTTGACCGAGAGGTTCCCGGCCCGCAGCCCTTGGCCGACCCGCAGGGCACGGGCCACGTCACGTGTCCAGACCGAACCGGCCAGACCGTACTCCGTGGCGTTCGCCAGCCGTACGGCGTCCGCCTCGTCGTCGAACGGCAGCACCACGGCGACCGGCCCGAAGACCTCGTCCACGGCGACCGGGGCATCCGGGGACACCCCGGCGAGGACGGTCGGCGGGTACCAGAACCCGGGTCCGTCGGGCGCCGAGCCCAGGATCGTCCGTACGCCGTCGGGCAGGATGTCCACGAACCCGCTCACGCGATCGCGCTGGACGGCCGAGATCAGCGGACCCATCTGGGTCTTCTCGTCCGAGGGGTCGCCGACCACCACCGCGGCGACGGCCGGTGCCAGCAGGTCGAGGAAGCGGTCGTGGACCGAGCGCTCGACCAGGATGCGGGTCCGGGCGCAGCAGTCCTGGCCCGCGTTGTCCAGGAAGGACATCGGGGCGGCGGCCGCCGCGGCCTCCAGGTCGGCGTCGGCGAAGACGACGTTGGGGCTCTTGCCGCCGAGCTCCAGGGTGAGGCGCTTCACGCGTTCGGCGCAGCGGGTCATGATGTGCTTGCCGGTCCGGGTGGAGCCGGTGAAGACGATCTTGGCCACGCCGGGGTGGTCCACCAGGGCGCCGCCGGCCACCGGCCCCTCGCCCGGCAGCACCTGGAACAGTCCGCCGGGCAGCCCGGCCTCCAGGGCCAGTTCGGCCAGGCGCAGCGCGGTCAGCGGGGTGGTCTCGGCGGGCTTGAGCAGGACGGCGTTGCCGGCGGCGAGCGCCGGGGCCGCACCCCAGGCGGCGATCGGCATCGGGAAGTTCCAGGGGGCGATGACCCCGATGACTCCGAGCGGTTCCAGGAGCGTGAAGTCGATGCCGCCGGCGACCGGGATCTGCCGGCCCAGCAGGCGTTCGACGCCGCCCGCGCAGTAGTCGAGGAGGTCGCGGACATTGCCCGCCTCCCAGCGGGCGTTGCCGATGGTGTGTCCGGCCTCCCGGACCTCCAGCAGGGCCAGTTCCTCGATGTGTTCGTCGATGGTGGCGGCGAACCGGCGCAGCAGCCGGGCGCGGTCGGCGGGGGCCGCCGCGGCCCAGACGCGCTGGGCGGTGGCGGCGCGGGCGACGGCCGCGTCGACATCGGCGGCGGTGGCGGTCGGGACGGTGGCGATGACCTCGGCGGTGGCCGGGTTCAGGACGTCCAGGCTGTGCGGTGCTGACTGGTGGGACACGTACGGGCCTCGATCGGGGGTGAGGGACGTGAAGGGCGGTGAGGGTGCGAGGGGAAGTGCGGGACGGGACGGAGGTCACAGGCGCTCGAAGGAGCGGCGCAGCTCCCAGTCGGTCACGGCGGCGTCGTAGGCGGCGAGTTCGACACGCGCCATGTTGAGATAGTGCGCGACGACCTCCTCGCCGAACGCCTCCTTGGCGATGGGGCTGGCCTCCCACAGGTCGGCGGCCTCGCGCAGGGAGGTCGGCACCTGCTCGTACTCGGAGGTGTAGGCGTTGCCCGTGCAGACCTCCGGCAGCGCCAGCTCGTGCTCCACGCCGTACAGCCCAGCGGCGACCAGTCCGGCGGTGGCGAGGTACGGATTGACGTCCCCGCCGGGCAGCCGGTTCTCGAAGCGGCGGGAGCGGCCGTGGCCGACCACGCGCAGGGAGCAGGTGCGGTTGTCGTGGCCCCAGGCGACGGCGGTCGGCGCGAAGGAGCCGGGCTGGAACCGCTTGTAGGAGTTGATGTTCGGTGCGTACAGCAGGGAGAAGTCACGCAGGGCGGCGAGCTGCCCGGCGAGGAAGTGCCGCATCAGGCGGGACATGCCGTCCGGGCCGTGACCCGCCATCGCGTTGTCACCGTTGTCGTCGGTGAGCGAGAGGTGGATGTGACAGGAGTTGCCCTCGCGCTCGTCGTACTTGGCCATGAAGGTGAGCGAGACGCCCTCCTGCGCGGCGATCTCCTTGGCGCCCGTCTTGTAGATCGCGTGCTGGTCGCAGGTGACCAGCGCCTCGTCGTAGCGGAAGGCGATCTCGTGCTGACCGAGGTTGCACTCGCCCTTGGCCGACTCGACGGTCAGCCCGGCCGCCTGCATCTCGTTGCGGATGCGGCGCAGCAGGGGTTCGACGCGGCCGGTGCCGAGGATGGAGTAGTCGATGTTGTACTGATTGGCCGGGGTCAGCCCGCGGTAGCCGCGGTCCCAGGCCTGCTCGTAGGTGTCCTTGAAGACGATGAACTCCAGCTCCGTGCCCACCTGGGCGCGGTAGCCGAGGCCGGCCAGCCGGTCCAGCTGCCGGCGCAGCACCTGGCGCGGGGCGGCGACGACCGGGCCGCCGTCGTTCCAGGCGAGGTCGGCGACGAGCATTGCGGTGCCCTCGTGCCAGGGCAGCAGGCGCAGCGTTTCGAGGTCCGGGACCATCGCGAAGTCGCCGTAGCCCCGTTCCCAGGAGGACATGGCGTAGCCGTCGACGGTGTTCATGTCGGTGTCGACGGCCAGCAGATAGTTGCAGCCCTCGGTACCGTGCTCCAGAACCTCGTCGAGGAAGAAACCGGCGGCGAACCGCTTGCCCTGGAGCCGGCCCTGCATATCGGGAAAGGCCAGGACGACGGTGTCGATGGCCCCGTTCGCGACGAGCGAGCGCAGCTCCTCGACGGCGAGCGGGGGTTTGCGGTCTGCCACGGGATTCCTCCTTGGGTGCACCGAGATCCATAAGGTATGACAGGAAACCATTGCTTGGGAAGAGGGTTCGCAGGTGGCGGCGAATCCTCGCCGAGGAGGCGCCCACCTCGCCTGGACACCAGCAAGGCGCATACGTGTAACCACTGCTTGACGCACGCCCCTTGTGTTTCACCTGGCGTTCCATAAAGGTGTGCCAGTGAACCTTTGAGCGCGAACCATTGCCTTCGAATCACTGCCTTCGAAACCTTTGCCCGCGAACGTTTGCCCACGAACTCTGACGCGCCCTTTCGCCTGCCACGCCTCGACGCAGCGCCGTCGACACACATCTGGAGCGCCCCATGGCCCAGGGAACCGACACACCCACCAGCCCACCCGGCGGCAAGGCCGGCGCGGTGACCGGCGAGGACGAGTACCTGCACCGCCGTACGCTGCGCCGGGGCAGCGCGGGCTGGCTCCTGCTGACCGGACTCGGCGTCGCCTACGTGGTGTCCGGCGACTACTCCGGCTGGAACATCGGCCTGTCCAAGGGCGGATTCGGCGGGCTCGCCGCGGCCACCGTGCTGATGGGCCTGATGTACGCGTGCCTCGTCTTCGCGCTGGCCGAACTCTCCGCCATCCTGCCCACCGCGGGCGGCGGTTACGGCTTCGCGCGACGCGCCCTGGGTACCTGGGGCGGCTTCCTGACCGGTACGGCCATTCTCATCGAGTACATCCTCGCCCCCGCCGCCATCTCGCTGTTCATCGGTGACTACGTCGAATCCCTCGGCCTGTTCGGGCTCACCTCCGGCTGGCCCGTCTACCTCGCCTGCTTCGCGGTCTTCATCGGGATCCACCTCTGGGGTGTCGGCGAGGCGCTCCGGTTCAGCCTGATCGTGACCGCCGTCGCCGTGGCCGCCCTCCTGATCTTCGCCATCGGCGCGTTCACCGATTTCGACGCCGACCGCCTCAACGACATCCCGGTGGACACCGATGCGCTCGGCTCCTCGTCCTGGCTGCCCTTCGGACTGCTCGGCATCTGGGCCGCCTTCCCCTTCGGCATGTGGTTCTTCCTGGGTGTCGAGGGAGTGCCGCTTGCCGCCGAGGAGGCCAAGGACCCGGTCAGGTCGATGCCGAGGGCGCTGGCCATCTCGCTGACCGTGCTGGTGGGCCTCGCGGTGCTCACCTTCCTCTCCGCCACCGGCGCACAGGGCGCCAAGGCCATTCAGGAGGCGGGCAACCCGCTCGTGGTCGCGCTGGAGGGCAAGGGCGGCCCCACCGGCCTGAGCCGCTTCGTCAACTACGCGGGCCTGGCGGGCCTGGTGGCCTCGTTCTTCTCGCTGATCTTCGCCGGCTCCCGCCAGCTGTTCGCGCTCTCCCGGGCCGGCTACCTGCCGCGCTTCCTCTCGCTGACCAACCGTCGCAAGTCCCCTTACCTCGGCCTGCTGATCCCCGGCGCGATCGGCTTCACGCTGGCCGCCTGGATCGGCAACGGCGGCCGGATGCTGAACGTCGCCGTCTTCGGCGCCACCATCAGCTACGCGTTGATGGCGCTCTCCCACATCGTGCTGCGCCGGCGCGAACCGCACCTCGAACGGCCCTACCGGACGCCTGGCGGCGCGTTCACCTCGTCCGTGGCCTTCGTGCTGGCATGCTCGGCCCTGGTGGCGACCTTCCTGGTGGACCGGGACGCAGCGTTCATCGCGCTCGGCGTGTACGTGGTGGCGCTGGCCTACTTCGCCTTGTACAGCCGTCACCGCCTCGTCGCGAGCGCCCCGGAGGAGGAGTTCGCCGCACTGGCGGCGGCCGAGGCCGAACTGTCCCGGGACTGAACAGGACCTGGGAACAAGGGCGTCGCGAACGCGCCCGCACCGCCGCCGCCGCCGCACCCGTACGCGGCAGCGGCGGCACCACGAGCGAACAGGGAACCAACCGGAGGAGGCGGCCATGACCCGGCCCGTCATCGGTATCAGCACCTATCAGGAACCGGCCCGGTGGGGTGTCTGGGACACGCAGGCCGTCCTGCTGCCCGCCGTCTACCCGCGCCTGGTGCGGGCGGCCGGCGGCCTGGCGGTGATGCTGCCCCCCGACGACACCGCCGAGGCGGCCCGGGAGGCCGTGGCGGCACTGGACGGTGTGGTGATCGCGGGCGGCGCCGATGTCGAACCGCACCGGTACGGCGAGTCGCCCGACCCGCGCACCGGTCCGCCGGCACGTGAACGCGACGCGTGGGAAATCGCGCTGATCGAGGCGGCGATCGACCGGCGCGTCCCGCTGCTCGGCATCTGCCGGGGCATGCAACTGCTCAACGTCGCGCTCGGCGGCACACTGCACCAGCACCTGGACGGGCACACCGGCGGTCCCGGCGTCTTCTGCGAACACCCCGTCACTCCCGTTCCCGGCACGGCGTACGCGGCGGCCGTCGCGGAACCGGACGTGGTGCCCGCCTACCACCACCAGACCGTGGACCGCCTGGGAACCGGCCTCGTCGCGAGCGCTCACGCACCCGACGGCACCGTGGAGGCCGTCGAACTCACCGGCCACGAGAGTCTGGTGCTGGGGGTCCAGTGGCATCCCGAGATGGGCCAGGACACCCGGGTCATGGCTGCACTCGTGGACGCGGCGGCCCGGCGTCGCGCTGCCACATCCGTACCCTGACAGTTCGTCGGCGGCGGGACCGCTGGTTCGGCGGTGACGGGTGAGTCCGTTCGCTCTCTTGTCACCGCCCTTTGCCTGCACATAAGTTGGGCGCTTGCGACGTGTCCTACTGTCAGTGGGGGAGCCAAGCCATGGCCGCGAACGGACGGCACCGCAGATATCAGCCCAGCCGGATCAACCGTGCCTCGCTCACGGTCACCGCGGGCGGTGCGGGCCTCGCGCTCCCGCTCATCGCGGCAGCCTCGGCGGGCGCCGCGTCGACGGACGTGTGGGAGAAGGTCGCCGCCTGCGAGTCGACCGGCGACTGGCACATCAACAGCGGCAACGGCTACTTCGGCGGACTGCAGTTCACCCGGTCCACCTGGGCGGCGTACGGAGGTACGGTCTACGCCCCGCGCGCCGATCTGGCCACCCGGGACGAGCAGATCTCCATCGCCGAGAAGGTGCTCGACGCGCAGGGACCCGGCGCGTGGCCGGGCTGCTCGACGAAGGCCGGGCTGACCAGCGGCGGGGACCCCGTCGACATCAACCCGCAGTCGCAGCGCACCGGTCATGTGAAGGCTCCGGACCGGACCGCCCCGGGCAGGACCGTTTCCGGCAAGTCCACGGCGAAACGGACCTCCGCCCCCGCCACGCCGACCACCGTGCCCGGCAAGCGCGAGTCGTACACCGTGGCACGTGGCGACTCGCTCTCCGCGATCGCGGCGACCGAGCGCCTCCGGGGCGGCTGGCAGCACCTCTACGCGCAGAACCGCGAGGTCGTGGGGGACGACCCCGACCTCATCCTGCCCGGGCAGCGCCTGAGCCTGGACCCGGCCCGGTCGCCGAGGACGGGCCCAGCCGCGCAGGCGAAGCCGAAGGCCGAGCCGAAGCCCCGGAAGTCCACCGCACCGCAGCGGTCGGCAGCCCCGGAGCGCCCGAAGGCGAAGGCCCAGGACCGGGCCGCCGAACCGAAACAGCAAGCGGCCGCCTCCCGGCACCGGACGGCGAAGCCCAGCCCGACCACCGCAACACCCAAGCCGCACCACAGCACCGCGAAGCCGAAGCCCCAGCCGAAGAAGACCGAGAGCCACCGGCCGAAGCCGCGCGCGGAGCAGCACGCCGGTCTCGTCGCCCCCGTCGCGGCCGGCATCGGCACCCCGTACCACCAGTCCGGCTCCTGGGCCAGCGGCTACCACACCGGGGTCGACTTCCCCGTCCCGACCGGTACGTCGATCAGGGCGGTGGCCTCCGGTACGGTCGTCTCGGCGGGCTGGGGCGGGGCGTACGGCTACCAGGTCGTCATCCGGCACAACGACGGCAAGTACAGCCAGTACGCGCACCTGTCCGCGCTGCACGTGCGCGAGGGCCGCCACGTCTCGGCGGGCCAGCGGATCGCGCGCTCGGGCTCCACCGGGAACGTCACGGGCCCGCACCTGCACTTCGAGATCCGCACCGGCCCCGGCTACGGATCGGACATCGACCCGCTGGACTACCTCAGGGCGGGCGGCGTCAGGGTCTGAACGGCCCCCAGGGATTCGGTCCCGTCACCGGGTTCGGCAGGGCCCGCTGACGAGCGGCTCTGCTCCTCGGTGCCGGGGTACGGCGACAAACCGAACGTCACCCGGCCCAGACACTCCAGCGGCATCAGCACCGACAGCGGACGCGGTGCGGAGAACGTGCCCCGGACCGCCTCGGCGGTCCCGGCGGGCGCCGAAGGGCCGACTGAAGCGGCAGGCTCTGCCGGTACGGGCCCGGTGAGCACCGCGGTCCCCGGTGCGTGGGCCGGGCGGACCGGTTCCGCCGCGGGTTCCGCCGCCCCCGCGGCACCGGCTCCCGCTTCCGCGCTCGCCACGTCCGCAGCGTCCGGGAGCGCGCCGTCCGCCGTCTGCGCGGCCCGGTTCTCCGTGTCCAGCCGTTCCGTCGTGAGCAGGATCAGGCCGCCCGCCGCAACCACCGCACAGGCCAGCGCGAGCATGGTCCCGGTCGTGCCGTACCGGAACCGCTCGCCGAACATCGTGAGGCCGACGACCGCCGCTATCACCGGGTTCACCACGGTCACCGTCGCCAGCGGTGCGGTCAGTCCGGCACCCCGGTAAGCGGCCTGGGAGAGCAGCAGTCCGGTGGCCGCGAAACCGGCGATCGCCAGCAGCGCCGGCAGCCCTTCCGTCACCGCGCCGGACTTCCACCCCACCGCCACCGTCTTCACGAAGACCGAGGCGATCCCGAACGCGATGCCCGCCGCACCGGCCAGGATCACGCTCCGTACCACAGGCCGGTGCGTGCCCGTGGAGACCAGGGCGAGCAGCGCGACCGCGCCGAGCGTCACACCGGCGACGATCAGCTGATCCCGGCCGTTCAGGGCGTGCGACCCGGCGTTCCCCGTGAGCGCGAGCAGGCCCGCCAGCCCGACGGCTGTCATGATCGCGCCCCGCCACGCGGTGGCCCCCGCCCGGCGGCGTACGAAGAGTGCCGCCATCGGCAGGGCGAAGACGATGGTCAGCGCACCGAGCGGCTGGACGAGACTGAGCGGACCGTAGGCCAGCGCCACGACATGGAGCACCGCGCCCCCGCCGTTCAGCGCCACGGCGGCCCACCAGACCCGGTTGCGAAGCGGTGCCAGCGAGTGGCCGTCGCCGGTCGCCACGCGCTCCTGGACGATCGCCCCGGCCGCGTAGGCGACCGCGGAGACCAGTGACAGCACCACGGACAGCGCAAGGGAACTCATGTACACCACGATGTCTCTTCGACGCGGCTGCGTCGTCGTCCTTGAGACGGCGATTCGGCGTACTGCCTCAGTAGTACGGCCGTGGTCCCAGTGTCCTCCTCCGGAGGGTAGTTCTCCCTCGGAGGGCTTAGAGTCCTCACCCCGCAGGGTTACGGCGAACGCCGGGAGGGAGCACGTGCGATGGACGGGTCCGCAGTGGCCTCGGTGGGCGGATTCTTCGCGCTGCGCACCACCGCGCCACCCGACGGAGCACATGTTCCACTGGCACGGCTGTACGCGGGGGAGCAGGCCCCGCTCACGGACCGGATCGACACGGTCGCAGCCCGGCTGGGCACCTCCGAGCGCAGAGTGGCCGCCTCGATCGCGCACCTGGGACTGGCCTCCCGGCTCTGGTCGGTCGTACTCGGACCGGCCGTGCTCACCGGCAGCTTCCCCGCCCTCGCGCCCGATGCCCTCCACTGGGACCCGCGGCACCCGGCCCCCGACGACCTGCGGCTGGACGGCACCGGGTCACTGCCCGGCACCGCCTGCCGGATTCGCGAAGCCGTTCAGTACGGCCACCTCGTACCCCTGGCCGAGGCGGTCCACCGGGACGGTCCCCTGTCCGACCGGCTGCTGTGGGGCAACGCCGGGTCCGCCCTGGCCGGAGCCCTGCGCCAGCTCCTCGCCTGGGCACGTACGCACCGCCGCCCCGACGCGGCGGCGCGGGCCCGCGCACTGGCCGCCGAGCTCTTCGACCACCCGGACCTCCGGGACACCGGCGCCCCGCACGACGCGGCATTCCAGCGACGCAGCTGCTGCCTGTACTACCGCACACCGGCCGGTGGCCTGTGCGGGGACTGCGTCTTCGAGCGCGGCTGAACCACCGCCGCCCCCGGAGAGCGGCCGGCCCGGCACACCCCGCGACGGCTCCGCCTGGCTCGTCGCCGAACGGGGCACGGTGCTCCGGCGGTACTGCGAGACCGGCGAGGGCGAGGACGAACTGCTGACGCTGGGCGAGCTGTTGCCGTTCGAAAGGGCGCGCCGCGCCGAGCTCGGCCTGAACTCCGAATGGGACCCGGCGCAGGAGTCCGACGAGGACGAGGAGGACTGGAGGACGGCCGCGTTCGACCTCGCACCGGAGCTGGCGAGGGCCCTCGGCGTCAGCCCGCTCGACATCGGGCCGGACACCCGCGCACGCGGCACCGGCGTTGTCGCCCTGACCCCCTACGGCGTGGCCCGGTCCGTGCCGACGGGCGCCTACCGCATCCGAGGGCCTGGCATGGTCGTGGGGCGGGCGGCGTCCCGCCCGCCCCACAGCTCAGCTGCTCAGCTGCTCAGTTCGAACTCGGCCCGGATGCGCTTGCCCACCGGCACCCGCTCAGCGGTCAGCCGGTCGCACAGCGCCACCACGATCTCCATGCCGTGACCGCCGGGGCGCGTCGGGTCGGGCGAGTAGAACAGCGGCAGGGCGGTGCTGGAGTCGTACACCGTGACGCTGACGCGCTCCGCGGTGCCCTCCAGCTCCAGCAGGTAGGGGCCCTGGCTGTACCGGTCGGCGTTGGTGACCAGCTCGCTCACCGCCAGCAGCAGATCGCTGCGGGTGTGCTCACCGAACACCGCCAGCCACTCGGCGGCCAGCCGGACCAGGAAACGATCGGCCAGCGCCCGCGCCTGTGCGATGCAGCCGGGCTCGCCGTCGAACACCTCGGCGCTGTGCAGAACCTCCGTGGACCGGTCCGGGCAGGGGCAGCCGGCCGGTCGCGAGGTGACCTGTTCGTTCATGTGCTCCAGCCAGGGCGACGCAGGGGTGTTCGGTGACAGCTTCTCGCCGTCCGCCTACCCGCGACGAACGGTCCCACTCCGGGAAGAATCCGGCGGATCTCAGCCATGGCCGGGCCGCCCGGCTGCGGTGTCTGCCACGAGCGGTTCCGCCGCGGAGCTCGCGGGCGCGGCGGCGACCGGCAGTGTGAAACGGATCCGGGTGCCTTCGGGGGTCTCCTCGTCCAGCCGGATCCGGCCCCCGTGGAACTCCACGATCTTCCGGCAGATCGCCAGGCCGATGCCTGTCCCCTCGTACTCGTCCCTGCCGTGCAGACGCTGGAAGATGACGAACACCTTCTGCGTGAACTCCGGGGCGATGCCGATGCCGTTGTCCGACACGCACAGGTGCCAGTCCTCGCCCTCCCGGACGCAGCCGACCGTGATCCGGCACGGCACGTCGGCGCGGGCCCGGTCGCGCGCCGCATCGAGATGGGCTTGCTGGGTCCGGTACAGCCGCCGCAGCGTGGCGAACTCGGTGTTGCTCCGCCGGATCGGGGCGGAGGACTCGGAGGCCGGACCGTCTCGGCGGACCGCGGCGATCAGCGGCTCGGCGTGCCGGCCGCGCCACTCCCGCGCGGCAGCGGCGATCCGGTCGAGGTCGTCGGCGAAGGGCTGCTCGTTCCCGATGAGCGCGCGGACCCGGGCCAGCCGGAGGCTCTCGTCCCGCCTCCCCTCCTCGTAGGGCCGGAGGAAGGCCGAATCACCGAAGGAGGCGTCGGGCGGCCGGCGGCCGCGCGCATCCGTATCGCATGCGCGCGAACGCGGGCGTGGAGTCGCGTGGTCACGCCACATGTCACGCGAACGGAGCAGCGTCCGGTGCATGGCAGACTTGATCGGGGCGTTCGGCCCGGCAGGAGCAGGTACGGCGGTCGGCGCCACGAGAGACGGACGGCAGAGGAACGGCAATGACGGTGACAGAGGACAGCCCGGGGCTCGCTCCCGGAACTGAGGGGTTCGGTCCCGGTATCGACCCGGAGCGGCTGGCCGTCTGCCTGAGCGTGCTCGACGAACTCGACACCATCGAGATCGACCACCCCGACGCCATCGCCGTGCGCCGTGCCACGGCCGGTATCTACCGGACGGTGAAGCAGCGCCGCCGCCAGGAGCGCCGCGCTGCCAAGACCGCGCACGACAAGGCGGTCACCGAGGCCACCGCGACCGGCTCGGCAGACCGGATCGACGACGAGACGCAGGGCGTCCTGCCGTCCTCGTCCGCCCGCGCCGAGATCGCGGGAGTGCTCCAGCGGCCCCGCTCCTGCTACATCTGCAAGACCCGTTACGTCGAGGTGGACGCCTTCTACCACCAGCTCTGCCAGCCGTGCGCGAAGGAGAACCGCGCGCGCCGCGACGCCCGCACCGACCTCACCGGCCGCCGTGCGCTGCTGACCGGCGGCCGGGCGAAGATCGGCATGTACATCGCGCTGCGGCTGCTGCGCGACGGGGCGCACACCACCATCACCACCCGCTTCCCCAATGACGCGATCCGCCGCTTCAAGGCGATGCCGGACAGCGGCGAGTGGATCCACCGGCTGAAGATCGTCGGCATCGACCTGCGCGACCCCGCCCAGGTCGTCGCGCTCGCCGACTCGGTCGCAGCCGAGGGCCCGCTGGACATTCTGATCAACAACGCGGCGCAGACGGTGCGCCGCTCCGCCAACGCGTACAGCGAACTGGTCAACGCCGAGTCGGCGCCGCTCCCGGCGGGCGAGCTGCCCGCCGCCGAGGTCATCGGCACCTTCGGCAGCGGCACCGTCGACCGGGTCGCGGCCCTGCCGGCCGCCCGCAAGGAGGGTCTGAGCGCGCAGGACGTGACCGAGCTCGCGCTGGTCACCGGCTCCGCGTCGCTGGAGCGGATCGCCGCCGGGACGGCGATCGACGCCGGCGGACTGGTGCCCGACCTGCACGACACCAACAGCTGGATCCAGACCGTCGAGGAGGTCGAGCCGATCGAGCTGCTGGAAGTCCAGCTCTGCAACTCCACCGCCCCGTTCATCCTGATCAGCCGGCTCCGTCCGGCGATGGCGGCGACGGCCGCCAAGCGCGCCTACGTGGTCAACGTCTCCGCGATGGAGGGCGTGTTCAGCCGCGGCTACAAGGGCGCGGGCCACCCGCACACCAACATGGCCAAGGCCGCCCTGAACATGCTCACCCGGACCAGCGCCCAGGAGATGTTCGAGAAGGACGGCATCCTGATGACCGCCGTCGACACCGGCTGGATCACCGACGAGCGTCCGCACCCCGACAAGATCCGTCTCGCCGAGGAGGGCTTCCACGCCCCGCTCGACCTGGTCGACGGCGCCGCTCGCGTCTACGACCCGATCGTGCGCGGCGAGGACGGCGAGGACCTGTACGGCTGCTTCCTCAAGGACTACGCACCCGCCAACTGGTAGTCGCACGGTGACGCATCGTGCGTGAGCCGGGCCAGGCCCGGTCGGGATTCGCTCCCGACCGGGCCTTTTGTGTTTTCGGTGGCTGAAAGTGACCTAGAGCACACGTTCCATCGAGCGCGAAGGCGCTCATTTGGTTACCCTGATGTGAACGGACGTAATCGAGGAGTCCACAAACCTTCCTCGACCGTCCCGGGACAGGCTTTCAACCAAGTCGCCGTCCCGCCCTGTACCCGGCGCCACCGCGACCGAACCGTTCTTGCCCCTGCCCACCACGGGCAGCCGATCCCCGGTAATGAGGCCGGAACGTCGGCGATGCCCGGGGCTATGCGACACAAAGGAGTGCGCGGTGACGACACCGGAAATGACGAAGCACGAGAAGCGCCCGGCCGAACGACACGGAGAACGGACCGGCAAGCCCGAGAAGCTCCGGAACATCGAGGTCTGGGCCAGGTCCGCGCCGATCCGGCTGGCCGGCTACGAGGACGACCTCGCCGAGCCGCACATCCTGCCGGGCATCGACTGACCCCGCTTCCCCCGGCGCCATCACACCCGAGCTCCGGACCGCATCGCGCGGTCCGGAGCTCGGCCCGTGGGGTGTGCGCCGTTCACCGGGCCGCCCGCGCCACGGCCGCCCCGGGGCTTTCAGGACCGCCGGGCCGGGCCGGTCCGGGTCGGGCCGAGCGAGACCGGGGGCATGAACTCCCGCACATGGGTCCGGTGCCACCAGCGCCCTGTGGCCCGCAGCTCCCGCCAGGTGGTGTACCGGTAGTGGTACACCCTGGCGCGGACATGCGTCGGAGGGGCATCGGGGAACGGGTTGTGACGCAGCAGCCGCAGGGTGTCCCGGTCGTTCTCCAGCAGCCGCTCCACGAACGGGCCGAACCACGGATGGGCGTAAGCGGGGGAGAGCGCCGCGAACCACATCAGCCAGTCCAGCCGCAGATGGTAGGGGGCGAACTGGCGGGGCATCCGGCGCGGATCGCCCGGTTTGCCGCGGAAACCGTACTCCCGCCAGACGGTGCCGTCGTGGAGCTCCGGCTCGTCCGTGCCCTCGACCACCACCTCCAGCCGGACCCGGCTGATGCTGCCGAACGCGCCGTAGGTGTTGACCAGGTGCAAGGGGTCGAACGAGCGATTCATCACCTGACGGCGGGAGACCAGATTGCGCGCCGGGCGGTAGCTGAGGAACACGACCAGCGCGGTCACCGCGAAGACGACGATCTCGTACCAGAGCGGCGGCGCGGACTGGGCGGGCGGCGCGGTGAACAGGGACCAGTCGACGGCGGACAGGGCCAGGGTGATCGTCACCCAGTTCAGCCAGGCGAAGTTCCCCGATACGACCAGCCACAGCTGGGTGATGATCATCAGCCCCGCTGCGGCGCTCGCCACCGGCTGCGGAGTGAAGAGGAGCACCGGAACCAGGAGCTGGGTGACATGGTTGGCCGCGACCTCGGCCCGGTGGACGGGTTTGGGCAGCCGGTGGAAGAACCAGCTCAGCGGCCCCGGCATCGGCTGGGTCTCGTGGTGGAAGTACAGACACGTCAGCTTGCGCCAGCACTCGTCGCCGCGGATCTTGATCAGCCCGGCACCGAACTCCACCCGGAACAGGACCCAGCGCAGCAGCCACAGCACCAGCACCGGGGGAGCGGTGTGCGCGTTGCCAAGGAAGACGGCGAGGAAGCCGGTCTCCAGCAGCAGCGACTCCCAGCCGAAGCCGTACCAGGTCTGGCCGACCTGGACGATCGAGAGGTACAGCGCCCAGGGCAGCGCCCAGAGCAGCATCGCCGCCCAGAGCGGAACGTAGGAGTCCGCGCCCACGAGCAGAGCGGCGGCCAGCGCGCAGCCGGTCCAGGCGACGAGCGCGAAGAAGCGGTCGGAGTAGTGGAGCCGGAAGAGCCCGGGGCCGTCGCGCCAGTCGGTGCGGCGCAGGAAATCGGGCACCGGCAGCATGCCCCGTTCGCCGATCAGTGCCCGGAACTGGAGCGCGGCGGTGAGGAACGCGAACAGGTAGACAGCGGCCAGCGCCCGCTGGAAGATCAGTCGGCTGAGCCAGTACCCGTCTGCGGTGAACCACTCCATCACCTCCAGTATCGGCGATTCAGCCCCGCCTGCCGCGCTCCTCGTCCACGATGCGCCGCAGCGTGCTGCCCAGCCGCCGCGCGTACCACCGCTGGAGCACCGGTACAAGGGGCCCCGCGAGCCGGGTGTACCAGGCGGCCGGGCGGCTGAACGCCGTGACGGTGAACCACACCGCTCCGTCGTCGGCCAGCTCCACCATGAAGGACTCCTCGCCGCGCTCCGGGTGCCGGGCCTCGGTCCCGTAGGCGAACCCGACGCGGTCCTGCTCGTAAGCGGTCCAGACGACCTGGCAGGGTGCGGCGAACCGGAGCGGGCCGACGCCCAGCGACACCCGGACGCGCACCCCGTCGCCGGCGCGGGGAGCCGACGCGTCGACCCTGGCCCCGCTGGTGCGGTGCATGCGCCATTCGGTGACCGCCGCGCCCGCAGCCCGGAGGTCGGCCCGGCCACGCCCGACCCTGGCCCGGTGGTGGAGGTGGTGGTATCCGCCGGGCAGCGGGCCGAGGCGGGTGGCGCCGGCCTCGGGATAGCTGAGGTAGCTCATGCGGTCCTGCTTCCTTCATGGTCGGTGTGATCGCGGAGCCGCTGCCAGGCGAGCACCGAGCAGAGCGCGAAGCCCAGTGCGTTGCCGAGGCCGTGGGTGGCGGCCATCCAGGTCAGTGTGGGGTGCGGGAGTCCGGTGGCCTCGCCGAGCGCCCAGCTCAGGGCGAGCACCATGGTGACGGCGAGCACGGCGGACGAGACGGCGAGCAGGGCCCGGGTGACCCGGTCCCGCTGCCCCGCACGGACCGACCGCCAGGTGAGGAGGGCGACGGTCCACATTCCCGCGGTCAGCACGGCGGCTCCCGCGAGCTCGGCCCGGTCCCCGATGAAGTAGCCGATCAGGACGAGCAGGGTGCCCAGCGGCACGCTCAGCGCGGCGAACCTTCCCGCGCGGCTGTCGGTGATCCGGCAGACGAGCCCCGCGACCAGCGCGGCGGCGAATCCGGCGAAGTGGAAGTGCGGCACGGTCAGCGCGAGGATGCCGAGCCCGAAGCCGAAGAGTGTGTGCCCCGAGCGTTCGGCGACCAGGGCCGTGGCGGCGATCGACGGCGTGACCAGGGTGGTGAGCAGGGCGATCTCGGCCGGTGCCCGGGACATCGGGAGGTCGCGGAGCCGCAGCAGCCGGGATGGGGCGTGCAGGGCGAGCAGTACGGCGCCGAGCGCGTAACAGACCGCCAGGGCGGTGGCGGCCGTGCCGCGCGGCAGCCAGAGCGAGACGGCGCCGGGAACGGCGAAGAGCGGCCACAGGCGCCGCATCCGGTCCAGCCCGGCCACACTGGTCAGCCGCAGCCCCGCGGGGACCACCAACAGCATGCCCAGCATCACGATCGAATTGACCAGCACGGACATCGCCGCCCCCCGACTTGAACGCGTTCAACTGTGCTCGGTGCAGACTCTACGAGCTTTCTTGAACGCGTTCAAGGGATGCGGGGCCGAGGTCTCCTCAGTGGCGAGTGGCGTACGGTGCCGACCTCACAGGGCTCCCCGGCGCCACTCCCGTACCAGCAGATAGCCCAGGTACACGCCTCCGACGGCCATCGTGTAGATGCCGACCGGCAGGTTGTCGAAGAGCGGCAACTGCTGGGCGCAGAGATCCGCGAGCACCAGCAGCAGCGCTCCGGTCAGCGCCGACAGAGCCAGGTGCGGGCCGGAGACCCGGGTGATCCGCCTGGCGATCTGCGGGGCCGTCAGCGAGATGAACGCGATGGGGCCGGCGACGCTGACCGCCCCCGCCGAGAGCACGATCGCCAGCAGCAGGGCGGCCGTCTTCGTGCGGCGGGGCTCGGAGCCGAGCGCGGCGGCGATGTCGTCGCCCATCTCCCCGATGTCCAGCCGCCGTGACACCAGCGCGGTGAGCGGGGCCGCCACCAGCAGCACCAGCCAGATCGTGGCCGCGTCCTCCCAGGACCGCGCCGACAGGCTGCCGTTGACGTAGGCGGTGAGGACGGCGGCCCGGTCCCGCTCCATGGCGTAGACGACGTACTGGGTGATCGCGGTGCCGATCGCGGCGACCCCGATCCCCGCGATGACCAGCCGGGCCGGGTTACGGAATCCGGTCCCGGTCGACACGTGGACCAGCGCCATGGCGAGGAGGGCGCCGAGCAGCGCGCCGAGCGCCAACGGCACGGTGTCCGGGAACAGCAGCGCCGAGATGGCGGCGCCCGCCCCGGCACCGGACGCCAGCCCGATCACATCGGGGCTGCCCAGCGGATTGCGGGTGACGGACTGGAACAGCGCGCCGGAGAGCCCGAGCGCCGCACCGGTGCCCACGGAGACCGTCAGCCGGGGACCGCGCAGCCGCTCCAGCACGAACGCGTCCTTGCCCTCGGCCCCGCCGGTCACCGCCCCGGCCAGGTCGGCGAGCGGAATGCCGAGCCGCCCGAGCGACAACGTGGCGACGGCGCCCGCCAGCAGCAGCACCAGCAGCACGAGGGCCGTCAGCACCGACACCTGCCGGACGGGCACCGCCACCCTCCCACCGGCCCTGATCACCTTCCGGGGCGAGGCGGTGCGGACCGCGGCCTGATGCGAGGTCATGCGTTGCCCCTCATTCTGCGTACGGCGACGAGCAGTGCCGGCGCTCCGATGAACGCGGTCACGACACCGACCATCAGCTCCTGCGGGCGCATGACCACCCGGCCCACGACATCCGCGAGGAGCAGCAGCGCCGGACCGGCCAGCGCCGAGAGAAGGACCTGCATGCGGAAGTCGACACCGACCACGGCGCGCACCACATGCGGAACGGCCAGTCCGACGAAGGCGATCGGACCGACCGCCGCCGTCGCCGCCGCGCTCAGCAGCGTGGCCGCGAACAGCCCGCCCGCCCGCACCATCGCCGGATTCGCCCCCAGGGACGCCGCCGTCGAGTCGCCGAGCGCGAGTGCGTTGAGGGCGGGACCGAGCACCGCGGCGATCACCAGACCGGCCACGGCGAACGGCAGGACCGACCAGAAGACATCGAAGTCCCGCCCGCCGAGCGCCCCGACGACCCAGTACCGGTAGCTGTCGAACACCTGCGGGCGGCTCAGCGTCACCGCCTGGATGAATGCCATCAGCACGGCGGAGAGCACCGCGCCGGCGAGCACCAGCCGGATGAGACCGCTGCCCGAACCCGCCGACCCGATCGCATGGACGAGCAGACCCGCGAGCAACGCACCGGGCAGCGCCCACCACATGGTGTCCGTGCTGCCCGAGGCCCCCAGGAACGCCGTCGCGGCGACGATGCTCGCGGAGGCACCCGCGTTGATCCCGAGGAGCCCGGGATCGGCCAGCGGATTGCGGGTCACCCCCTGCATGAGGGTGCCCGCGACGGCGAGGCAGAGACCGGCCAGCACACCGAGCGCGGTGCGCGGACAGCGGCTCTCGACGATGGTGGTGACATTCGGGTCCGCGCTGCCGGACAGGACGTGCAGGACATCGCCGAACGAGGTGGTACGGCTGCCGAACATGACGCTCGCGAGTACGGCGAGCACCAGGACGGCGACCGCGATGACGACGGAGAACGCCCGCCGAGCGGTGCCGGTCCGTGAGGTACCGGCACCGCTCGGCGGCGCGTGCGTGGTGATGGCCATGGGGGTGGTGGTCCGCCTCAGCCCTTGGCGGCGGACGCGACGGCCTTGTCGATCAGTGGCAGGTAACGGTCGATCACCCACGGCACGGTGAGCGGGTTGATGATCGAGGAGGCCGTGACGAAGGAGTTGTCCTTGCCCGCCACCACGGCACCGCTCTTGACCGCCGGGATCGCCGCGTACAGCGGCTGCGCCTCGGTCTCCTTGCGGGCCTTGTCGTCCATGTAGAACGTGAAGACCAGGTCGCTGTCCTTCAGCTTCTCGGCGTTCTCCAGGCCGATGAGCGCCGAGTCGGTGCCCTTGGTCTCCTTGAAGGTGTTCACCACCGGGTCGACCGTGAGCCCGAGCGAGGAGACCATCTTGACGCGCTGCTCATCGGGCTTGAAGACACCGAGGGTGCCGGGGCCGGTGTTGTAGATGTACGAGAACTTGTACTTCTTGTACTCGGGCCGGGTGGCCGCCGCGTCGGACAGCTGCTTCTCGATCTTCGAGGTGAGCGTCTTCGCCTCGTCCGGCTGTCCCAGCGCCTTGGCGATGATCTCGATCTGCTGGTCCCAGTCCGTGCTCCACGGCAGATCGGGATAGGCGACGGTGGGGGCGATGTCCTTGAGGATGTCGTAGTCCTTCTGCGTGATCCCGGACCACGGCGCGAGGATCACGTCCGGCTCCAGCTCGGTGATCGCCTCGAAGTCGATGTCTTCACCGCCCGTGAACTGGGTCGGCAGCTTGTCGCCGGCCTTCTTCACCGCCTCGTGGATCCAGGGCAGATAGCCCGTCTTGTCGCTTCCCCAGTCGTACTTCTCGATGCCCACCGGGGTGTGGCCGAGCGCGATGGCCGTCTCGGCGGAGCCCTGGCCGAGGGTGACGACCCGTTCGGGCTGCTCCTTGATCTCCGCGGTGCCGAGCGCGCTCTTGACGGAGACGGGGAACGCGCCGCCGCTCTTCCCGGACGCGCCGGAGGTCTCCTTGGCGTCGTCGCCCGACGAGCAGCCGCCGAGGGCGAGAACGAGCGCTGCGGCGGCGGCAGTTGCGGCGAGCGTCCGGCGACGCGCGCGGGTGAACCGGGACATGGATGTTCCTCATGTTTGAACGGGTGGAGCAGCGGATCCCCGCGACCGTGCGAGGGCATGCCGAATGAGCGGCCGTACGGGGTACGACAGGCGGCCCCGATGCAGATCGCAAAGAGTTAGGCAAGCCTAAGCTAAGTCATTGTGTGGCGGCAACCGGCCCCCGGGGAGCGCTTTCGGGCCCGCTCGCGCGGATTCGGGGCCGACTCCGGGATGCGGCCTGGTCGTCGCTTTGGTCCAGACCTATTGACGGCAGGTCCGGACCTCCCTAGCGTGTGGCGAGCTGTGAAATGCGAGATCGCATTCCGCCTGGGCTTGTCAGGCGCATGTCATTCGAGTAACTCGCCCCGCGCCGGGCCGCCTCGGGCAGAAGTACTGCCCCGGCGGCACCGGCCGCGACAGGAAGGGAACTGAGCATGTTCGATCGGACATCGCGCCTGCTGGGGGTCGGCCTCGCGGCGGTATGTGTCGTACAGCTGCTGGTGGGTGCGGAGTCGAGCGTCGCGCAGGACGAGACCTGCGCGGTCAAGTCGAAGCCCTCCGGAAAGGTGCTCCAGGGGTACTGGGAGAACTGGGACGGGGCCTCGAACGGGGTGCACCCGCCGCTCGGCTGGATACCGGTCACCGACGGCCGGATCGCGCAGCACGGCTACAACGTGATCAATGCGGCCTTCCCGGTCATTCTCTCGGACGGCACCGTCCTGTGGGAGGACGGTATGGACTCCACCGTGAAGGTCCCGACCCCGGCCGAGATGTGCCAGGCGAAGAAGTCCGGACTCACCACCCTGATGTCCATCGGCGGCGCGGCCGCCGGCATCGACCTCAACTCCACCGCCGTCGCCGACCGGTTCGTCGAGACGATCGTGCCGGTCCTGAAGAAGTACAACTTCGACGGCATCGACATCGACATCGAGACCGGTCTGACCGGCAGCGGCAACATCAACCAGCTGTCGGCCTCGCAGTCCAACCTCATCCGCATCATCGACGGCGTGCTCGCGCGGATGCCCTCGAACTTCGGGCTGACGATGGCGCCGGAGACGGCCTATGTCACCGGCGGGAGCATCACCTACGGCTCGATCTGGGGCGCGTATCTGCCCATCGTGAAGAAGTACGCGGACAATGGGCGCCTGTGGTGGCTGAACATGCAGTACTACAACGGCAGCATGTACGGGTGCGCCGGGGACTCGTACTCCGCAGGCACGGTCGAGGGGTTCACGGCCCAGACCGACTGTCTGGACAAGGGGCTCGTCATCCAGGGCACCACCATCAGGGTCCCGTACGACAAGCAGGTTCCGGGGCTGTCGGCCCAGCCGGGCGCGGGCGGCGGCCACATGACGACCGGCCAGGTGTCACAGGCCTGGAACCACTACGGCAACGCGCTCAAGGGCCTGATGACCTGGTCGCTCAATTGGGACGGCTCGAAGGGCTGGACCTTCGGGGACAACGTCAAGGCATTGCAGGGCCGCTGAGGCGCCGCGGCACCCCGTGCGCGACCGGGCGGCTCCGCCGAGGTGGACGGAGCCGCCCTTCCGGCCGGCCGTGACATCGGCCGGCCGGTACACCGTACGGTCAGGAACGGGGCTCGGAGGCGTCCAGCATGGCTTCGCGCTCCACGACCTTGATCCGCTCCCGGCCCTGCTCCTCGCCCAGGGCCTTCTCGTGCGCGTCCAGGCGGTACCAGCCCTCGCGGGTGGTGTATCGGACGCCGCGCTCCTCCAGGAAGGCGGTGACGGCCTCCGGCTCGGGCCGGACGGGCGCCGGCAGCCGGCCCTCGGCCTGGTCCTCCAGCAGGCAGGCCACGGTCTCGTTGGCGTCGCCCTTGGTGTGGCCGATCAGGCCGATCGGGCCGCGCTTGATCCAGCCCGTGACGTAGACCGAGGGCATGTGCTCCCCGCCTTCGACGACGCGTCCGGCGGCGTGCGGGACGGTGCCGGAGACCACGTCGAACGGGACCTTGGGGAGCTCCTGCGAGTAGTAACCGACCGCGCGGTAGACGCTCTGGACGTCCCAGTCGGTGAAGTTGCCGGTGCCCTTGACGTTGCCGGTGCCGTCCAGCTCGGTCCGCTCGGTGCGCAGGCCGACGACCCGGCCGTCCTCGCCGAGGATCTCCACCGGGGACTCGAAGAAGTGCAGGAACAGCTTGTGCGGCCGCTCGCCGACGTCGCGGATGGCCCAGTTCTCCAGAGTGGAGGCGACCATGTTGGCCTGCTTGTTGCTCCGCCGGGTCTCGATCGAACCCGCGTCGTACTCGATGTCCTCGGGGTTCACGATGACCTCGATGTTCGGCGAGTGGTCCAGCTCACGCAGCTCCATCGGGCTGAACTTGGCCTGCGCGGGGCCCCGGCGTCCGAAGACGTGCACTTCGAGGGCCTTGTTGGCCTTGAGGCCGTCGTAGACGTTGGCGGGGATCTCGGTCGGCAGCAGCTCGTCCGCGGTCTTGGCGAGGATGCGGGCCACGTCCAGGGCCACGTTGCCCACGCCGAGGACGGCCACCTTCTCCGCCTCCAGCGGCCAGGTGCGCGCCACATCGGGGTGGCCGTCGTACCAGGAGACGAAGTCGGCGGCGCCGTGGGAACCGTCCAGGGTGCTGCCGGGGATGTCGAGCGCGCGGTCCGCGTCGGCGCCGGTGGAAAAGATCACGGCGTCGTAGAAGGACCGCAGATCATCCAGGTCGATGTCGTTGGGGTAGTCGACGTTGCCGAACAGCCGGAGCTGCGGCTTGTCGAGAACCTGGTGGAGTGCCTGGACGATGCCCTTGATCCGCGGGTGGTCCGGGGCCACTCCGTAACGGATCAGGCCGAAGGGGGCGGGCATCCGCTCGAACAGGTCGATCGAAACACCCGGTTCCTGGGCGGCCTCGGATTTCAGCAGCGCGTCCGCTGCGTAGATGCCGGCGGGGCCGGCTCCGACTATGGCGACGCGGACGGGGCGGGTCATCAGGTGCTGGTCCTTAGAACGTGCTGATGCGGGCAGTGCGGCTCAGGGTAAAGGTAAGGCTGGGCTTACCGTGCTCCACGGAACACCGTATCCGTTGCCGGTCCGCGACCTCGGGGCGGTTCGCCCTACGAGACGTCCGGCCCCTCCGTGCGGTGCCCGAAATGGCGTGAAGTGCACTCGGGTGGCGCGAGCGCGGGATTCGCTCGGCCGTGCGGGGTTCGCTCGAAGAATTGGACAAATGATGGCAGAGTGACCCACATGGATGATCGGGTAGCGGGTGCCCTGTCACTCCCGGACGACTGGCCCGCCCACCCGGATCTCAGCCTCGCCCTGAACCGTATGGGCAGCTTCGACTGGGACCTGGACAGTGGCCTCATGCACATGGACCGGCCCGCGCTCGACGTGTTCGACCTGAGGGTGGAGGAGTACGACAACCGGCCGGAGACGCTGGGGCTGCGGGTGCCGTCGGACGAGGGCGTCCGGCTCGACGCCGTGGTCGCGCAGGCGCTCAAGCGGGGGCAGAGCAATTACGGGGCGTACTTCAGGATCAGGCGGCGCGACGGCAGCCTCCGCTGGACCCACACCCAGGGCTTCATCCGGCGGGACGGAACCGGCCGCCCGCACCGCATCATCGGCATCGTCCGCGACGCGACCCAGGAGCTGGCCGACTCGAACGCCCGCCGCGAACTGGACACGGAGCGGCGCCGCCGCACCAGCCTGGTGGACGGCACCACGGCCGCGCTGGCCCACGCCCGCACCATCGGCGACGTCATCGAAGTGCTGAAGAACTCCCAGGGGCTGGCACATCTCGGCGCGACCAGCCTGGTCATGGGGCTGATAGAGGCCGGACGCATCCATCTGGTGGCCGACGGACCGGAGGACTCGTTCGTGCCCGGCACCCGGTACACCCGGACGGACGAGCAGTACCCGATGAGCGAGGTCGTGCGCACCCTCACCCCCCGCTTCATCGAGTCCGCCACCGACTTCGCCACCTCGTACCCGATCCTGTGGCCCCACATCAGCCACCTGGGCATCACCTCGGCCGCCTATCTGCCGCTGATCGCCCAGGCCCGCCCCATCGGCGCGCTCGGCCTGCTCTACAGCGACAAGGACGGCTTCACCGGCGACGAACGCAATCTGCTGGTCGCGCTCGGCAGCTCCATCGCGCAGAGCCTGCAAAGGGCCATGCTGTACGAGCAGGAGCACGATCTCGCCGAGGGCCTCCAGCAGGCCATGCTGCCGCGCAGGATCCCGGACGTGCCGGGGGCGCAGATCGCCGTCCGCTACCGCTCGGCCCGGCTGGGCCGGGACATCGGGGGCGACTGGTACGACGTCATTCCGCTGCCCGGCGGCCGGGTCGGGGCCGTCATCGGGGATGTGCAGGGCCACGACACCCACGCGGCGGCCGTCATGGGGCAGCTGCGCATCGTGCTGCGCGCGTACGCGGCCGAGGGGCACAGCCCCGCCACGGTGATGGCGCGGGCCTCGGTCTTCCTGCACGAGCTGGACACGGACCGCTTCGCGACCTGCACCTACGCCGAGGCCGATCTGACGACCGGGGTGGTGCAGCTGGTCCGGGCCGGCCATGTCGACCCGCTGGTGCGCGAGAGCGACGGCAGCTGCCACAGGCTTCCCGCGGAGGGCGGGCTGCCGCTGGGGCTCTCGGCCGAGTTCGGGCGGCTCGAATACCCGGTCAGCACCGCGGAACTCGACCCCGGCCAGACGCTGGTGATGTTCACCGACGGGCTGGTGGAGATGCCGGGCGCCGATCTCGACGAGGGCATCCAGCTGCTGACGGCCATGGTGCGCAACGGCCCGCAGGACCTCCAGCGGCTGGCCGACCGGCTCTGCGAGGAGGTCGACGAGCGCGGCGGCGAGGACGATGTCGCCGTCCTGCTGCTGCGCCGCAAGGCCGCCCACGCGCCCCAGCCCGGCGGCCGGCTCCAGCAGCACGTCGCGCAGAGCGACCCGGAGGCGCTGAGCTCCGCGCGCCACATGATCCGGGCGGCGGTGCGGGCCTGGGGCGCCAAGGCGCGCGCCGACGAGGTCGAGCTGGCCGCCGACGAGCTGATCACCAACGCGCTCATGCACACCGACGGCGGGGCCATCGTCACCATCCGGGTGCTCACCGGCCCCGAGCGTCGGCTGCGGGTCGACGTCGAGGACCGCTCCAGCGCGCTGCCCAGGCGTCGGGACGCGGGGGAGGCCGGGGTGTCCGGGCGAGGGCTGATGCTGGTGGACCGGCTGTCGGACCTGTGGGGCGTGGAGTCCCGGGGCGGTGGCAAGTGCGTCTGGTGCGAATTCGTCATCCCGGCAGACGAGTGACAGAGGCGCACTTCTTTACCTGATAGTAACGGAACGTAACATGTCTGTACTTGACCGTAACCGATCGCGAGCGATTGACTGCGACTCCGCAAGTGTTTGGCGACTCCGTCAGTCCTTGTCTTCGACGACATGAGGATCCGTTGGGAACTGAGCTGCTGGCACCCCTCGATCTTGCCTTCTGGCACCTCGAGTCCGATGCCCACCCGATGCACCTCGGCGCGCTCGCCGTCTTCTCCCCGGCCCCCGGCCCGGCGCACGGCGCCGACGCGGAGACCGTGCTCGAACTGCTGGGCGCACGCGCCGCCGCCATTCCCCGGCTGCGGATGAGGGTCAGGGACGTGCTGCTGCCCGTCGGTGGCGCGGCCTGGTTCGTCGACAAGGACTTCGACGTGCACCGGCACATCGGCCGGGTGCGGCTGACCGGGGCGGAGGCGCGGGACGAGGGCGGCGGTTTCATGGCGGGCGCCACCCGGCTCGCCGGTGAACTGATGGAGCGGCCGCTCGAACGGGGGCTGCCGCCCTGGCAGATGTACGTGATCGGCGGCGCCGACGGCGGCCCCTTCGCGGTGCTCGTCAAACTCCATCACGCGCTGGCCGACGGCATGCGTGCGGTCGCCATCGGCGCCGGGATCTTCGACGAGATCGCCGCCGTCGGCCGGACCCGCGCCGTAACCCCCGTCCGCCGGGCGCGCACCGTTGCGCCCCGCTCCTGGATGCCCGGCCCGCGCCAGGTCGCCGGCTTCGCGCTCGGCCGGATCGAGGATCTCGGGCGGGCGTTCGGTGTCGGCGCCTCCATGGTGCGGGCCAGCCGCCTCGATCCGCGCGGCACGCCCGCACTCACCGCGAGCTCCAGCGGCACCCGGCGGCTGGCCACCGCGGACCTGGACCTCGAAGCCGTCCAGCGGATCCGCCGCGCCGCGGGCGGCACGACCAACGACGTCCTGCTCGCGATCGTCGCCGGGGCGCTGCGCCGCTGGATGCGCGAGCGCGGCGAACCACTGCCCGTCGAGGACCCGCGCGCCCTGGTGCCGGTCTCCCGGCGCAGGCCGGGCCAGGCCGCGGCGACCGGGAACAAGCTGTCCGCCTATCTGCTCGGGCTCCCGGTCGGCGAACCCGACCCGTGGATGCGGCTCGCCGTCGTCCGCGCCGCCATGGACCGCAACAAGGCCGCGGGTCCCTTCCGCGGCCCCGGGGCGGTCGCCGTGCTCGCCGACCAACTCCCCTCGCTCGCCCACCGCTTCGGTGCGCCGATCGCCGGGAACGCCGCCAGGATGCTCTTCGACGTCCTGGTCACCAGCGTGCCCCTGCCACGTTCGGCGCTCTCGCTCGGCGGCTGCCCGCTGCGCGCGGTCTACCCGATGGCGCCGCTCGCCCGCGGCCAGTCCCTCGCCGTCGCGCTGTCCACGTACGGCGGCCGGGTGCGGGTAGGGCTGGTCGCCGACGGCAAGGCACTGCCCGACCTGGACCGGTTGGCGCGCTGCGCCGACGACGAGCTGGCCGAACTGCTCGCGCTGCTGCCGACGCCCTGAGTTGACGCCCGCTCCCGACCGTCCACAGAAACGCTGCCCCCGATCGGTTATAGATCGGACAGATATCGAGGAAAGTGCCACAACCAGTGGCCGCCGAGGTGTTGACGTGCCCAAGTGATCCGATGAATATTCGCTGTGTGCAGGAAGCGATCATCGGGGAGGGCGGCGGAAGCATGCGGCGCAACAGGCTGGGAAGCAGCGCGGTCGAGGTCACCGAGTTGTCCTTCGGAGCGGCCGCCATCGGCAATCTCTTCAACGCCGTCGACCCGGTACGGGCGGCCGCCGCGGTCGACGCCGCCTGGGACGAGGACGTCCGCTACTTCGACACCGCGCCGCACTACGGACTCGGCCTCTCCGAACGACGGCTGGGCGAGGCCCTGCGCTCCCGGCCCCGCGACTCGTACGTACTGTCCACCAAGGTGGGGCGGGTGCTCGACCCGCTGCCCGCCGACGCCACCGGCTCCGGTTCCGGCGACAGCTCCGACAGCCTCTCCGAAGGCTTCGCCGTGCCCGCCACCCATCGCCGACGCTGGGACTTCAGCGCCGACGGCGTACGCCGCAGCATCGAGGACAGCCTGGAGCGGCTCGGGCTCGACCGTATCGACATCGCCTATCTGCACGACCCCGACGACCACGCGCGGGCCGCGTTCGACGAGGCGTACCCGGCACTGGAGAAGCTGCGCGCCCAGGGCGTCGTCGGCGCCATCGGCGCCGGGATGAACCAGACCGCGATGCTGACCCGGTTCCTGCGCGACACCGATGTCGACGTGGTGCTCTGCGCCGGGCGCTACACCCTCCTGGACCAGTCCGCGCTCGACGAGCTGCTGCCCGAGGCGGCCGTCCGGGGCCGCAGCGTGGTCGTCGGCGGGGTCTTCAACTCCGGGCTGCTCGCCGACCCGCGCCCCGGCGCCACGTACGACTACACGGCCGCGCCCCTCACCCTCCTGGACCGGGCTCTGCGGATCAAGGCCGTCACGGAGGGCCACGGCGTCCCGCTGCGGGCCGCCGCCCTCCACTACCCGCTCGCCCACCCTGCCGTCGCCACGGTCCTCGTGGGCACCCGCTCCCCGGACGAGGTGCGCGACGCCGCCGCCCTGCTCCGCCGCGAGATCCCGGGCGAGCTCTGGGACGAGCTGCGCGCCGAGGGCCTGCTGACCGAGAACGGACACTGACATGAGAATCGCCCTGCACACCAAGGTCCGCGCCGACCGCATCGAGGAGTACGAGGCCGCTCACCGCGAGGTCCCGGCGGAGCTCACCGCCGCGATCCGCGCGGCGGGCGCCACGTCCTGGACGATCTGGCGCAGCGGCACCGACCTCTTCCACGTCATCGACTGCGAGGACTACGCCGCACTCCTCGCCGAGCTGGAGCAGCTCCCCGTCAACATCGCCTGGCAGGCCAGGATGGACGAACTGCTCGATGTCGCGCACGACTACTCGGCCGACGGCGCCGCAGCGGGGCTCCCGGTCGCCTGGGAGCTGTGACATGACCGGTCAGGAACGGATCGTCGACGCCCACCACCATGTGTGGGACCTCTCGGTACGTGACCAGGACTGGATAACCGGCGACGAACTCGCCCCGCTCCGGAGGAACTTCACCCTGGCCGACCTGGAACCCGAGGCGCGTGCCGCCGGGGTGTGCGCCACCGTCCTCGTCCAGACCGTCACCGTCGCGGCGGAGACCCCCGAGTTCCTGGCACTCGCCCACGGCAACGACCTCGTCGCGGGCGTCGTCGGCTGGTGCGACCTCACGGCGCCGGACGTCGCCGACACCCTGGCCCGCTTGCGTGAACTGCCCGGCGGCGACCGGCTCGTCGGCATCCGCCACCAGGTGCAGGGCGAGCCCGACCCCGGCTGGCTGCTGCGCCCCGAGGTCCTGCGCGGACTAAGCGCCGTCGCCGACGCCGGGCTCGTCTACGACCTCGTCGTCCAGGCCCGCCAGCTGCCCGCAACCGTCCAGGCGGCGGCGCTGTTGCCCGAGCTGGCCTTCGTGCTCGACCACGCCGGCAAGCCTCCCGTCGCCGCAGGTGAGCTGCGCCCCTGGGCGGACGACATCAGGGCGCTGGCCGCCCGCCCCAACACCGTCTGCAAACTCTCCGGCCTGGTCACCGAGGCCGATGTGCGCTCCTGGACCGTGCATGATCTGCGCCCGTACGCCGACACCGTCCTCGACGCCTTCGGCCCCGACCGGCTGATGTTCGGCTCGGACTGGCCCGTGTGCCGGCTCGCGGCGACGTACGAGGAGGTCGTCGAGACGGCACGCACCCTCACCGAGGCCCTCACCGGGGACGAGCGGGCTCGGGTCCTCGCCACCACGGCCGAGCGGGTCTACGGCCTCTGAGAGCCACCGCGGCCGAGCGGGTCCAAGGCCGCCGACAGGCACCGGACCGATGCTTTTGGCAGTCTGGGACCATGCCCGAACTACCGGAAGTCGAAGCTCTGCGGGTCTTCCTCGACGACCACCTGGTCGGCAAGGAGATCGACCGCGTCCTGCCGCTCAACGTGAGCGTCCTCAAGACGTACGACCCGCCGCTGTCCGCCCTCCACGGTGGTGCGGTCACCGGCATCGCCCGGCACGGCAAATTCCTGGACATCGGCGTCGGGCCGCTGCACCTGATCACCCATCTCGCGCGGGCCGGCTGGCTGCGCTGGAAGGACGCCTTCCCCGCCGAACCGCCGCGCCCCGGCAAGGGGCCCCTGGCACTGCGCACCGTGCTGACCGGCGGCGACGGCTTCGACCTCACCGAGGCGGGCACCACCAAGCGCCTCGCCGTGTACCTGGTGCACGACCCGGCCCAGGTGCCGGGCATCGCCAGGCTGGGCCCCGACCCCCTCGCCGGCTCATTCGACCGCGACGCGTTCGCCGCGCTGCTCGCCGGGGAACGCCGCCGGATCAAGGGCGCGCTGCGCGACCAGTCGCTGATCGCCGGCATCGGCAACGCCTACAGCGACGAGATCCTGCACGTCGCGAAGATGTCGCCCTACCTGCTCACCGCGAACCTCACCGACGAGCAGATCACCGCGCTCCACACGGCGATGCGCACCACGCTCCAGGACGCGGTTGCCCGCTCCAGCGGTCTCGCGGCCGGGAGGCTCAAGGCCGAGAAGAAGAGCGGGATGCGGGTCCACGGACGCACCGGCGAGCCCTGTCCGGTCTGCGGGGACACCATCCGCGAGGTGTCGTTCAGCGACTCCTCGCTCCAGTACTGCCCGACCTGCCAGACCGGCGGCAAGCCGCTGGCCGACCGCCGCCTGTCCAGGCTGCTGAAATGACCCGCCAGGGTGCGCGGGCGGGCCGGTACGCGAAGAAGCGGTGAATCACCAGGCCCCGCACCCCCGTGCGCGCTCTACACTCCGGCCCATGCTGCGCGTACTCGCCGTCGACGACGAAGAACCCGCCCTGGAGGAACTCCTGTACCTCCTGCGCGCCGATCCCCGGATCCGCAGCGCCGACGGGGCCACCGGGGCCACCGAGGCGCTGCGCCGAATCGGCGCCGCAGTCGAGGCGGGCCCGGACGACCCGGCCGCCATCGACGTCGTTTTCCTGGACATACACATGGCGGGCCTCACCGGTCTCGACGTCGCCCAGCTGCTGGCCGGCTTCGCCGCGCCTCCCCTCATCGTCTTCGTCACCGCCCACGAGGGCTTCGCCGTCCAGGCGTTCGACCTGAAGGCCGTCGACTACGTCCTCAAACCCGTACGCCGCGAGCGGCTGGCCGAGGCGGTGCGCCGGGTCGCCGAACAGGTGGGCGACCGCTCCGCGCCCGTGCTCGACACCGCGGGCGACCAGATCCCGGTGGAGCTGGGCGGAGTCATCCGGTTCGTCCCGATCGACGACATCGCCTACGCCGAGGCCCAGGGCGACTACGCCCGGCTGCACACCGCCACCGGCAGCCACCTCGTCCGCGTCCCCCTCACCACCCTGGAGGAGCGCTGGCGCTCCAGGGGCTTCGTACGCATCCACCGGCGCCACCTCGTCGCCCTCGGCCGGATCGACGAACTCCGCCTCGACGCGGGCAGCATGAGCGTCCGAATCGGCACCGCGGAGCTCGCGGTGAGCCGCCGCCACACCCGGGCGCTGCGTGATCTGCTGATGCGCCAGACCGGCCGCTGACCAGCGCCGACCAGGATCCGGCCCTTCCCACGGCGGTCCGGCGCCGCATACACTCCGGGCCCATGTCCGCAGAGCCAGCGCCCCGGCGCGAAGTGGTGACGGGGGAGCCCCGGCGGGTGCGCCCGCTGCCGCGCTACCGCACCCAGTCGGAGATCGACGAGCAGACCGCGCTCGGCGGCGCGTACGTCCGTTCGCTGATGCGCAGCCAACTGCGGGCCGGACTCACCGCTTTCGCCGGCCTCGCCGTGGTCGTCGGGACGCTGCCACTGGTCTTCGAGGCCCTGCACAGCGCCGCGCTCGTCTGGGCGGTCCTCGGCTTCGCCGCCTACCCGCCGCTCACCCTGATCGCCTGGTGGTACGTGCGACGGGCCGAGCGCAACGAACGCGACTTCGCCCGGCTCGTGGAAGGCCGCCCCGCACAGTGAGCCGTACGTACGCGGTGGCGGCGGTCGCCGCCGTCGTCCTCGCGACCGTACTCGTCGGCGGCTTCGGACTGCGCATCTCCCGCACCACCTCCGACTTCTACGTCGCCTCGCGCACCGTACGGCCCCGGCTCAACGCCGCCGCCATCAGCGGCGAATACCTCTCCGCCGCCTCCTTCCTCGGCATCGCCGGCCTGGTGCTGGTGCACGGCCCGGACATGCTCTGGTACCCGGTCGGCTACACCGCGGGCTATCTGGTGCTGCTGGTCTTCGTCGCCGCACCGCTGCGCCGCTCGGGGGCGTACACCCTGCCCGACTTCGCCGAAGGGCGGCTGGAATCACGGCAGGTGCGCAGACTGGTCAGCGTCTTCGTGGTCGCGGCGGGCTGGCTCTATCTCGTACCGCAGCTCCAGGGCGCGGGGCTGACGCTCAAGATCCTCACCGGGGCGCCCGGCTGGCTCGGCGACGTGCTCGTGGCCTCCGTCGTCGTGATCGCCGTCGCCGCGGGCGGCATGCGCTCCATCACCTTCGTCCAGGTCTTCCAGTACTGGCTGAAACTGACCGCGCTCCTGGTCCCCGCGATCTTCCTGGTGCTCGCCTGGCAGGGCGACGGACGCCCCCGCGTCAGCTTCGACGAGCAGCTCTCCGTCTTCCGCGCCGACCACCCGATGTACGCCACCTACGGGCTGATCGTCGCGACCTTCCTGGGCACCATGGGACTGCCGCACGTCGTGGTCCGCTTCTACACCAGCCCCAACGGCCGCGACGCCCGACGCACCACGGTCGCCGTCCTCGCCCTCATCGGCGTGTTCTACCTGCTGCCCCCGGTCTACGGGGCCCTGGGCAGGCTGTACGCCCCCGAGCTGATCCACGGCGGGGACGCGGACGCCGCCGTGCTGCTGCTGCCCGGCAGGATCGTCGGCGGACTCGGCGGTGACCTGCTCGGCGCGCTCATCGCGGGCGGCGCGTTCGCCGCGTTCCTGTCGACCGCCTCCGGGCTCACCATGGCCGTCGCCGGGGTCATCACCCAGGACGTCCTGCCCTCGCGCGGGGTACGGCACTTCCGGCTGGCCACCGTCCTCGCCATGTGCGTACCGCTGGCGGGTTCGCTGATCGTCAGCCGGGTGCCGGTGGCCGACTCCGTCGGCATGGCGTTCGCCGTCTCCGCGTCCTCCTTCTGCCCGCTGCTGGTCCTCGGCATCTGGTGGCGGCGCCTCACCCCGCCCGGCGCCATCGCCGGACTGCTGCTCGGCGGCGGCTCCGCGTTCCTGTCCGTCGCCATCACCGTCAGCGGCGCGGTCCGCCCGCCCGGCTGGCCGCACACCCTGCTCGCCTGGCCCGCCGTGTGGTCGGTGCCGGTCGGCTTCCTCGCGATGATCCTGGTGTCCCTCGCCACCCCCGGCCGGATACCCCCGGGCACCAATGCCGCCATGACCCGCTTTCACCTGCCCGAGGCACTGACGTCGGGAAGGCACCGATGACGAGCGCCGGATACGCCGCACTCGTCCTGCTGGCCCTGCTGCCGCTCGGCGCGGGTTTTCTGCTCGGCCGCCGCACCGCCCGGCCCCTGCGCACCAGCGACGTCGGGACACCCGTCGAGCACGCCACCTTCGAGACCCTGCACACCGCCTCCCTCGCCGCGCCCCCGCTGCGCGCCGGGCTCACCGAGGAGAGCGCCCGCAGGTCCGCCCGCCGGCTGCGCTCCCTGCTCGGCACGGAAGCGCTCTGCCTCACCGACCACGACCGGGTCCTGGTCTGGGACGGCGAGGGCGAGCACCACGGCCGCCACGTCATGGACCAGGTGCGCGACCTGCTCGCCAGCGGCCGGGACACCGCCTTCCGCAGCGACTGCGACGACCTGGACTGCCCGCTGCGCTGGGCCGTCGCCGTGCCGCTCACCGTCGACAACCGGGTACTGGGCACCCTGATCGCCTATGCCCCGCGCGAATCCGCGGTGCTGGCGCGCGCCGCCGGAGAGGTGGCCCGCTGGGTCTGCGTACAGCTGGAACTCGCCGAGCTCGACCGATCCCGCACCCAGCTCATCGAGGCCGAGATCAGAGCGCTGCGGGCCCAGATCTCCCCGCACTTCATCTTCAACTCGCTCGCCGCCATCGCCTCGTTCGTCCGCACCGACCCGGAACGGGCCCGCGAACTCCTTCTGGAATTCGCCGACTTCACCCGCTACTCGTTCCGCCGCCACGGCGACTTCACCACCCTCGCCGACGAACTCCACTCCATCGACCAGTACCTGGCACTGGTACGCGCACGCTTCGGCGAACGGCTCCTGGTCACCCTCCAGGTCGCCCCCGAGGTACTGCCCGTCGCCCTGCCGTTCCTCTGTCTCCAGCCGCTCGTCGAGAACGCCGTCAAGCACGGCCTCGAAGGGGCCGTCACCTCCAGCCGCATCACCATCAGCGCCCTGGACGCCGGCTCCGAGGCCGAGGTCGTCATCGAGGACGACGGCACCGGGATGGACCCGGAGCGCCTGCGCCACATCCTGCGCGGCGAGGGTGGCCGCTCCACCGGAATCGGACTGCTCAACGTCGACGAACGGCTGCGCCAGGTGTACGGGGACGACTACGGCCTCGTCATCGAGACGGGCATCGGCGCCGGGATGAAGATCACCGTGCGGCTGCCGAAGTACCGTGCCGGGGTGCACGGTTCCTGACCGGCCGACCAGGTCCCTGTCAGTGGAGATGGATCGCCAGATGCCCCAGCGGCAGCCCCAGTTGCCAGGCCGGCGTCCACACCTGGGCCGCCTCCTCCGCGTCCGGCCCGTCGCCCACCGGCTCCCAGGGCGGCGGCGCGATCGCGTCGAGGTCGGCCGCGAGCAGCTCGGTCTCCTCCAGCCAGCGCCAGGCCGCGCGGGCCAGGGCCAGATCGGGGTCCGGGCCGGCCTTGCCGGACACCGGGGCCGCGTCGAGCGCGTCCAGCCGCTCACGGACCCAGCCGCACCACGTCGCCCCGTACGCCGTCAGCAGGCGCAGCTTGTCCAGCCGGGCCGCGGGCAGCGCATCGGCCACCGCGCCGTCCGAGAGGAATATGGTGAGAGCGAGGGCATCGCGCCCCGCTCGGTACTCCAGTGTGGACGGCTCCATCAGATCGCCGGTCCGCAGCAGCTCATCGGCGATGTACTCCGCGTACATCCAGGCCATCGGGACCTGCAGCCCGGCCCCACCGGTTCCATTCTGACGCTCCGGGCACATCCCGTCTCGCCTCTTTCTGTGTTCGGTACCGCGCTTCACGGAGCATTGAACCGGGGGAGCGCGCCCCGCGTGGCCAGAAGGACAGGATCCGTCACCACCGGATGCGTCGACGACACGAGGATGCGATGACCGCCGATCCCGGGGAGGGCCCGCACGTTCGCCATGCGCTGGGCGCCTACGTACTCGACGCGCTCACGGCGGGCGAGACCCGCACGGTCTCCCGCCATCTGCAGACCTGCGACCGCTGCGCCGCCGACTACGTGGAGGCCGCGGAGGCCGTCTCGCTGCTCGCCCTGCTGCGCGCGGAGGACCTGCTGGAGTAGCCGGGGAGGTTGTGGGAGAGCCGGCGCAGCGCGTAGTAGGAGCGCGACTTGACCGTGCCCGCCGGAATGCCGAGAACCCGGGCCGTCTCGTCCACGGTGAGCCCGCGGAAGTACATCTGGACGAGGACCGCGCGGTGTTCCGGACTGAGGGTGCGTACCGCTTCGCGTACGTCGAGCGCCGAGACCGTGGTGTCGGCGGGGTCCTCGCCGGCCGGGGTGGTATCCAGCACGGCGTCGCCGAGCTCGGTCGGCCGGGCCTGCCTGGAGCGGCGCGCGTCGATCGCGAGCCGCCGCGCGACCGTGAAGAGCCAGGGCCGCATCGAGTCGTACGGGGCGTCGAAGGCCTCCGGATGCTGCCAGGCCCGGACCAGGGTCTCCTGGAGCAGGTCCTCGGCGCGCTGCCGGTCGCCGAAGGTCAGACCGAGCAGGAAATGCAGGAGGGCGGGCCCGTGCTCCCGCTGCAGATCCGCGAGGGTCCGCTCATCGGTCGTCGTGATGGTCATCGTGAACGCCCTTTCCGCCCAGGCCTGCGGCTTCGCTGCCGACTGGCGTATACGAACGCATCGGGGCGCCGAGGAACAGGCGGTGGGCGGCCTCGTGCGACGAGCGGTCGCACAGTGCGGCGAATGGTGCGGTGAACGGTCGGGCGGCGGCCGGGCAGCCGCCGCCCGGCTTCCGGGTCAGCCCGTTCCCGTTCCCGCGCCCGGAGTGTTCGCCATGTTCGACTTCCGGTACGAGTAGCCGAAGTAGATGACCAGTCCGATCAGGAACCAGACCACGAAACGCACCCAGGTCTGCCACTGGAGGAAGGTGATCAGCCAGACCGAGAACACCACCCCGAGCGCCGGGACGAACGGCATCCCGGGGGTGCGGAACGTGCGCGGCAGCTCCGGCTGCTTGTAGCGCAGCACGATCACCGCGATGCACACCACGACGAACGCCAGCAGAATGCCGATGTTGGTCAGCTCGGCGGCCTCGCCGATCGGCAGGAACCCGGCGATCAGGGCCGAGGCGGCACCGACGATCCAGGTCACCCGGGTCGGCACGTGCCGGGTCGGGTGGGTCTTGGCGAACCACTTCGGCAGCAGCCCGTCACGGCTCATCGAGAACCAGACCCGGGTCACGCCGAGCATGAAGGTGAACATCACCGTGAGGATGCCGATGATCGCGCCCACCGCGATCAAATCGGCGAGCCGGTCGAGCCCCACCGACTTGAAGGCCGTGGAGAATCCGGACTCAGGGTCGATGTCCTTGTAGCTCTGCATCCCCGTCAATACCAGGCACGCCGCCACGTAGAGCACCATGGAGATCCCGAGGGAGTACAGGATCGCCTTCGGCATGTGGCGCTGGGCGTCCTTGGACTCCTCGGCCGCAGTCGACATGGCGTCGTACCCGAACACCGCGAAGAACACCGTGGCCGCACCGGTGAAGGCCCCGCTGATCCCGAACGGGAAGAACGGGGTGTAGTTGGCGGTGTTGATGTGGAACACACCGACGCCGATGACCAGCAGGACGACCAGGACCTTCAGGACGACCACGACCGTCTCGAAGCGCGCCGCGTTCTTGATGCCGAGGGTGAGCAGGTACGCGACGAGCAGACAGAGCAGCGAGGCGAACAGGTCCACCTTGTGGCCGTCGCCGGTACCGGGCGCGCCCAGCATCCACTTCGGTACTTCGAGCCCCATCTCCCCGAGCAGGAAACTGAAGTAGCCGGAGATGCCGATCGCGACCACCGCCACGATCGCCGTGTACTCCAGCAGCAGGTCCCAGCCGATGAACCAGCCCACCAGCTCGCCGAGCACCGCGTACCCGTAGGTGTAGGCGGAGCCGGCCTTCGGGATCAGGCCCGCGAACTCCGCGTAGCTGAACGCGGCCGCGGCACTCGCCACACCCGCGATCAGGAACGAGACCAGGACGGCGGGACCGGCGGTGCCGTTCGCCACCGTGCCGGCGAGGGTGAAGATGCCCGCGCCGATGATGCCGCCCACGCCGATGGCTGTGAGCTGCCACAGTCCGAGCGTTCTGGTGAGCTGAGTGGCGGCTTCCCCCGCGGGCCCTTTCTCGTCGATCTGCTCGATCGGCTTGCGGCGCAGCACACCCTCGCCCACTCGGAGCCTTGCCATGAGTCACCTCTCCGCTGACGGCTGTCCCTGACGGGCGCTCATGATGGCCCAGGCCGAGCCGGTGCGGAAGAAGGCGTGCCGTCCGTCGGAGTGAAGGATTCCGCGGTGCCTACGGGACAACCGTGACGGGCCAACGGCCCGCCTTCACCAGCCGGATCGCGACCGAGCCGATGAACCGGTGTCCGGCCGATTCCGACGCGCCCACGATTACGGCGTCCGCCTTCAGTTCGTCCGCCGCGGTCACGAGCCCGTTGTAAGGGTCGCCGCGGAAGGTGTGGAACTCCCAGCGCACGTCCCATATTTCCTTCACCCGCCGGGTCGACTCCCGGATCTCGCTCACCAGCCCCTCCGCGACCTCGCCCGTCGTATCGGCGATCGGTGCGCCCAGCGCGGCCCCAGCGGGCAGCACCGGCTGGACGTAGACGAGGGCGAGCATGGCGCCCTGGCGGCGGGCGAGCCCCGCAGCGTAGGCCGCGGCACGCATGGAGGAATCGGACCCGTCGAGGCCTGCGACGATCACTTTCGGGCCGTCTGTGCCACGTTCGAACTGATGAGGCTGCGGTTCTGTCACGGCAGTGAGGCTATCCGCTGCTCGGGCCGACTCCGGAGCGGGCTGCGGCACAGCCTCGGCCGGGGCCGCCGGATCCCTCCATCGGGTGAGGAACCGTCCGGGGCGAGCGCTTCGCCCCCCGGCGTCGGCCCCCCGCCGCAAACGCCCGTCGCCCCGGGGCCCGCAACGGGACCCGGGGTGACTTCTCGGTCGGCACCTACCCTGCTGTCAGTGCGAGCGGCGCTCCCTGCGACGGCGTGCCACCAGGGCGGAGCCGGCGACCACTGCCACCGCCGACGCCGCTCCGACGGCGATCTGCACCGTGTTCATCGTTCCGATGCCGCCGCCGAGCCCGCCCTGCGCACCGGCCGGGGCCGCCGCGGGACGGGTGGCCCCGGCCGGTGCGGGAGCCGCGGCGATCGTGAGACCGGACTTCGCCGTGGGGTCGGGCGACGTGCTGCAGATGAACGTCACTTCGTAGGAGGCGCCGGGTCTCGCGTCCCAGTCGACCGTGGCCGCTCTTGTGCCACCCGCGGGGATGGTGACGGTGTCGAAGACGGCCGAGCCGGCGGTTGCGGTTGTGGAGCACCCCCGGGCGGCCAGGGTGACCTGGCTTCCCGGCGCGATCACCGACGGAGTGACGGTGAATCCGGTCGCGGAGGACGCGCCTCCCGACGTCGTTCCGTACGCGGCTGCGGACGGAGCGGTCAGGGCGAGAGCGGCGGCGCCGAGCAGGGCGACGGGTGCGACGCCTATTGCGCGCATGGGTGAGCCTCCGGATCCCCGAGGAGCACTTGCGGAACGGATTTCCACAGAGCGTAAGAAATGCACCTCGACGTGCCAAACGCTAGAAGCCGTGCATACCGCCCGCGATCGGAGTGCGCCGCTCGGGCTCCGGTTTCGCCCGAGCGGCGCACTCCGTCCGCGTCCTGACGGACCGCTAGCCGCCCGTGGCGCGGGGGAACAGGTCGAGGAACGGTGCCGCGGTGGCCGAGAGCCCGCGCCCGAAGGGGGTGTCGAAGTCCCAGATCAGGAACAACAGAAAGGCGATCAGAACACTGAACAGGCCCGCCAGCAGGAGTTCACGGAACGTTCTGCGGATCTGCAGCGTGAACATAAGCCCGATGGTCACCAGGGCTCCGATGATCAGGCCGAACCAGACCACGCCCGGCATGGTCGCACCGGCGCTCTGCCCGCGTGCGCTGCGTGCGTCGTCGGCCGCGGCCACCTCGTCGACCAGTGGCTGATATGCCTGCCCCTCGTGGTCGTTCCGCGGTTGGTACTGGGTGACATCGGCGCGCACCTTGGCCAGCAGGCGGGTCCCCTCGGGGGTGAGGCTGCCGTGCTCGCTCATCGCCCGCCACTCGTCATTGACGACGTGGTGGACGTAGGCGTCGACATCGGCGCGGATGCGGGCGCGCACCTCGGCCGGGTAGACGGCGGAGCGGACACTCACCTCGTGCAGTGCCTGGGCCTCCTGACGTACGTATTCCTGCGCGGCGCCACGTCCCTCCCAGACGCCCGCGATGGCCAGGCCCAGCACGATCGCGTACACGACGCCGATCATCATCGTCATGTACTCGATGACGTCAGGGGTCTCGGACGGGTCGTCGTCCTCCCCGATCCGGCGGTTGTTGAGTACGGCGATGGTCAGCACGACGGCGCTGGCCGCGACCATGGCGAGGGCGAGAACAAGCCATTCCGACATTGTGATCCTCCGGGGGTCAGCGGGAGCGGGGACGCAGTACGGCGACGGCGAACACCGCGGGCGCCGTGATCAGCAGGGTGAGGTTGACCAGGGAGGTGCCGTGCCGCACTACCTTGCGCGGCGGCTTGCGGTAGGTGGGCAGCGCCACGGGCAGGGGTGTGGGGCGTACGGACGGCGAGGGGGACGGCGTCGGTGTGGGCGACGGCGTGGGTGTGGGCGCCGGTGCTGGGGGTGGCGGCACGGGCCCCGGCTTCGCCCGCGGCGGTGCGGGCGGCGGTGGTGACGGCGGTGGTGGCGGTGGTGGAGGAAGCGGCGGAGGCGGGGGAGGCGTAGGTGCCGGTCGTGGTGTGGGTGGGGGCGTGGGCTCGGGAACCGGGCCCGCGTGGCAACTGCCGTCGCCCGATGTGGCGACCGATGAACTGCCGCCGCTCTCACCGATGGAGGCGTACGCGCAGCTGTCCGCGACCGCGGGAGCCGGGGTGCCGAGCAGCCAGAGAAGGGCGACGGCTGCCGTGAGCCGTCCTATGAGTGATCCGTACACGACCGGGAGCATGTTCCAGCAGCTCACGGGACACGCGGAGCGAGGGCGGGATTCGCCTGATGGTGGGGAACTGGAGCCGCGGGCGTTTGCCGTCGGGGGAGGGTCCGGGACCAGGCAGAACCCGGCAGGGACGGGGCCGGTGCCCGACGTCATGGGTGGTGCGAGTGCCCTTGGCAACGGGGACGAGCCGTCGGGAAGTTGACGCGTCCGGCCGGCCGGACCGGTGAAGTGACGGTGAGGTGAAGTGACGGTGGAGCGACCGGACATAGCCTCATTGGTAAAGAACGCTTCCAAACGCTTCACCGCCAAGGCATTTGTCACCGCCAATCGACCCGGCGGACTCAACTGCCGGTACATCGCAGGCCATCCGGTCCGGAAGTGAATCCGCCGATGCGAAACCGGTGCCATCACCGGATTCATCAACAACCAAGGCCGCAACGGCGCATGGGCCCGGAGGCACCTCGCAAGGACCGGTCCGGCATCGAATGTCACCCGCAGCGACGGCCCGGTTGCACATGCCACTGGTGTGTGACCAATAACGGACGGCTAATTTCCGTTTCCGCTCGCTCTCTTGGCAGTCGATCAGTAGCCTCTGGACAACACTGACCATGAACATGGCCGGATCGCCGTGGCGACTTGTTGGAGACATCGATGGAGCGTCCCGCCTGGGCACCGCGAGGCATTGACATTTCAGTGCCGAGCGTGTCTCGAATGTACGATTTCTATCTGGGCGGATCGCACAATTTCGAGGTGGATCGGGAAGCGGCACGCAAGGCCATGGAGTTCATGCCGGGACTCCCCAAGATCATGCAGGCGAATCGCGCCTTTATGCGGCGAGCCGTGCGTTACGCGGTGAGCGAGGGCATCAGTCAGTTTCTGGACATCGGTTCCGGAATACCGACCTTCGGCAATGTGCACGAAGTCGCCCGGACCGCCGACCCCGAGGCGCGGGTGGCGTACGTCGACCACGACCCGGTCGCGGTCGCGCACAGCCGGGCCGTGCTCGAAGGAAACGACCGGGCGGTGATCGCCGCCGCCGATCTGCGCCGCCCGCAGGAGATCGTGAAAAGCCCGGAGATCTCCGGACTGCTCGACCTGGACCGCCCGGTGGCCCTGCTGCTGGTCGCGGTGCTCCACTTCATCGAGGACTGCGACGACCCGCAGACCGCGGTCGCCGAACTGCGCGAAGCGCTCGCCCCCGGCAGCATCGTCGTCGTGTCCCACGCCTCGTACGAGGGCCTTCCGCTCACCCGGGAAGAGGCGGGCGGCGCGGTCGACGTCTACGAGAACATCCGCAACCCCCTGGTCATGCGGTCCCGCGACGAGATAGCCCGCTTCTTCGAGGGGTACGAGATGGTAGAGCCCGGCCTCGTGTCGATGCCGAACTGGCGCCCGGACGCCCCGGTGGTGACGGAGCAGGAGGACCCATACGCGTTCTCGGGCTTCGCGGGAGTGGGACGCAAGGCGTGAGCATCCCCGCCCAGTCGTCCGGTGCGCCGGACACGGATCCCGACGGCCCCGAGGATCGGCTCCGGCGATTCGCCACGATCTGGAGCCGGGCCATCTTCCCCTCGACGGCCACCTCCTTGACACGCACCGAGTTCGAACAGCATCTGCTGCCGCTGGCCCGCGAGCTCAGCGACATCCTGCACGCCCGGCCCTTCGACGCGGCGCCCGCGGTCGAGGTGGGGGCCGCCCTGGTCACCGCGCACTGCACAGATCCGGACGCGCTGAGCAGCACGCTCGGCGTCATCGACTCGTACCTGGTGCTCTACTGCGGGAACAACGGCGCCACGGCGTTGTCGACCGAGGACAGCAGGGCCCGTTGCGCGCGGATCCAGCACACCCTCGCGGGCGGCTTCACCCAGGCGCTGCGCGAGCGCACCCTCGCCGAGCAGGAAGCCATCGCCAGGTCGGCGCTGACCGCCCGCTCCGACGCCGAACACGCGCTGCACGCGACCGAGGCGCGCTTCCGCGCCGTCTTCAAGGACGCGGCCATCGGCATCGGCATCGCCGACCTGGACGGCAAGGTGCTGGAGGTCAACGACACCCTCACCCGGATGTTCGGCGGGCTCGATCACCATGTGCGCAGCCACAGGCTCAACGAGTGGGTCCACCCGGAGGACTCGCCGCACGTGTGGAAGTACTACGACGAGCTGGTGCGCGGCGAACGCGAGCACTACCGGGTCGAGAAGCCGTACTACCGCAACGACGGGACCGTGCTGTGGACCAACCTGACGGTCTCGCTGCTGCGCGACGCCGACGGCAAGCCGCAGTACCAGCTCGCGCTGATGGAGGACACCACCGAGCGCCGGCTGCTCAACCTCCGGCTGAGGTACGAGGCCACCCATGACGCGCTCACCGGCCTGCCCAACCGGACCCTGTTCTTCGAACGGCTGGAGAAGGCGCTGTCCGCCGCCGACAGCAGCCGGTTCGGCCTGTGCTACCTCGACCTGGACGGCTTCAAGGCGATCAACGACAGCCTCGGCCACGCGTCGGGGGACCGGCTGCTGGTCGAGGTGGCCGACCGGCTGCAGAGCTGTGCGACCGCGCCCGGCGAGATGGTCGCCCGGCTCGGCGGCGACGAGTTCGTGGCCCTGACCACCGGACCCGACACCGAGACGGAGGTCGCCGAACTCGCCTGCCGCATCCTCGGTGTGCTCGGGACCCCGATCCGCCTGGAGGGCCGCGAGCTGACCGTACGCGGATCCATCGGGGTCGTCGAAGGACCGGCCCGCGAGCGCAACGCCGCCGAGGTGCTGCGCAGCGCCGACATCACGATGTACCGGGCCAAGTCGGCGGGCGGCAACCGCTTCGAGCTCGCCGACGACGAGGCGGACGCCCGTGCCATCACCCGTCACGGGCTGACCACCGCGCTGCCCGCCGCCCTGGAACGTGGCGAGTTCTTCATCGAGTACCAGCCGCTGGTGCACCTCGACGACGGCACGGTGCACGGGGCGGAAGCGCTGGTGCGCTGGTGCCACCCGCAGCACGGGGTGCTCGGCCCGGACCGCTTCATCCCGCTCGCCGAGCACACCGGGCTGATCGTGCCACTGGGCCGCTGGGTGCTGGAGGAGTCCGTACGACAGGCCAACTTCTGGCAGGAGCGGCACACCGACGGCGGTCCGCTGCGGATCAACGTCAACCTCTCACCGACCCAGCTGCACCATCCGCGGCTGGTCGCCGAGACGGTCGACGTGCTGGAACGCTCGGGGCTCGAACCCGGGGCGCTCTGCCTGGAGGTCACCGAGTCCGCGCTCATCGGCGCGGACGACGACCTGCTCAAGCCGCTGCGGCAACTGGCCGAAATGGGTGTGGACATAGCGCTCGACGACTTCGGCACCGGGTACTCGAACCTGGCGAATCTGCGCCGGCTGCCGGTGAGCGTGCTCAAGCTGGACCGTTCCTTCACCATGGGCATGCAGCAACACCCGGCGGACCCGGTCGATCTGAAGATCGTCGAGGGGATCGTCTCGCTGGCGCACAGCCTGGATCTCGCGGTCACGGTGGAGGGCGTGGAGACCGGCGCCCAGGCGGAGCAGCTGCGCAAGCTGGGCTGCGACACGGCACAGGGCTGGTACTACGCCCGGCCGGGTGCGCCCGACCGGATCCACTCCCTGCTGCTGGCCGACGCCGTGTGAGGTGGCGGGTACGAGGCCACCGGCCGGCCCCGTACCCGCCTTGGCGCTCAGGCACGTCCGGCGGCGAGCAGCACCTCCTGGAGCTCGCGTGCCGCGCGCGGTGGAGCCACGTCGCTGCGGTGCGCGAGCGCGATCGTGCGCCGCAGCCCGGGGCGGGCCAGCGGTGTGGTCCGCAGGTCGTGGCCGGAGCGGACGGCGACCATGCTCGGCACCACGGCGACCCCGAGCCCCGCCCGTACGAAGCCGAGCACGGCGTCCATCTCGCCGCCCTCCACCGTGAACGACGGCTCGAAACCCTCCGCCCGGCAGGCGGCCACCGTCAGCTCCCGCAGGTCGTAGCCGTGCCGGAACATCACCAGGGGCTCGCCCTGGAGGTCGGCGATCCGTACGCTCCCGCCCCGGCCGGGCCTCGGCTCCCGCGCCGAGGACACCACGACCAGGTCCTCGCGGAGCAGCTCCACCGTGGTCAGCGCGGGCGACGCGGCGGGCAGTGGCAGCACCACCAGCGCGAGATCGAGCGCGCCCCGCGCCAGCTCCCGCACCAGGTCGAGCGAGCCGCCCTCCTCCAGCAGCAGCTGGATCCCCGGGTGCCGGTCGTGGAAGGCGCGCAGCACGTCGGGGAGCAGGCCGGTGCAGAGGCTGGGCGTGGCGCCCAGCCGGACCCGGCCCCGGCGCAGCTGCGCCAGCTCCTGCACCTCGTGGCGTGCGGTGTCCGCGTCCGCGAGGATCCGGCGGGCCAGCGGCAGCAGGGCCTCGCCCGCGTCGGTCAGCGTGATGTTTCCGCGCGCCCGGCTGAACAGCTCCGCCCCCAGCTCGCTCTCCAGCGCCCGGATCTGCTGGGAGAGCGAGGGCTGCGAAACATGGACCTCCTCGGCGGCCCGGGTGAAGTGCCGGGTCTCGGCCACGGCCACGAAATACATCAGCTGCTGGAACTGCATACACCCACCCTACCGAGGTCGATAGCCTCAGCCTATGAACATGAGCTGTTCCATGTCTTGGACTGATGAGGTGGATCGGTTCTAGCGTCGTGTCCATGGCATTGGCAACCCGGACGGACCGACGGCCGTCCATGACGCGTACGCTCTGGGACTCGTCCCTCGGCAAGAAGACGGTCATGGCCGTGAGTGGCCTGATCATGCTCCTCTACTTGGTCGTCCACATGATCGGCAACCTGAAGATCTTCTTCGGGTCCGGCGAGTTCAACCACTACGCGCACTGGCTGCGGACCATGGGCGAGCCCTTCCTGCACTACGAGTGGGCCCTGTGGATCGTCCGCGTCGTGCTCGTCGCGGCGGTGGTGCTGCACGCCGTTTCCGCGTACCAGCTCAGCCGCCGCGACATCAAGGCGCGCCCCGCCAAGTACGTGCACCGGAAGCCGCGTGCCACCTATGCCACCCGCACCATGCGCTGGGGCGGGATCATCCTCGCCCTGTTCATCGTCTGGCACATCCTCGACCTGACGACGGGCACCGTGCACTCCGGCGGATTCCAGTCAGGCCACCCGTACCAGAACGTCATCGACACCTTCTCCACCTGGTACGGCAACACGATCTACATCGTCGCCATGCTCGCCCTCGGACTCCACGTCCAGCACGGCTTCTGGAGCGCCGCCCAGACCCTCGGCGCGGGGAACGCGACCCGTGACCGCGTCCTCAAGACCATCGCCAACGCCCTCGCCGCGGTGCTGACGCTGGGCTTCATCTCCGTACCCGTCGCCGTCATGACCGGAGTCGTGAGCTGACATGACCGACTACTCGCACTACGAGACCGGCGCGCCCGTCGTCGACACGAAGGCCCCCGAGGGCCCCGTCGCCGAACGCTGGGACACCCGCCGCTTCCAGGCCAAGCTGGTCAACCCGGCCAACCGCCGCAAGCACACCGTCATCGTCGTCGGCACCGGCCTGGCCGGCGGCTCGGCCGGCGCGACGCTGGCCGAACAGGGCTACCACGTCGTCCAGTTCTGCTTCCAGGACTCGCCCCGCCGTGCCCACTCCGTCGCCGCCCAGGGCGGAATCAACGCCGCGAAGAACTATCGCAACGACGGCGACTCGATCCACCGCCTCTTCTACGACACCGTCAAGGGCGGCGACTTCCGGGCCCGCGAGTCCAATGTCCACCGGCTCGCCCAGATCTCCGTCGAGATCATCGACCAGTGCGTCGCCCAGGGCGTACCCTTCGCCCGCGAGTACGGCGGCCTCCTCGACAACCGCTCCTTCGGCGGCGTCCAGGTCTCCCGCACCTTCTACGCCCGGGGCCAGACCGGACAGCAGCTCCTGCTCGGCGCCTACCAGGCGCTGTCCCGGCAGATCGCCGCGGGCAACGTCGAACTGCATGCCCGTACCGAGATGCTCGACCTGGTCGTCGTCGACGGCAAGGCCCGTGGGATCGTCGCCCGCGACCTCGTCACCGGGAAGATCGACACCTACTTCGCCGACGCGGTCGTCCTGGCCAGCGGCGGCTACGGCAACGTCTTCTACCTGTCGACGAACGCCATGAACTCCAACGCCACCGCCGTCTGGCGCGCCCACCGCCGCGGCGCCTACTTCGCCAACCCCTGCTTCACCCAGATCCACCCCACCTGCATCCCGCGCACCGGCGACCACCAGTCCAAGCTGACGCTGATGAGCGAGTCGCTGCGCAACGACGGCCGGATCTGGGTCCCGAAGGCCAAGGGCGACGACCGTCCCGCCAATGAGATCCCCGAGGACGAGCGCGACTACTACCTGGAGCGCATCTACCCCGCCTTCGGCAACCTCGTCCCCAGGGACATCGCCTCCCGCGCCGCGAAGAACGTCTGCGACGAGGGGCGCGGCGTCGGCCCCGGCGGCCAGGGCGTCTACCTGGACTTCGCCGAGGCCATCCAGCGGATGGGCCGGGACAAGGTCGAGGAGAAGTACGGCAACCTCTTCGACATGTACGCCCGGATCACGGCGGAGAACCCGTACGAGACCCCGATGCGGATCTACCCCGCCGTGCACTACACGATGGGCGGCCTCTGGGTCGACTACGACCTCCAGACCACCATCCCCGGCCTCTTCGCCATCGGTGAGGCCAACTTCTCCGACCACGGCGCCAACCGGCTCGGCGCGTCCGCGCTGATGCAGGGCCTCGCCGACGGCTACTTCGTCCTCCCGTCGACGATCAACGACTACCTGGCCCGCAATCCGCACCACGAGGCGGTCGACGCCTCGCACCCCGCGGTGGAGGAGGCCGTCGCCGACACCGAGGACCGGCTCAATCTGCTGCTCTCCGTCGACGGCGACCGCACCCCCGACTCCTTCCACCGGGAGATCGGTGAACTCATGTGGGAGTACTGCGGAATGGCCCGCACCGAGGACGGGCTGCGGACCGCGCTCGAACGCATCCCGCAGATCCGCGAGGAATTCTGGCGCCGCATCAAGGTGCCCGGCACCGGTGAGGAGTTCAACCAGTCGCTGGAGAAGGCCAACCGTATCGTCGACTACCTGGAGCTCGCCGAGCTCATGTGCCTCGACGCACTGCACCGCGCCGAATCCTGCGGAGGCCACTTCCGCGAGGAGTCGCAGACCCCGGACGGCGAAGCCGCCCGCCGGGACGAGGAGTTCTCCTACGCCGCCGCCTGGGAGTTCTCCGGCACCGGCGAGGCCCCCGTCCTGCACAAGGAAGACCTCGTCTTCGAGTACGTCCACCCCACTCAGCGGAGCTACGCATGAAGCTCACCCTGCGCGTCTGGCGCCAGAAGAACGCCGACGCACCCGGCGCCATGTCCACCTACGAGGTGGACGGCATCTCGCAGGACATGTCGTTCCTGGAGATGCTCGACACCCTCAACGAGGAACTGATCCTCGCCGGCGACGACCCCGTCGCCTTCGACCACGACTGCCGCGAGGGCATCTGCGGCGCGTGCAGCCTCGTCATCAACGGCGATGCCCACGGCCCCGAGCGCACCACCACCTGCCAGCTCCACATGCGGTCCTTCGAGGACGGCGACACGATCGACATCGAACCGTGGCGTGCCTCCGCCTTCCCCGTCGTCAAGGACCTGGTCGTGGACCGCTCGGCTTTCGACCGGATCATCCAGGCGGGCGGCTACATCTCCGCCCCGACCGGCACCGCCCCCGAGGCGCATGCCACCCCGGTGCCCAAGCCGGACGCGGACTTCGCCTTCGAGCACGCCGAGTGCATCGGCTGCGGCGCCTGCGTCGCGGCCTGCCCCAACGGCTCGGCGATGCTCTTCACCTCGGCGAAGATCAACCACCTCAACGTGCTGCCGCAGGGTGCCCCGGAGCGCGAGACCCGGGTCCTGGACATGGTCGGCCAGATGGACAGCGAGGGCTTCGGCGGCTGCACCCTCACCGGCGAGTGCGCCACCGCCTGCCCCAAGGGCATCCCGCTGCCGTCGATCTCGGCCATGAACAAGGAGTGGCTGCGGGCGACCCGCAAGGTCCGCCGCTGAGCGGAGCGCGAGTTCCCGGCCCCGGAGGCCGCCCGCCTCCGGGGCCGGGAAGTCTCAGCCGCTCCGGCGGATCAGGACGTCACGGAGATGTCGTCGCCGTAGACCGTGCCCTGTCCGTACCAGCCGTGCAGATAGACGCTCACCGCGCCGGACGAACCGGTGGTGAACGTCACCGACTGCTTCGCGTAGCCGCTCGACGAACCCCAGGTGTCAGTCGAGACGGAGTGCGGTCCGGAGGTAAGGAGCCGTACGGCTCTCCGGGGACCGGGCCACGTCCATCGGCGTCCCCGCCGCCACGATCCGGCCGCCCCGGTCGCCGCCGCCGGGGCCCAGATCGATCACCCGGTCGGCAGCCGCGACCACCGTCATGTCGTGCTCCACGACCACCACCGTGTCGCCCGCGTCGACGAGACCGTGCAACTGCCGCATCAGCACCTCGACATCGGCGGGGTGCAGTCCCGTCGTCGGCTCGTCCAGCAGATACAGGGTGTGGCCCCGGCGGGTCCGCTGGAGCTCGGTGGCGAGCTTGATGCGCTGGGCCTCGCCGCCGGACAGCTCCGTCGCGGGCTGACCGAGCCGCAGATAGCCGAGCCCGACGTCGAGCAGGGTCCGCAGACTGCGCTCGGCGGCCGGCGTATCCGCGAAGAACCCGGCCGCCGACTCCACCGTCAGGTCCAGAACCTGAGCGATGTCCAGACCGCGCAGGGTGACCTCCAGGGTCTGCGGGTTGTACCGCGCACCGTGGCAGTCCGGGCAGGGCGCGTACGTACTGGGCAGGAAGAGCAGCTCCACGGAGACGAAGCCCTCACCCTGACAGGTCTCGCACCGCCCGCCCGCCACGTTGAAGGAGAACCGCCCGGCCCGGTAGCCGCGCTCCCGCGCCGTCTCCGTCGCGGCGAACAGCTTTCGTACGACGTCGAAGAGCCCGGTGTACGTGGCCAGATTGGACCGGGGGGTACGGCCGATCGGCCGCTGGTCGACCTGTACGAGACGGTCCACCGCCTCCAGCCCCTGCGCCGAGGCGCACCAGGGGGCGGGGCGCTCCCCGGCCGGTTCCGCGGCGTCGGCCTGCCGGTCGGCGAACGCACCGGCCAGGACCTGGCCGACCAGCGTCGACTTACCCGATCCCGATACCCCGGTGACGGCCGTGAAGACGCCGAGCGGGAACTCGGCGTCCACGCCCCGGACATTGTGCCGGTCGACCCCGTTCAGCCTCAGCAGGCCCGACGGCGTACGAACCTTCCGCTGCGGTGCGGGCCCGTCGTCGAAGAGGAAGCGCCGGGTGGCCGACTCCGTCACCTCCGCGAGCTCGGCCGGTGGCCCGCTGTGCAGCACCCGGCCCCCGTGCTCACCGGCCAGCGGCCCCACGTCGACCAGCCAGTCGGCCCGGCGCACCACATCCATCTGGTGCTCCACGACGAAGACCGAGTTCCCGGCCTCCTTCAGCCGGCCCAGCACCCCGAGCAGCGACTCGGTGTCCGCCGGATGGAGGCCGGCCGACGGCTCGTCCAGCACGTAGACGACCCCGAAGAGCCCCGAGCGCAACTGGGTGGCCAGGCGCAGCCGTTGCAGCTCGCCGGAGGACAGGGTCGGGGCGGTGCGGTCGAGGCTGAGATAGCCGAGGCCTAGCTCGGTGACCGTCTCGATCCGGGCGAGCAGATCCGCCGTCAGCACCCGGGCCGTCTCGCTGCCGCCCGCCGCGCGCAGCAGCTCGGCGAGCGAGGTCAGCGGCAAGGCGGCCAGCTCCGCGATCGTACGGCCGGCGAAGGTGACGGCCATCGCCTGGGGGCGCAGCCGGCTGCCGCCGCAGGCCGGACACGGGGCACTGGCCAGGAACCGCTCCGCCTTCGCCCGCAACGTGCGGCTCTTGGACTCCGCGAAGGTGTGCATCACATAGCGCCGGGCACTCATGTACGTGCCCTGGTAGGGGCGTTGGATGCGCCCCGCCTCCCGTACCGGATGGACCGTCACCACCGGCTGCTCGTGGGTGAACAGGATCCACTCCCGCTCCTCGGCGCCCAGCTCGCCCCACGGCCGGTCGATGTCGTACCCCAGCGCGTCCAGTACATCGCGCAGGTTCTTGCCCTGCCACGCCCCGGGCCAGGCGGCGATCGCACCGTCCCGGATCGACAGCGAGGGGTCGGGTACCAGCAGCTCCTCGGTGGTGCGGTGGATCAGGCCGAGCCCGTGGCACTGCGGGCACGCCCCGGCGGCGGTGTTGGGCGAGAAGGCGTCGGAGTCGAGCCGCTCGGCACCGGCCGGGTAGTCCCCGGCCCGGGAGAACAGCATGCGCAGGAAGTTGGAGAGCGTGGTGACCGTACCGACGGACGAACGGGCGCCGGGCGCCGAGCGGCGCTGCTCCAGGGAGACCGCGGGCGGCAGTCCGGTGACCTCGCCGACCGCGGGCGCGCCGACCTGATGGATCAGCCGGCGCGCGTACGGGGCGACCGACTCGAAGTAGCGGCGCTGGGCCTCGGCGTAGATCGTCCCGAACGCGAGGGAGGACTTCCCGGAGCCGGAGACACCGGTGAAGACGGTGAGGGTGTCGCGCGGGATGTCGACCGAGACGTCCTGGAGGTTGTGCTCACGGGCGCCGCGCACCCGGACGTACGGATCGTGGGGGGTGGACATGTGCGCGGGCACTCCGTACAGATCGGGGCAGGGCCGACGGCCTGGGCCTGTCCGGCGGATCACGGTCGGACAGACCCTAGGGACAAACAGTCTGATTCTAGACATCGCGAGGCGGTCCGTGACTCCGGTGCCCCTGCGGGGCCGGCCCTGCGGATCGGTGCGGAAGCCCCTGGCCCTACCGGGAGGGACGCAGTGCGCGCTTGATGGGCCTTCCCACGACGCTGCGGGCGCGCTGGTACGTGGACCGCTGGGCGGGCAGCGAGGCGTTCTTCTGGACCTTGCGCTTGAGCCGGGTGTTCTCGGCGGTGAGTTCGGTCAGCTGGGTCTGCAGCCAGTTCAGCCGTGCCGCCATCGTGGCGGGGTCGGAGCCGACCCAGGGGCGGACGCCCGGCGGGAAGGACAGCCCGCTCATCCGCTTCTCGAAGGCCGCACCGCCGTCGCCGTGGGTGAAGGTGTTCTCCAGACCGTTCTTGTCGAGGAAGTTCATGAACCGGTCGAACCGCTCCTGGTGACCGCGCATCAGCGGCCCGAAGTCCGCCGCGGCGTGGAGGTCGGCGGGGTCGAGGTCGGCCGGGACCTTGGAGAGCATCCGGTGCGGGATGTCGAAGTAGCGGCACAGCTCCAGCGTCCGGGAGTCGCCGCAGAGCACCGTGGCCGGCGTTCCGGCCAGCAGCGCCGCGATGTTGCCGTGGATCCGGGACCCGAAGGAGAAATCGAAGCCCCTCAGGTCGTCCATCCAGGTGACCGGGTCGATGTAGACCCGGACCTTGCCCTCCTCGAACATGGGGTGGTCGGGGTGGGTGGGGATGGCGGTCACCGCGGCGTTCGGGTGGGACAGGTCGCGCCAGTGCAGCTGACGGGCGTCGGAGAGGTTCTGGCCGATGAACCGCAGGTGCGGGTAGCGCGCGTGGGTGCGGTCGATGATCTGCCCGAGCTTGTGCTTGCGCACCGCGTCGTGCGATCCGTTGACGGCGACGCGGGACTCGGGCCCGAGCGCCCGGCCGTCCTCCCGGATGGTGAGCCTGTTGCCGTTGAGGAACATCGAGGGGCAGCCGATGACATCGACGTCGCGGAATCCCATGTCCCGCAGATATCGCTCGGTGAACTCGCCGCGCACGCCGATGGAGGCGCTGTGGTCGAGTACGGCGGAGACGAACGCGTAGACCGTGGACTGCATCGGCTTCAGCCGGTCCGCGGAGTAGTTGACGCCGGTCTGGGCTCCGACACCGGGGACCACGACGGGGATCTTCAGCTTCGAGATGAGCTGGGTCAGCCGCTCCAGCTGCGGTTCGAAGGAGGGTCGGAAGGCGTTGGCGAGCGGGATGACGAAGACGTCGTACTCGCTGTTGATCCGGTCGGCGTCGGCGACCCGGGTGGTGATCCCGTTCGACACCACCTGCGAACGCGGTGTCTCAAGGATCTTGTGTGCGGCATCGCTGAAGATCAGGTTGCCCGAGTTGGTGGCGAACACGTCCTCGTGCAGAGCGCGCTCGACGGGTACGACGTCGTAGGGGCTCTTCCCTGATCGCAGGAGTATTCGCTTCACATCGTTAACGTTGGATGCCACAAACCTGAATATAGCTTTACAAACGCTGGTGCATCCATGCGGATCCTGTACAACCTTTTGCGATCCGTGCGGAACGTGAGGGCGTGATCACCCATCCGTGCGCGCGAGCGGGTGCGCGCGGTGAGCAACGGGTGCCGCGGCGTTCATGGGCTTGCTCCTGCGGCCCTCTTGAGCCCCCGGCAGCGCCGACCGTACGCTGCGTCGTGCGCGCAGGCGCGCCTGCCGGCGAGGAGGGGGAAGCGGCGTCATGGCCGACTCGCTGTCCGAGGACGACATTCTGGAAGCGGTCGCCCGGCACATCGGCCGCCCGGGGCAGGGGCCGCAGTTGCGGCGGACCGGCGCCGACATCACCCGGCTTCCGATGCTCGACCTGAGCATCGTCCGCTCCGTGGAGACCCGCAGCACGCAGTCGGAGTCCAGACCCGGCAAGTACGACATATCAGGACTGGGGACGTACGAAGGAGAGCTCCGCGACCATCCGGTCGAACCGCCGAAGGATCCGGCCCGGTCGCGGAAGGTGGAGCTCGTGCTCCACGGTTCCGTGCGGACGGTGGCCTGCGGCTGCGACGAAGGGCGGCAGCCCTGTTCGCGCTGCCGGGCCAAGGGGAAACTGCGCTGCGAGACCGGACCGTTGTGCCCGGCCTGCAAGGGTGTGGAGCCGTGCACCTGGTGCGACGGCACGGGCGAACGCCGCAAGGACCGGGCGCCGGCCGGATCGTCGCGGGAACGGGGCGCGGCCGGACGGACCACCTGCGTGAAGTGCCGCAAGCCCCGCACCGCCTGCCCGCAATGTCAGGGGTGGGGCACCAGGAAGTGCCCGAAGTGCGACGACACCGGATTCCGGGACTGCCCGGTCTGCGAGGGTGAGAGGTCGACGGAACACACCCCGTGCGACGGCACGGGCCTGATCACCCTGTGGACGGGCGCCTCGGTCGGGCACGCGCCGCAGTGGAGCACGGTGAAACTGCCGGACCCGGCGCCGCCGCTGCGGGTCCGCCGGCAGACCGGACGCACCGGTGCGTGGCAGCGCGCCACACTGACCTCGGCCGGCGAGTCGATGCCCGAGACGCTGGACCCCGCCCATGTCGAGGCCGTCGAATCGGCACTCGCGCCCCGGCCGGACGAGGTGGCCAGACGGGCCGAGATCAGGTGGCTGCAGCTGGTGGCGGTCACGATCCCGGACCATCCAGACCGCGTCTTCCATGTCTTTCCCGGACCCGACGGTCCCCAGGTGCTTCCGGTCTGGTCGAGACGCAGGTCCCTGCGGGTGGCCGCGGTGGTGGCCGGGGTCGTCGTCGTACTGCTGCTGGTGGCCGTGCTGGTCTGATTTGCTGGGGGTGTGAGAAGCGACCACCGGCCCCTGGCCGTATTCGACTTGGACGGCACGCTCGCGGACAGCGGCCACCGGCAGCACTACCTGGAGGGGCGCCGGCGCGACTGGGACGGCTTCTTCGCCGCGGCCGTCGACGACCCGCCGCTCGCCGAAGGCGTACGGCTGGCACTCGACAGCGCCGGGAGCTGTGAGGTCAGGTACCTCACCGGTCGGCCCGAGAGGTGCCGCCGGGACACCGTTGCCTGGCTGGCGGAACAGGGACTGCCCGAGGGGCGCGTGTACATGCGCCGCGACGGCGACCGCAGGCCGGCCCGGCACACCAAGCTGGAGATCCTGAAGCGGCTGGGCCGGGAGCGTGAGATCCGGATGCTGGTCGATGACGACGAACTCGTCTGTGACGCGGCCGAGCAGGCCGGTTTCACCGTGGTACGGGCCCGCTGGGCGAAGGCGTCGGCGGCTCTCCAGGACGCGCAGGAGCGGGAGGGCCGTACCTGAACCCGGCGGCGTGCGACCGGCCGGACAGGGCCGCGGTCCGGTCGCGCCGCGGCGGCGGTGCGGGCTGGTGGGTACCAGGCGGCGGCTATCAGCTCGTCTCGTCGAGCCGGAAGCCCACTTTCAAGCCAACCTGGTAGTGCTCCACCCGGCCCTCCTTGATCTCGCCACGCACCTGAGTGATCTCGAACCAGTCGAGATTGTGCAACGTTTCAGAAGCTCTCGCGACGCCTCTGCGGATGGCGTCGTCCACGCCCTCGTGCGAGGTCCCGACGATTTCGGTGACCCGGTAGGTGTGATTTGACATCTTATGTCTCCTCTCGTCCCTACTACGGTGCCCCAACCGGCCCGAGTCCGCGAGAGGTCGAAGCGGCGAATGTGCTGTGAACGGCGCTTGACCAAATCAATGGTCCATACCAAAATCCAGCCACGCCCGTGCGAGCGCCGCCCGCAGTCCCCCACACCGGGTCCTGAATTGAGCCGTGCCGTTTCGCAGAAGGTGAACCTGGTGAAGAACCGCATACTCGTCGGAGCCGTCGCGCTCGTCTCCACTTTTGCCCTGGGGGGATGTGGCCTGCTCTCCGGATCGGAGGCGTCCGGCAGCAAGAAGGTCACGATCTGGCTGATGAAGGACAGCGTCTCCGCCGATTTCCTGAAGCGGTTCACCAAGGCGTACAAGGACGAGCACCCGTCCGTCGAGCTGGAGTTCAAGTTCCAGAGCTGGAGCGGAATCGGACCGAAGGTCACCGGCGCACTCAAGGGCGAGGACACACCCGACGTCATCGAGGTCGGGAACACCCAGGTCGCCCAGTACGCGGAGAGCGGCGGCCTGCGCGATCTCACCCTGGAGTCCGTACGTGACCTCGGCAGCGAGGACTGGCTGCCCGGCCTCGCCGACCCCGGCAGCATCGGCGGCATGCAGTACGGCATTCCGTGGTACGCGGCCAACCGAGTGGTGATCTACAACAAGGAACTCTTCGAGCAGGCAGGCATAAAGAACCCGCCGAAGACCCGGGACGAGTGGATCGCGGCCAGTCAGCGGCTGAACCGGAACGGAAATCAGGGGATCTACCTCGCGGGCCAGAACTGGTATGTCCTCGCCGGATTCATCTGGGACGAGGGCGGCGAACTCGCCGAGGAGAAGGGCGGCCAGTGGGAAGGCGCCCTGGACACTCCCGCCGCGCTGCGGGGCATGAGCTTCTACAAGGAACTACAGGCGCTCGGTGACGGTCCGAAGGACGCCGACGAGGAAAAGCCGCCGCAGGCCGATGTGTTCGCCGAAGGGAATGTCGCACAGATCATCTCGGTGCCCGGCACCGTCGCGCAGATCGAGAAGAAGAATCCCGAACTCAAGGGAAAACTCGGCTACTTCCCGATCCCGGGCAAGACAGCGAAGGAGCCCGGCTCCGTCTTCACCGGCGGGTCCGACCTGATCGTCCCGGACAAGGCGGACCAGCGCGCCGAAGGCATCGAAGTGGTCAAGGCGCTGGCGGGCCGGAAGTGGCAGGAGGAACTCGCCAGAACGATGAGCTACGTGCCCAACAAGCCCGACCTCGCCCGCGTCATCCTGGGCCAGGAAGGCACCGCGGCGATGGCCCGCGGCGCCACGAAGGGCCGCGCGACCCCCAACTCGCCGCAGTGGGCGGACGTGGAGGCCGACAACCCGATCAAGCCGTACATGACGGCGGTGCTGGAGGGCAGCGACCCGCAGCGTGCGGCGAGGACCGCCTCGGCGAAGATCACCTCCAAGCTCACCGCGAGCTGACCCGCACCCCACACCCGGCCGCCCCCGGGATTCAGCCTTCGCACATTTCGGCTCTCCCGAGCGGTCATGTCGAATCCAGCCGATCACGGAAGAAGTAAGGGGCCGGGCCTTCGCACCCAGTGCGGCGGCCCGGCGGCCGACCTTGCCGATCCGTCCCCGGAGACCGTCATGAACGCGCTGCCCGTCACCGCTCTTCCCACCGCGCCCGTCGTTCCCGCGCAGCCCGTCGCCCCCGCCCCGCCGCGCTACCGGGTGTCCCTCGCCGCCGACCAGGACGAGGTCCGCGCCGCCCAACGGCTGCGCCACCTGGTCTTCGCCGGTGAGCTGGGCGCCAGGCTCGACGGACCCGAACCCGGCCTGGACAGCGATGCGTTCGACGCGTACTGCGACCATCTGCTGGTCCGGGAGGAGACCACAGGCGACGTCGTCGCCACCTACCGCGTGCTGCCGCCCGACCGGGCCCGGATCGCCGGACGCCTCTACGCGGAGGGCGAGTTCGACCTCGGCCGGCTCGGCCCGATCCGCGACGATCTGGTCGAGGTCGGACGCTCCTGCGTCCACCCGGCCCACCGCGACGGCGCCGTCATAGCGCTGATCTGGGCCGGACTCGCCCGCTACATGGAACGCACCGGCCACAACTGGCTGGCCGGCTGCTGCTCCATTCCCCTCGCCGACGGAGGCACCGCGGCGGCCGGTGCGTGGGAGACCGTACGGACGAAGCACCTGGCCCCCGAGGACCACTGGGTCACCCCGCACCGCCTCTGGCAGCCCACCACGGCCGCCCAGACGGCCCCGCCCACCGGGCTCGCGACGTTGCCCCCGCTGCTCCGGGGCTATCTGCGCCTCGGTGCCTGGGTGTGCGGGGCGCCCGCCCACGATCCCGACTTCAACGTCGCCGACCTGTACATACTGCTGTCGCTGCGCCGCACCGACCCCCGCTACCTGCGCCACTTCCTCGCCCTCGCCCCGCTGCGATGAACCCCTGGCTGCCCACCGCTCCCTGTACCCCGGGCGCCTGCGCCGCTCATGACGGCCGCGTGCGGTGCCGCCCGGCCGCCGTGGCCCTGCTGCTCGCCGGATGCCTGTGCATCATGGCCGGGGCGCTGGGCGCCCCGTTCGTGGCGCTGCTCGGCGCGGCACGACGGGAACGGCTGATCCGGCGCTGGGCATACGGCGTCGTGCGTGCCTTCGGGGTGCGGGTAAGAATCGTCGGTGCTCCTGTCGAACCCGCCGGGGCCCTCGGCACGACGGGCATGCTCGTCGTCGCGAACCACATCTCATGGCTGGACATCCCGCTCGTCGCCGCCGTTCTCCCCGGCCGGATGCTCGCCAAGAGCGAGATCCGCGGCTGGCCGCTGCTCGGCCCGCTCGCCGCACGCGGCGGCACGCTCTTCGTCGAGCGCGACCGACTGCGCGCACTGCCCACGACCGTGCGTACCATCGGGGCGGCGCTGCGCGGCGGTTCACGGGTGGTCGTCTTCCCGGAAGGCACCACCTGGTGCGGGCGCGGCCCCGGAGGCCGGTTCGCACCCGCCGCCTTCCAGGCCGCGATCGACGCGGACGCCGAGGTCCGGCCGGTACGCATCGCCTACCGCACCACGCCGCCCCGGCGCACCGGGACCGGCCGGACGGGGCACAACGCCCCGGTGGGACACAACGCCCCGGTGGGACACAACGCCCAGGCGGAACACAACGCCCAGGCGGAACGCAACGTACCGGCCGGTGCGGCCGCGTTCGTCGGCGACGATCCGCTCGTTGCCTCGCTGTGGCGGGTGGTGACGGCGGCAGGCCTGACCGCCGAGATCCGCGTACTGCCGCAGATCTCGGCGGCCGGCCGGCCGGACCGCCGTGAACTGGCCCGCCGCGCTCAGACCGCCGTCGCCAGCGAGAGCGCGAACCGGCCGCCGGAATCCGTCCACCACTGATCCAGCCGCAGCCCGGAGGTGTCCAGTTCCGCCCGGACACCCTCCTCGCGGAACTTGGCCGACACCTCGGTACGCAGCTCCTCGCCGGCCTCGAAGGGCACCACCAGATCCAGCTCCGGGATCTTCACGGTGTGTGCCCGACGGGCCCGCAGCCGCATTTCGATCCACTCATGCCCCGGATCCCAGAACGCCACGTGATCGAAACCGGCGGGGTCGAAGTTCGCCCCCAGCTCCCGGTTCACGACCCGCAACACGTTCCTGTTGAACTCCGCGGTCACCCCCGCCGCATCGTCGTACGCGGCGACCAGCACCTTCTCCTCCTTCACCAGGTCCGTGCCGAGCAGCAGCGCGTCGCCGGGGGAGAGCAGCGACCGTACGGACTTCAGGAACACGGCGCGCTCGGCGGGCAGCAGGTTGCCGACCGTGCCGCCCAGGAACGCGATCAGCCTGGGCCCCGGGGTGTCCGGCAGCGCCAGACCGCCGGTGAAATCGGCGATCAGGGCGTGCACGGACAGCTCGGGCCGCTGCGCGAGCAGCGCCTCGGAGGCCCCCCGCAGCGCGCTCTCGCTCACATCGACCGGCACGTAACTGCGCAGCGCGGGCAGCGCGTCCAGCAGGTGCCGGGTCTTCTCGGACGATCCGGACCCCAGCTCGATCAGGGTCCGTGCCCCGGAGGCCTGCGCGATCTCGTCGGCGCGGTCGATCAGGATCTCCCGCTCGGCGCGGGTCGGATAGTACTCGGGCAGTCGGGTGATCTCCTCGAACAGTTCACTGCCGTGCGCGTCGTAGAACCACTTGGGCGGCAGTGTCTTCGGGTGCCGGGTCAGACCGTGCAGCACGTCGGCGCGCAGCGCCGCGTCCGTCGCGTCCACCGGCAGGGTGCGGGTCAGCAGAAAGGGACTCACGCGGTGGGCTCCTTGAGCGGGGTCAGCAGAACTTCGGCGCGGGTGGCCGTCAGCAACGTGCGGTCGGGGACCGCGCGCCAGCGCGGATCGTCGTCGTACGGCTCCGAGGCCACGACCGTGCGCAGGCCCGGACCGGTGAGATACGACAGGGTGTCGCCCCAGGCCGTCGCCACGATCTTCGTGCCGTCGGTGAGCAGCAGGTTCAGCCGGGATTCCGGTGCCGCGGCGGCCACGTCGAGCACGGTGTCGGAGACCGCCTGCGGCAGTTCGTCGCCATCGGCCAACCGGTGCCGTACGAGGGCCCAGACGAGGGCCGAGTCGCAGCGCGCGGTGAGGGTGAGCAGTTCGGCCGGTGGCAGCGTCGCGGCGAGCGGGGCCACGGAGTGCGGCCAGCCCGTCACCGCACCGTTGTGGCTGAACAGCAGCGGCCCGGCGGCGAACGGCGCGGCCGCCGCCTCGCCGTCGGCGCCCGCCTCGGTGGCGTCACGGACGGCGGCGAGCAGCGCCGTGCTGCGCACCACCCTGGCCAGATCGGCGAAGGTCTCGTCGCCCCAGACCGGGCCCCGGCGCCGGTAGCGTCCGGGCACCGGATCGCCGTCCGCGTACCAGCCCACGCCGAAGCCGTCCGCGTTGACGGTCCCGTACCGCTGGTGCCTCGGTTCCCAGGACTGGCGCACCAGCGAGTGCGGCGGTCGCGTCAGCAGCTCACCCAGGGGAACGAGCGGTCCCAGGTAAGCGATATGACGACACATCAGATATCCCTCGCGGTACGGAAACCGGAGAAGATCTGCCGGCGCACCGGCAGGTCCCAGTTGCGGAACGTCCCCCGGCACACCACCGGGTCCACGGCGAACGAACCGCCGCGCAGCACCTTGTGGGCCGGCCCGAAGAACACCTCGGAGTACTCGCGGTACGGGAACGGCGCGAAACCGGGGTAGGGGAGGAAGTCGCTCGACGTCCACTCCCACACATCGCCGATCAACTGCCGTGCACCACAAGGAGATTGTCCCTGTGCATATGCCCCGGCCGGTGCGGGCCGCAGATGGCGCTGACCCAGGTTCGCCAGCTCCGGGGACGGGTCCTCGTCGCCCCAGGGATAGCGCCGCGAACGCCCGGACGCCGGGTCGTGGCGCGCCGCCTTCTCCCACTCGGCCTCCGTGGGCAGCCGGCGCCCGGCCCAGCGGGCATACGCGTCGGCCTCGTACCAGCTGACATGTAGTACCGGTTCATTGCCGGGCACCGCCTCGGTGACCCCGAAACGACGGCGCAGCCACTGACCGGCGTCCCGGTGCCAGAAGAGGGGAGCGGCCAGTTCGTGCTCACGGACCATCGCCCACCCCTCGGGCGCCCACCAGCGCCGCTCCGCGTAGCCGCCGTCCTCGATGAACGCCTGGTACGCACCGCAGGTGACCGGGGTCGTGTCGATGAAGAAGCCCGGTACGTCACGCACGTGAGCCGGGCGTTCGTTGTCCAGGGCCCAGGGTTCGGTGGACGAACCCATGGTGAACGGGCCTCCGGGGACCAGGACTTCGGCCGGAAGGCCAGCCGCGTCGGTGGGGGTGGGGGGTAGGGGCGCGGTCAGCACGGCCGGACCCGACCGGAGCTGATGGGTGATCAGCATCGTTTCGTCGTGCTGTTGCTCGTGCTGGGCGATCATCCCGAAGGCGAAACCGGACCGCACCAGTGGCCGGGCACCGTCCAGTGCGGTGCCGTCCAGGACGTCCAGAGCCCGGCCGCGTACCTCCGCGGCGTACGAGCGCGCCTCGGCCGGGGCCAGCAGCGGCAGCGAGGGGCGGGTCGCCCGGGGATGCTCGAAGGCGTCGTACAGTCCGTCGATCTCCGGACGCATCGCCTCCCGCCCGCCCACCGCGCGCAGCAGCCACAGCTCCTCCTGATTGCCGATGTGCGCGAGGTCCCAGACCAGCGGCGACATCAACGGAGAGTGCTGGGCGGTCAGTTCGTGGTCGTCCACACTGTCGGTGAGCAGTGCGGTGCGGTCGCGGGCGGTGAGCAGCGCGGCAAGAGCGCGCTGGCGGAGCGCCTCGGGGTCGGCCCACCGGGGTGCGGATCCGGTGGGCGTGGCGGCATCGTTCATGAGCGGGACCCCTCCCAGGGGCGGCCCGGACCACCGCCGGGCGAGCCCGGCGCCAGCAGTTCGGGAAGATCGTCGGCGGGACATCGGCCCCGGGCGACGAAACGGTCGTTGAAGCCGGCCACGGCGTCCTGCACGGCCTTCGTGGCCCCCATCCGGGGCAGCGCCTCCAGCGCGGCCCCGAAGCAGGTGACCGCCGCGGCCCGCAGTTCGGGATCGGCCAGGCCGTCGCGGGCCGCGCCGACCCAGAGCGGATTGCGCGGCGCCGGCTCCGCCCCGGCCGTCTCGGCCAGCGGTTTCACGGTGCGGTACACGGTCTCGGCGGCCTCCGGGTCGTCGAACAGGGCGGTGGTGACGGCGAGCGGCACCAGCCACCCGTCCGCACCGTGCTGTGCGTCGATCATGCGCAGCTCCAGGTGACCGCGCGGGCGGACGGGCGGGAAGAGGGTGCTGATGTGGTAGTCGAGATCGGCGCGCACCGGTGGTCTCGGCGCGCCCGTCCGGATCCATTCGCGGAACGACAGCCCCTCGGGCACGGGCCAGGGGCCCCCGTCGCTGCGGATGCACATCACCGGGGTGTCCATCACATGCGCCGCCCAGGCGTCGCGCGGCGGCAGCAGGCCGGGCGGCGCCAGGGAACGCCAGGGATCGAGGTCGGTCCAGAGCGACTGCCGGGCGGACCGCCATACCGTCGGGCGGCCGAGCCGGAAGGACGAGTTCGCGAACGCCGCCACCAGGACGGCGCCCAGCAGATGGGACATCTGCCAGCGCCGCCCGTAGCCGAGCGGACCGGGCTCCTCCTCCCCGGCGTCCAGACACACCTGGACGGACGCGGTGGTGCACATCATGGCGCGACCGGCCGGTCCCGACCGGTCGAACGCGACCTCCATGGCGTCGTAGCGGGACTCGTGCAGCAGACGGCGCGGCGGGTGCCACGGGTCGACGCCGAGACCCACCGGCACGAGGTCCATCCGGTCCAGTGCGTCACGCACGGCGGTGAGATCGGCGGCGGTGGCATCGATACACGCCATCAGGGATTCGGCGGGGCGCGAGCTGAGCTCCAGCTGGCCGCCGGGCTCGAAGGTGAGGGCCGCGCCCAGGGGCAGTGCCCGGAGGACGTCGGCGGCCGCCTCGAGGCGGTGGTGCGGGACCGGGACGCGGGGGTTTTCCCGGTCGTGGATGAGCCATTCGAGTTCCACGCCGACCCTTCGGGGCGGTCCCGTCTTGAAGCAGATGCAGCGCAGTAAATCCTCCGCCTCACCCTCGCCGAGGGGCGGGGACTGGCCGGGCGGACCGTGGTCCCCGGGGGTGTCGGACGACATGCCGGGCCTCCTTCTGTCGGTGCCTCCCCACCACCCAAACCCCTGTGGATGGATCGCACAAGGGTGCCCCTTCGGAACGGAAATCCGGTTGCGTCCATGCCGCCGGAGCGCCGAGCATGCCCCGTATGCACCACACGGGGGAGTACTGATGAGCGCACGACTGCGCGGCATCGCGCGTGAGACCGAGGCCATCGTCGAGGCGGGCCGCTACCGCACGCCGGACGGGCGCGAGGTGAGCATCGAACGGGCCCTGACCACCGCACTCTCGGGAACCAGGCTGTACGGCCCGGAGCCGGTTCCGGTCGCGGCACTCGACTCCGACCGCACCACGGCCGTCGAGGTCACCGACGAGAGCAGCCTCCGGGCGGCGCGCCGGATGACCGGCGAAGGCCCCGGCAAGGTCGCCGTCCTGAACTACGCCTCCGCCCGCAATCCCGGCGGCGGATACCTCAACGGCGCACAGGCACAGGAGGAGGCGCTGTGCCGCGGCTCCGCCCTGTACGCCACCCTGCTGCGCGCCCCGGAGTACTACGCCCGCCACCGCGCCGAAAGCAGCGCCTTCTACACCGACCGGGTGATTCACTCACCGGGCGTGCCGGTGTTCCGCGACGACCGCGGACGGCTGCTCGACACCCCGTACACCGCGGGCTTCCTCACCTCCCCGGCGCCCAACGCCGGAGTCATCCGCAGCCGCACCCCCGAGGAGGCCCACCGCATCCCCGCCGCGCTCGCGTCCCGGGCGGAGCGGGTGCTGGAGGTCGCGGCGGTGCGCGGGTACCGCAGACTGGTGCTGGGCGCCTGGGGCTGCGGGGTGTTCCGCAACGATCCGGCGCAGGTGGCTGGGGCGTTCCGGGCGCTGCTCCTGGACGGCGGCAGATTCGCCGGGCACTTCGAGCAGGTCGTCTTCGGCATCCTCGACCGCAGCCCCGAATCAGCCACGCGGACCGCCTTCGGCCGGACGTTCGACCAGGACCCTCCGGGGCCCTACTGCCAGCCGTAGAGCTCCCGCAGCCGACCCGCGACCAGGTCGAACCTGTTCCGGTCCAGCGCACAGGCCTCACGCCGCATCCCGTCCTCGTGCACCCGCAGGACCCGGTCCAGATCGACCCACGACGGGCGGCCGGAGCTGTCCCAGGGACCTGCCCCGAGCGCCACCCACTCGCGGTCCCGGTCGTGCTGCTTGCTGGAGAGTTGTACGGCGAGCAGTGTGCCCGCCGCCTCGCGGGCCACCACCAGGACCGGGCGGTCCTTGCCGCGCCCGTCCATCTCCTCGAACGGCACCCACGTCCAGACGATCTCGCCGGGGTCGGGGTCGCCGTCCCGGTCGGGGGCGTACGAGGTGCGGACCGGCCCCACGTCGCGCGGGTCGGCCTGAGAGGTGGCGGTCGTGCCGGTGCGGCCGGGGAAGTCCGCCGAGGTGTCGATGCTGTCGTCACGGTGCTGGATGGTCATCCCCACACCGTAGGACCTGTACGGCCGGTTCCGTGGAGCGGGGCCGGTGCGCGCCCGGACCGGGAACGCACCGGCAACCGCCGCCCGGACCGATCAGGAGGGCAAGCCCCCCTCCTGATCATCCGTCACCGCGATCCGCTGCTTCCGCGGCGAGGGCGGGGCGGCCGGGGCCACCCCGTTCGCCCGCGGCGCCGGCCGCGCCGGGTCGTTCTGGCTCATCGTGGCCAGCAACTGTCGGACAAGCCCCAGTCCCGTGCCACCCATCGTCAGTGCCTTCGCGAACATGTCCGACATGCCGTCGGCCCCGTTAAGCAGCACCATGTGGTCGACCCTGCCGAAGGCACCCGCGCCCGCCTGGACGATCTCGGGCCACTTCTCGGCCAACTGCTGGGAGTCGACCGTCTCCTGGTTTTCCGTCAGGGCGGCGGCCCTGGCCTTGATCGCCTCGGCCTCGGCGAGGCCCTTGGCTCGGGCCGCCTCCGCCTCCGCCTCCGCCAGCCCCTTGGCCTGAGCCGCGGCGGCCTCGGCCTCACCCGTGGCCCTGGTCGCGGCCCGGGTCTGCCCGGTGAGTTTCTCCCGGTCCCGGATCATGTCCTCGACCGTCAACCCGCCCACGATGGTACGCAGATGACCGGCGAAGACGTTGTGGACCCGCTCCGACATCAGCTTCTGCTGATCGAGGAAGCGCCGGGCCGCGTTGGCGATCGACACGAAGTCGTCGCCCACCTTGAAGATGACGACGCCCGCACCCGCAGCGGAATCCCCTGATGCGTGACGCAATCGACGGAGAGTTCGGTCTCGTCGAGATCCAGGGACATCTTCCGCACGGCATGGTCCCCGGGCAGGACGAGGGTGCCGTGACCGGTGACGATCCGGAACCCCATGCCCCGCACGAGGCCCTCGGTCTTGTGCTTGGAACCCGAGATGACCAGTGCTTCGTTCGGTTCGGCCACCCGCCACATCAGCTTGAACAGGCCGAACAACACCATGATGGCGGCGAGTACGAGGCCCGCCGTGACGCCGATGACCACCGGCATGCGCCCCCTTGTCGCGGCACCCCGTCGGTACCGCTGAACACGGGGGAGTCTTCTCCTGCTCGCGGCGGTACAGAAGACGCGTGCGGATCCTTGCCGAATCCTTGTCGAAGAAATCCGTCAAGAACCCCTCGCTCGGGCCTCAACTCCCGTACGCGGCGGCAGGTGATCCACCACCGTCACCACCGTGCCCACCTCGATGCGCTCCTGCCCGGGGGCCGGATGCGCGAGAAAGTGCTCGGCGCCGCCCCGGATCTGTACCATCACCTCGCCGACCGGTTCCGGCCCCACCGCCCCGGTCACCCGGCCGAGCAGCCCCCCCATCGAGGAATCATCCATGCCCCGGAGCGTACCCACGCACAACGGGTCTGGAAGACTGCCGGACGCCATGAGCCAGTTACCGAACCAGCCCACCCAGCGCCCCGTCCCCACCAGCGCCGACGTCGCACGGCTCGCCGGGGTCTCCCGGGCCACCGTCTCGTATGTGCTGAACAACAGCTCCACCGTACGGATCAGCGAATCCACCCGCCGCAGGGTCAGGGAAGCGGCCACCGAACTGGGTTACGTACCGCACGCGGCGGCACGGAGCCTGCGCGCCGGACACACCCGCATGGTGCTCCTGCCCACCGTGGCCTTCCCGACCGGTCCGCTGCACCAACGGTTCTTCCACGACCTGGAATCGGGGCTGCGCCGCCTCGACTACACCGTCGTCCAGTACGGCAGCACCGGCCTGGACCCCGACGACGCACCCCGTGCCTGGGCCGAACTCCGCCCCGTCGCCGTGATCGCCCCCGGCACGATCCCCCTCGGTCAGCAGGGGATATCCGTGCTCAGGCGATCCGGGGCCAAGGCCGTGATCACCCTCGGCCCCCGGCCCGTGCCCGGCGCCCACGCACTGGTGATGGACCAGCGGGAGGTGGGCAGCTGCGCGGTCGGCCATCTGCTGGAACGCGGCCGGCGCCGCATCGGCGTGGTCATGCCCGAGGAGAGCGGCCTCGCCCTGTTCGCCGAGCCCCGGCTGACCGGGGCCCGGCAGGCCGCGCAGCTCCACGGGGCGCGGGCCGAACCACTGCCGCTGCGGTACGACGAGGAGTCGGCCGCCCGGCTCGCCGCCCGCTGGCGCAGCCTGGACCTCGACGCCGTGTTCGCCTACAACGACGAATACGCGATGCTCCTGATGCGGGCGCTTCAGGACGCGGGCATCGACGTGCCCCGCGAGGCCGCCGTGGTCGGTGCCGACGACCTGATGCTGGGCAGGCTGCTGCGGCCCCGGCTCAGCACCGTACGGATGGAGCTGGCCACGGCCCAGCCACTGGCGGACCTCGTCGACAGGCTGGTACGAAACCCCGGCGGGACACCCGAGCACCACGACCTGTTGCGGGTCAGGGCGGTGGGGCGCGAGTCGGCCTGAGCCGCCGGGGCCGGGCGCGGCGGCCGGACCGCACCGTGCCCCAGCGCGGCAACGTGCGCACCACCCCCCGCATGCCTAGCGTCATGACCATGAGCCATCCGCAGAGTTACGAGATCCTGCTGGTCCCGCGATTCGCCGAGGAGACCACCACCGGCGCGGCGAAATCGGGCGCAGCGGAATCAGAGGCCGCCGAATCGGAGGCCGCGGAACCCGACGCCGCCGAATCCGCTGCCACGGAATCCGACGCCACCGCGCCCGACGCCGCAGGGTCCGAGGCCGAGGTCCCCGAGCCCGGCGGGGCCATCCGCTCGGCGGTCGTGTCGGCGACCGGTGAGACGGGCGCGTCGGGTTACCCCCGGTATTCCGGCGAGGGTATCGTTGCCGACATCGACCCCGAGACACACGCGGTCGAGGCGCTGCTGGTCGACGGCGCCGAGCTGTCCTACGGCCTCTCGGCCCGGGTCAAGGAGACGGACGCGGGGAGCGGCGCCGACCGCTGAGACCGCGCCCCGGCCCCGACCCGGCCGGGCATGACGAAGGGCCCGGCCGGGTCGGCCGGGCCCGTCACTCGCGCGCAGAACGCGGGGCGCGCACGAAGCGCCAGGATCGTGCGAGCCTACTTCTGGCCCTTCTGCTGCTCCTCGATGGACTTGCGGACCTCGTCCATGTCCAGCTTCCGTGCCTGCCCGATCACATCCTCCAACGTCGCCTCAGGCAGCGCTCCGGGCTGCGCGAACACCGCCACGTTCTCCCGGACGATCATCAGCGTGGGAATGGAACGGATCTCGAAGGCCGCCGCCAGCTCCTGCTGGGCCTCCGTGTCGACCTTGGCGAAGACCAGGTCGTCGTGGCGCTCCGACGCCGCGTCATAGACCGGCGCGAACTGTCGGCACGGGCCGCACCAGGAAGCCCAGAAGTCGATCAGGACGAAGTCATTGTCACTGACGACCTGATCGAAGTTTTCCTTGGTGAGCTCAACGGTGCTCATTTTCTGGTACCTCTTCCTGTGCTGCCCGCTGGGACCTGTCCCAACAACGGTGTCTGTACCTGCGCTATTCCGCCTGCCCATGTGGCCGCCGCGCACACCCCCGACCAGACTGTCCCCATGACAGATCCTTCAGCGAACGTGAACGCCGAGTACGACGTCGTGGTGATCGGTGCGGGTCCGGTGGGCGAGAACGTCGCCGACCGGGCCCGTGCCGCCGGGCTGAGCACCGCGGTCGTCGAGGCGGAGCTCATCGGCGGCGAATGCTCCTACTGGGCGTGCATGCCCAGCAAGGCCCTGCTGCGCCCGGTGGTCGCCCGCGCCGACGCCCGCCGCGTCCCGGGCCTCAGCGACGCCGTGCAGGGGCCGCTGGACACCGCGGCGGTCCTCGCTCACCGTGACGCGTACGCATCCAACTGGAAGGACGACGGGCAGGTCGCCTGGCTGGAAGGCGTCGGCGCGGACATCTACCGGGGCCAAGGCAGGCTCACCGGCGAGAAGACGGTCTGCGTCACCGCGCCCGACGGCACCGAAAACCGGCTCACCGCCCGCCACGCCGTCGCCGTCTGCACCGGCAGCAGCGCCGTCGTCCCCGACCTCCCCGGCCTCGACGCGGCCCGCCCCTGGACCAGTCGGGAGGCGACGAGCGCCAAGAAGGTGCCCGGCCGCCTCGTGATCGTCGGCGGCGGAGTGGTCGGCGTGGAGATGGCCACCGTCTGGCAGGCCCTCGGGGCCCGGGTGACGATGCTGATCCGCGGCAAGGGGCTCCTGCCGAAGATGGAGCCCTTCGCCGGTGAGCTGGTCGGGCAGGCACTCACCGAGGCGGGCGCCGGCATCCGTACCGGGGTCTCGGTCGCCGCCGTACGGCGCGCGGTCCCGGACGGCCCGGTCACCGTGGAGCTGGACGGTGGTGATCACATCGAGGCCGACGAGATCCTCTTCGCCACCGGCCGGTCCCCGCGCACTGATGACCTCGGACTCGAAACGGTGGGCCTGGAGCCCGGCAGCTGGCTCACCGTCGACGACAGCTGCCGCGTCGACGGCACCACCTGGCTCTACGCGGTCGGCGACGTCAACCACCGGGCGCTCCTCACCCACCAGGGCAAGTACCAGGCACGCATCGCGGGCGCCGCGATCGCCGCCCGAGCCGCCGGCGCACCGCTGCTGGAGTCCGACTGGGGCGCCCACGCGGCAACCGCCGACCACGCGGCCGTCCCCCAGGTCGTCTTCACCGACCCGGAGGCGGCCTCGGTCGGCCTCACCCTCGCCGCGGCCGAGCGGGCCGGCCACCGGGTCCGGGCCGTCGACCACGACCTCGCCGCGGTGGCCGGTTCCGGCCTGTACGCGGACGGATACCGGGGCCGTGCCCGCATGGTCGTGGACCTCGACCGGGAGATCCTGCTCGGCGTCACGTTCGTCGGGCCGGGCATCGGCGAGCTGCTGCACTCGGCGACGATCGCGGTCGCGGGCGAGGTCCCCATCGACCGGCTCTGGCACGCCGTTCCCGCGTACCCGACGATCAGCGAGGTCTGGCTGCGGCTGCTGGAGGCGTACCGGGACGCGTAGCCGCCCGGGGCGGGCCGGCGGTGAGGACGGCGGCCAGCGGTGACTCGGTGCACCGCGGGGCGGTGAGCGGGACGCGGATGCCTCCAACGCGGCCCGGTTGTAAGGGTGTCGGGGTGCGGTGAGCGGTTCGGACGTCGGTCCCGTCGCCACGGCCGGACTGTTCCGCAGCACCGCGGTGCTGTTCGCGATCCGTGCGAGGGCCCGGCCCGAGACCTACCCGGGACTGCGTTCCTTCTGTGCACATGGCTGCATTCGCGGTCCACACGTCGGCGACGGGGAGCGCCTCGATGGTGCGACGGTGGCCGGCCAGGGCATGGACGGGCAGAGGCCGGTTGACGCCCCAGCGGACGGCGTTCATGGCTGTACGGACTGCTGTCGGTCGCGGATCTCGGATTGCGCGACGGCGACTGGGCGGCGGTGCCCCGTCGGCGACGGGTGGCTTCGTCGTGCGCTCAGCGCCGGCCCACGGACCAGCGGCCGTAGTGCTCGGCAAGGGCGGATGCCATGGCATCCGCCCAGAGCCTGCCCTTTCTCCAGCTCCGGTCACTCGTCGCCGGGGCCCCGCCGGGAATGCCGGGGCGGCCGGGTGTCCGACCGGCCCGGCCCGAGGGACCGCACCACCTGCGGCGCCGACGCGCTGTCGAAGGGGTGACGGGCGGGGTCCACATCGTCCCAGGTCGGAAAGCGGGTGCCGGCTCGACAACCACCCTGTAGGCCTGTGCTTCCACCCGACTGCGACGCAAACGGATTACTACCGGGCGGGGTCGGGCGTGGGGGACAACGGCTGTCCGCACCGCAGGTTCCACCGGGCGGAACGCCCGCTGAGCGCGGTCAGGGTCAGCGGGGCGACGTCCAGCCGCCAGAACGCCTCCACCGGCAGAGCGAGTGCCGCCACCATCATCGCCCGCACCACCGCGGGTTCGACGACGCCCAGCACGCGGCGCGCCCCGGCGCTCTCGGTGGACTCCGTCGTCCCCACCGTATCCAGCCAGTGTTCGGCCCGGAGGCAGAGATCCAGCAGGGACTCGCCGCCGTGGGGAACCGCCGACGGATCGGTCAGCCAGGCCGACACCTCCTCCGGCTCGGCCGTGCTCACCGCTGCCAGCCTCCGACCGCTCCACCGGCCCATGTCCCAGCCACGGACCGCCTGTTCGGGCTCGGCACGGAGCCCCAACGCGTCGGCGGTCCCGGCGCACCGCTCGGACGGCCCACGCAGATACCGGTCGGCGGTGGGCACTGCCGCGGCGACGGCCCGCGCCCGGCGGGCCCCGGCCGCGTCGAGCGGGGCGTCACCGTCGAAACGGGCCTCCCGCAGCGCGGCGTTGAGCGCCGGTGAGATCAACATCACCTGTACGGTCATGACCCGGTCAACTCCCTGAACTCTGGCCCCATGGGTGTGCCCACCATGGCATCAGGGCGGTCCGGCCGCCGTCGGCACCATGGCAGGGGGCTGCCCCCAAGGAGTATCGTCACGACGAGCATGACGTAGGTGTGACGGAAGTCCGGTGAGAATCCGGCACGGTCGCGCCACTGTGAACCCGTCTCCGTGCGGGAAGTCAGACCCAGCACCTACGTCTCAGGCACCACGATCGGGACGCGTGTTCCCTCAGGAGGTTCTGCCATGGCACAGACTGCTGCCCCCGCCACCGCCGTACCGGCGATCACCCCCATTTCCCTGAAGGCCATCGCCCCTTGGGCGGTCTTCTTCGGCATTCTCATGCTCGTACTGCTGTACTTCGTCGGCGCCGAACAGGGCGCCACCGCGGTCATCTCCGGCGAAGGTGTCCACGAGTGGGTCCACGACGGCCGCCACCTCCTCGGTTTCCCCTGCCACTGACGTACCGTCCGATCCCGGGGAAACTCATGAACTCCATATCTGTCAGAGCCCTGCTCGTCCGCGGCATGCTGGCCGGCCTCGCCGCGGGCGCGCTCGCCCTGCTGGTCGCCTACTTCCTCGGTGAGTCGCGTGTGGACGCGGCCATCGCCCTGGAGGAATCGCACAGCCACCACCATGGCGGCGGCGAGGAACTGGTCAGCCGCACCGTGCAGTCCACCGCCGGCCTCGCCACGGGTGTACTGGTCTTCGGCGCCGCGATCGGCGGCATCGCCGCCCTCGTCTTCTGTTACGCCCTCGGCCGGATCGGCAGATTCGGCCCGCGGGCCACGGCCGCGCTGATCGCGGGTGCGGCCCTGCTGACGGTGTACGTCGTCCCGTTCCTGAAGTACCCGGCCAACCCGCCGGCCGTCGGCAACCCCGACACCATCGGCCGGCGTACCGCCCTGTTCTTCCTGATGGTCGTCCTGAGCGTGCTGCTGGCCGTCGCCGCGGTCATCCTCGGCAAACGGCTGGCTTCCCGCCTGGACAACTGGAACGCGACGATCACGGCATCCGCCGCGTACGTCCTGGTGATCGGGCTCGCCTACGCGTTCCTGCCCTCGTACAACGAGGTCGGCAAGGACTTCCCGGCCGCTCTGCTGTGGGAGTTCCGCCTGAGCACCCTCGCGGTGCAGACCACCCTCTGGGTGGCCTTCGGGCTTTTCTTCGGCTGTCTGACGGACCGGCTGCTCGCACCGGGCACCGGCGCAGGCACCACCGCGAACGGCGGCGCCGGACGGGTGGCCACCGCGGCCGACTGACCGGCACCGCCCACGCGGGCCGACGACCGGAACCCCGCCGGGACCTCCCGGCGGGGTTCCGGCGTCCCGCCCCGCACCGGCTCACCGCTCGGGCCGCGGGCCACAGTCGATCCGGTAGTACTTCAGCCGCTCGTCCTGCTTCACCAGGCGCATGCCGACGGCTTCCATGACGCGCTGGGACGCGGTGTTGTCCAGGTCGCTGTCACCGTGCACGCAACTCACGCCCTGCTCACGGGCGAACAGCAGCAGGGCGCGCAACGCCTCGGAGGCGTATCCCATCCCTCGTGCCGAGGGGACGAGGCCGTAGCCGATCGTGACCTCCCCGTTCTCGTCCGGCGAACCGTGGAATCCCATCCCGCCGATCACCAGCCCGTCGGTGCGGCGCCGTATCTCGTACGAACCGAAGGGGCTGGGATCGCCGGTCGTCGCACAGGTGTTGAGGAAGCGCTCGGCCGCGGCCATCTCGCCGGGGGACGGGTAGCCGGGTGCCCAGCTGTCCCCTTCGCCCGGCGTGCCCGAAATCACGCGCAGGGCGTCGGAGCCGTTCATCAGGCGGAGCAGGAGGCGCGGAGTCTCGATGTGGGTCATGAGGGAGTGAACTATCACGCGGGGCGGGCAGGCGGCATCCCTGTTTTGCCGGATGCCGCCGTGACGCCGATGCCCGCTCACATGCCGGCGGGCCCCCCGGTGCTGGTCCGCCCCGGGCCGGAGTCGAAGTCACCGGAGAACGCCGCAGCCATCCGCAGATGACCGGCCGCCTCCGCGGCCCGCCCCTGCCGCTCAAGGGTGCGGCCCAGCATCAGCCGCGCGTAGTGCTCCACCGGGTCGAGCTCCAGCACCGCCCGCAGCTCCGCCTCGGCCTTTCCCAGCCGCGCCGAGTGGTAGTAGGTCCGGGCCAGCAGCAGTCGCGGCGACACCTGCTCCGGGACCTCCTCGACGAGCCCCTCCAGAATACGGGCCGCAGTCATGTACTCCTTTGCCTCGAAGAACATCTGCGCACGGTCCCAGCGGTCGGCAGCCGTGCCGAACTCGTAGTAGGTGTCGCTCACTTGACCTCCTTGGTCACAGACCGTTCAGGGGTGGTGCCCCGTCTCGTCCAACCGCCGGCCGAGCCGCTGCCCGGCCACCCTGTGATTGCCTGAACCCCACCTGGTGATTGAATATTCCACTAAATTCTCGGCGTGGGTACCGGCGCTCCCGCGGCTGCTCGGGAATAGGTTGAGCGCCATGAGCAATCTCGATCGCCAGGCCACACTCTCCGTCTGCGGAGGACGGGGCTTCGTCGTCGCCGAGCCCGTACGGGAACTCCTCGCCCCCCGCCACGTCCGGCTGGGCGAGTCCACCGAGGTCCGCAGGCTGCTGCCCAACCTGGGCCGCCGGATGGTCGGTGCCTGGGCCTTCGTCGATCACTACGGCCCCGACGACATCGCGGACGAACCCGGGATGCAGGTGCCGCCGCACCCCCACATGGGCCTGCAGACGGTCAGCTGGCTGCACGCCGGCGAGGTCCTGCACCGGGACAGTCTCGGCAGCCTGCGCACGATCCGGCCACGCGAACTGGGGCTGATGACCTCCGGCCGGGCCATCAGCCACTCCGAGGAGAGCCCGAAGGCCCACGCGAGGTTTCTGCACGGCGCCCAGCTCTGGGTGGCGCTGCCGGCCGCCCACCGCCAGGTCGAGCCCCATTTCCAGCACCACACCGACCTGCCGACCGTCTCCGCCCCGGGCCTTGTCGCCACCCTGATCCTGGGCGAACTCGACGGCACCACCTCGCCCGGCACCACGTACACCCCGATCGTCGGCGCGGACGTCTCCCTGGCCGCCGGTGCCGAGGCCCGACTGCCGCTCGACCCCGACTTCGAGTACGCGGTGCTCTCCATGTCCGGGCACGCCGAGGTCGACGGCGTGCCAGTGCCCGCCGGCTCCATGCTCTACCTCGGCTGCGGCCGCACCGAACTCCCGTTGCGTGCGGACAGCGACGCGGGCCTCATGCTCCTCGGCGGCGAGCCCTTCGAGGAGGAGGTCGTCATGTGGTGGAACTTCATCGGCCGGTCCCACGAGGAGATCGAGGAGGCCAGGCTGGCGTGGGCGGAGGGCTCCCGCTTCGGCGAGGTGACGGGCTACGACGGCGACCGCCTGCCCGCCCCCGAACTCCCGCCCGGACCGCTCAAACCGCGTGGTCGGGTACGTTGACGTGGCCTTTTGTGGCCTGCGCCGACTTTCGGGTCAGGGAGCTGGTGCTGCTCGCGGAATTTCGTCGAGCGGCATCGAATGTGCTGGCCGCTGGTGGCATGCAGGCATCCCCGAGACGACCCTGGCCTGACCCGATTTGGCCGGTGGGGCGGGGCGGAGCCCCGGTGCGGCCGGACCTGTGGTCAGGTTCGGGATGAGGTGCCCGAGCCGACCTCGACGTTCCGGGTGGCGGAGTGTTGGAAGGGGACCTCGGGGTTGTCCTTGCCCTGGCCGTCGAGCAGTGGGGCATCCTCGCTGCGCAGTTGCTTGTCGAAGAAGGCGCTCATAGTCACGGGTGATCTCCGCAGCCCGCTTGCCGCCGCGGCGACCGCGAAATGCGGCAGCCACCTCAGCGGCCTCGGCCCGCCCATAGGCGGCATCGGCTGCGGAGCCGGCGTGAACAGATCCTTCAGTACGGCATGGAGCGCTCCGCGCACTGTCCCCTTCTCCGCCCTGTCCATGCGATCAGTATCGTCCAGTTCGTTCATGGGCCGGCTCCCTGCCGAAGTTGCTGTGGGCGGACGGGGGCAGGCCGGCAAGTCGGACATCAGTCACCTCCCGGGCAGCTTCACAAACAATGCGGGCCAGGTTCTTCAGGGACACCGAGCGCGGTGCGAGGCAGTCGCTGTGTCCCGGACCCGTGCCGCGGTGCCCCACCGGGTCAAGGATTCCGTAGCGGTGGCACAGCAGTGAGATCCGTGCGCCGTTGTTGACCCGCCTCAGGGAGGTGCGGGAGTGCGGGGCCTGGCAGCTGCCGAACCCGGACCACATGGTGCGGCGACGACCACCGCTTTCATCACACCTCGACGCAGCCGGGTACCTCGGGTTCGGATACTCACGGCACTTCCACTCCAGACGTTCATCTGGAGACGAGGCTATGGAGCGTACTTGGTCGTCTTCCTCACGCTGCGGAGCCGTCTTCCCGTCTGGCTCTCAGGTATGACGGCGTCGCGAAGCGAAATTGCCATGGGCAGGGCCTGGGCGTGCCGACGGGGCGTATGCACGGTCGAGGCCGGCGGCGAGCCGCGGTGTCGGCGCGTTCACGGGCGACAGGCCAAGGGGGGAGACAACCGCTGTCACCGCCCCGCGACATCTGCACACGTCGGCACCGGCTGCGCAGGGCAACGAGGGCAGTCGCGGCCCGGTCGCATGCCGACCGGTTTTCCCCTGGCCCCCAGCGCCGACAATCTTTCGCACGCTGACGCCGGTGCGGGCAGGAATCGGCCGATCGAGGGGAGTTCAAGCGCAGGCGTCCTCGAAGGAATAGGTGGAGCGCGCCTGGCGCAACATCACCCGATACCTGCCCGCTCCCTCACCGGCGCTCGTCTGAACAACGAGTCGCAGGAACGGGCCTTCACCGACCACATGAGCAACGAACGCCGAACCACTGTTCGGCGCCATGGGCCTCGTACCGCTCCACCTCGATGAACCCCAGCTTCGCCGCGAGGCGCATCGAGCGGAGGTTGGCGGTCTGGGTGGCGAGCACCACCGGTTCGCCGGGAAGCGCTTCGGTGAACCAGTCGAGTACCGCTGCGCACGCCTCGGCGGCGTACCCGTGTCCCCACGCCTGCGGCAGGAACAGGTAGCCGAGTTCCGCTCTCCCGGCAGCCTGACGGAGATGTCCCGTGTCTTTGGCGAGCGTGATCCGGCCGATCATCGCTCCGTCGAGATCGACTATGAAAAGGCCGGGGCGCCGGCTGGGTGTCCTGGGCATCGCGTGCTCGAGCTCGTCACGGGGGCGAGGGCCACCGAGGTAGGTGCCCACCTCCGGCGAGGCCAGCAGCTCGATGACCGCGGCGCGGTCCCGGGCCTCGGGCTCACGGAGCACAAGTCTCTCGGTCTTGATCGGGGCAGGCGGCCAGGCGATGGGTCCGAGCTCGGTCATGCCGGTCAGCCAATCAGCAGGCTCGGCAGGGATCAAGATTCGCGGGAGGGCCGCCTGTTTCATGGTCGGCAAGCCCGACCACCGAGGGGCCCGCTCGACTTCTCAACCCCCTGGCCGGACCGCCGACTCCTGCCGGCGCCGGTCGAAGAGCACCTGCTGGTCGACGTGCACGATCAGGATGTCGTGGCTGTCGATCGCTTCAGAGATTCTCGACCCGCCGGTGATGGAGTTCCCCGCCCTGTCGGCCACGCATCCGGTGGACTACTGCAAGAGCATGTCCATCATGACAGTTCAGCGGCGCATTTCGTAGGACGGAACGCACAGTTCGCGAGCCTTGTCCGGTCCGCTCCCTGACTCCCAGAATCTCCTTCGTGCATCACCCGGAGACAGGGGGAACATGGGGAAGATCGATCACGACGCGGTACTGCGGGCCCGAGTGCTGCTGCTGGGTTCCGGCCGACCGGGCCTGCTCGAACAGGTCCATGCGTACCGGGTTCTGGCGGAGGTGAGCCCGAAGGCGTATCTCCCGAAGCTGGTCGATGCGCTCCTCTCGATGAGCTATCGCAGCCGGGACCCGGAGGTGGACCTGGTGCTGGCCGCCGAGGCGGTCGAGGCGGGCCGGAGGATCGAGGCCGGGACGCCGGCCCGGGAAGAAAGGCTGTGCAGGGCGCTGAACGTCTACCAGTCGGCCCTGTTCGCCCTTGGGCGCCGGGCGGAGGGACGCGCGGTCTGCGAGGAAATGGCCGAGGCCGGAAAGAACGGGAGGCTGGCGAAAATCCTGGCCGAGGAGGGGCGCTTCCGGGAGGCCGCAGACCTCAACGAGAAGGCAGTCCGTAACGGCATATCGGAACCCTCCTTCTGGAACATGGTCGAGTGGGCGGCGAACCTGGAGGGCGCCGGCCTGCACGACGCGGCAACGGCCGTCTTCCGCGAGCTCCTTGACGAGACCCGGCGCAAGGTCGCCGGCCGGCGGACGGCTCTGGCCGTACTCACCTGGGAGCTGGTCCACCTCTCCCGGATGCGCGAGGCCGCCGGGGACAGGGCGGACGCCGCGGCCACCCGGCGGGAGGCCCTGACCGTCCTTGACGAGCTGGCGACGACGGGCGAGCCGAAGGACTGGAGCTGCATCCTCGCGTGGTGGGTCACCCTGTTCGCCCTGTCGGGGCGGGGCGACGAGCCGGCTGCGAGCGCCGATTCCCCGATGCCGCCGTTCGGCACCGACCTCGGATGGTCGAGCGACACGCGGGATGCCTTTCTCGGTACTCTGCCAGACCTCGAAACGGAGGCGGCGGGACTGCGCGAGGCCGGCCGACTGCCCGAACTGGTCGACCTCCAGCGCAGAATCAGCATCCGCGCGGCCCTCCGCGAAGGCAATCACCCCTACCGGTTCGAGGAGGGGTTCAAGCCGTACTTCGACCAGAGCGTGGAGCTCGCGCGCCGCCTGCCCGACGATCCTGCACGCCTCGCCCGGGCCTTGACGGACCGTTCGATGTTCCTCGTCGCCGCGCGGACCTTTGAGCCCGCTCATGCCGACTTCGCCGAGGCCGTCGCCCTCCTCGACATCCGGTAGTCCCGCTCCGGGCCGGGCGCCTTCCCGCTGCCGGGCGGCCCGGCCGGCCTCGGCGGCGACTCGAGAACGCCAGAACATGATCGCGTCACGGGCTCTCATGGCCTGCACGCGTGCAGGGACGCTCTCCTCCTGCCCGCGTGCAGGCCGTACCTGTTCCCCGGCTCAGGCAGGTCCTGTCAGGCCCGGTCAGCGCACCCGCCTCCGTGAGACGGGCCTGCACACGGCGCAGCTCGGCCAGGGTGTCGACCTCCCAGGCCAGGTGATACAGCCCCACCGCCCCGGCACCGTGGCCGCCGGGTGCCGTGTCCCGGGACTGGAACAGTCCCAGGTCATGGTCGTTGGCGGAGTCCGCCGCCTGCAGGAAGGCGGCCCCGGGGAACGCCTGGGGCAGCGCCCTGAAGCCGAGGACGTCACAGTAGACGGCCGTACTGCGCGCCACATCGGACACGAACAGCACGGTGTGGTTCAGCCGATGGACCGGCATGGTCGGGATCGGCTCCATTTCGCGAAACGGTCTGCGGTCACAAAGAAGTATCCGGTGCCGGCCACTCGGCCCCGCGCCTGGATGGGCAGCCGCTCCGATGGGCGACACCCCGGCCGGCATCGATTCCACGGGAGAACGGGCCATCGGTCGGGCCGCGGGGCCGTGCCGGCATGTGCGGATGTTCAGAGTGGCGAGCTGTTGTGTCCGCCGAACCATGCCCGGGTTTCTGGCTGGTTGGGTCGGACGAGGGCAAGGATCGCGGGCACCAGCCAAGCGATCCCGAGGATGGGCATCACCTGGAAGAACACCACGGTGAAAGGCAGAGCGGTCCAGCCGTACGCGAAGGCCGAGGTCCGCAGGCCGGGGTTGCGGGTGGGGAACTTGAGGGCGGTGATGATGCCCCAGGCCGCGATGGCCAGCACGAGGATTCCCGCGAAGACGACCTGCCCCGAATGAGCCTCGCCCTGCGTCCGGCCCCACGGATTCGGCTCGCCCTCGCCCCAGATCGACGTGGCGATCGCCACGCTGTTGCTCACCAGAGCGAGCCCCAGCACGGCCTGCATGCCGCCGAGGACCATCATCAGGACCCGCAACTTCCGTACCGGGTCGGGCATGGGGACCCCGGAGGGAGCGGGGGGACTTCCGGGCCCCCTAGGCCGTCCCTGCCCAGGGCCACCGCCGCCCGGACCGGGATTGCCGCTTGCCCGGCTGCGCTGTCCGTGCCGCCCGTTCCCGGGCCTGTTCGGGTCATCAGGTTCCATCTCGGCTCCCTCCATGACAAGCGTGACGCGCCCACGACATACTGCGGTTGCGCGGACCGGCCGTCGAGTGCGCGTCCGGCCAACGTGACGCGTGGGGAGTCCGCATACTTCGTCGATACCGAGGGGGGTGGGGGACTGTGGTCGGGGGACGCATCGGTACGTACGTGATCGTGCGCGAGCTGGGCAGCGGGGGCATGGGTTCGGTCTACCTGGGCCGCTCGCGTGCCGGGCGGGCCGTCGCCATCAAGGTGGTCAGGGCGGAGTACGCGGCGGACCCGGAGTTCAGGAAACGCTTCCGCAAAGAGGTCGAGGCCGCCGCCAAGGTGGGCGGCTTCCATACGGCGGCGGTCGTCGACGCCGACGCGGACGCTCCGCAGCCGTGGATGGCCAGCGCCTACATCGAAGGCCCGACGCTGGCCGAGGAGGTCGCCCGGCGCGGCCCGCTGGACGAGCGGAGACTCTGGGCGCTGGCCGCCGCACTCGCGGAGGCGCTTCAGGCCATCCACGCCTGCGGTCTGGTCCACCGTGATCTCAAGCCTGGCAACATCGTCCTCGCCGCGGACGGCCCCCGGGTACTGGACTTCGGCATCGCCCGTGCCGTGGAGGGCACCCGGCTGACCGCCGACCGGGCGGCCATCGGAACGCCCGGGTTCATCGCCCCCGAGCAGGCCCAGGGGCTCGAAGTCACCGGCGCCTGCGACATGTTCGCGCTGGGGGCTGTGCTGGTCGCGGCGGCGGGCGGCAGTGCGTTCGGGGAGGGGCAGGTCTTCGGACTGCTGTACCGCGCGGTCCACGAGGAGGCGGATGTCTCCGCCGTCCCAGCGGACCTGCGGCCGCTCGTTGCCGCCTGTCTGCGGAAGGAGCCCGAACTGCGGCCCACGCCAGAGAAGTTGGTGGTCGCGTGTGCCGACCGGATCGACCTGACCGTGGTGGCGCCCGGCGAACCCGCACCGACGCCACCACGGCCCACGCCCCCGGCGCCGGCCCGGCCCCGCGCGGCGACTCCGCTCCGGCCACCGGGGCAGGCAGCGCTCCGGCGCCGCTCCGCCGCCCGCTCCGGGGCCGAGCCCATCGCCTCCTACCTTCGCAGCAGGCGGAGCCGGAGGGTACTGATCCTGCGGAACGCGCTGATGATGCTCGCCTTCGTCGGAATCTCGGCGATCGGTGATCTGCTCCGCATCGGCGACGGGGCGAGGGCATTGGCCGGGTTCGTCGCGTTCCTGATGCTGCTGCGGCTCTTCGGCCTGCTGGGCCAGAACGACGGACTCGTGGTGAACGACCTCGGCATCGGAGTCGGCTCCGCCATGAGCCTGGCGGTGCTGCGCTGGGCCGACGCCTATGCGGTCGAGCTCGGGCAGGAGGCCGGAGAAACCGTGCTGATGGTGCGGATGCCCCGGGGCCACCGGCTGCCCGAGGCATTCCTGAGACCCCGATGGGTACGCAGGCGCAAGGACGGAACCATCCGCATCCGGACCGCATGGCTGACTCCGAGCCCCGGCACGGCGCCCCTTGCCGAAACGGTCCGCTCCTTCGCCACCCGCCATGAGGTACCCGTCACCGAGAACCACGACGGCTCCTGGACGGGCGAGTCCAGATAGGAGGACGGTCGTCCCATCCACAGCGTTCCTGCGAACCCGTCGTCGATCTCCACATAGAGTGCGATCGGGAAAAAGGTCCCCAAGTGCTTTGTCACAACGGAGACTTGTTTTCTCCGTCTGGCCCGCACACCCGATGTCCGGGCTCATCGCCCGATCGAGCTCGCCATGCGTCGTCTGAACGGAGCCCCCACCGTCATGCCGGACACAACCTCCGCCCACCTCGGCCGTCGTGAGGTCCTGGCCCGCTTCCAGCAGGCGATGCTCGACAAGTCCGCGGACGACCTGGCCGATCTGTACGCGGTCGATGCCGTCCATGAGTTCCCCTTCCTCGCTCCCGGTATGCCCGCGCGTTACGAGGGGCGCGAAGAGATCCGTGCGGGCTATCGAGCGGCCTGGGGCGCAAGTCCGGTGCAGCCGCAGGAGATCCGCGAAGTCGGTGTGCACGAGAGCACCGACCCCGAGGTGATCACCGTCGAGCAGGTCGTCACCGGGACCGTGGCCACGACCGGCAAGTCCTTCAGAATTCCCGGCCTCCTGATGATCCGGGTCCGAAGCGGTCGGATCGTGCATGTCCGCGACTACATGGACGGGCTCGGCGTGGCTCACGCCATGGACCGACTGGACGCCGTGGTCGCCGGCCTCGGTGACCGCGGCTGAGGCTCCGACTCGGGACCAATTCCTCCGGTTGCCGTACTGGGCATGGCGTCGTACAGGGACGGCACAGTAGGACTTCGCCCGAAATCGGGTTGTCAGTGGGTGAGGCTAAGGTCACGACCATGGCCAACCGTTCTTACCGGGATGCTGCCCCGCCAGCTCTCGGGCGGCCAGCGCCAGCGCGTCGCCATCGCACGTGCGATCGCCGTCGAACCCCAGGTGCTCGTCCTGGACGAGGCGGTGGCGGCCCTCGATGTGTCCATGCAGGCGCAGATCCTCAACCTCCTCGCCGACATCCGTGAGCGGAGCGGATCAGTTATGTTTTCATCTCCCACGACCTGGCCGTCGTCCATCAGATCAGTGACACCGCGATCGTGATGCGCGGTGGCCGGGTGGTGGAACGCGGTCCTACACCACAGCTGCTGCGCGCGCCGGAGACGGACTGCACCGAGGCCCTGCTGGCCGCGGTGCCCGGGCTGGAAGTCGCAGCGGACCCGCCGCTGAAGTCCCTGCCCGGTCGGCTGCGCCCAGCGGCGCCGACCGGGCGCGGGACGAGTGGATGTTCCCGGTACGCGGGCCGTGCCTGCACAATTCGACTCGTGACTGATGACGATCCGTACCTGTGGACTGATGACGATCCGTACCTGTGGCTGGAAGACATCGACGGCGAGGCCGCGCTCGCATGGGTGGCCGAGCGGAACGCCGAGACGGCGGCGGCACTGTCCGCCGACGCCGGGTTCGCCGCACTGAAGGAGCGCCTGAGAGAGGTGCTGGACGCCTCGGACCGGATTCCCTACACCGTCCGGCGCGGCGCGTTCCTCTACAACTTCTGGCAGGACGCCGGGCAGGTGCGTGGAGTGTGGCGGCGCACGACGCCGGACCAGTACCGCAAGGAATCGCCTGACTGGGAGGTCCTCCTCGACGTCGACGCGCTCGCCGCGGCGGAGGGCGAGAAGTGGGTCTGGGCGGGCGCGCAGGTGCGCCGCCCCGACCACGACCGGGCACTGGTGTGTCTGTCGCGCGACGGCGGTGACGCCGTGGTGGTCCGCGAGTTCGACCTCGCCACCCGGACCTTCGTCGAGGACGGGTTCCGCGTGGGGGAGGCGAAGACGCGGATCGGATGGATCGACGCCGACACCGTCTTCATCGGCGCGGACCTCGGTCCCGACTCGCTGACCGAGGCCGGCTATCCGCGCACGGTACGCAGATGGCGCCGCGGCACACCCCTGGAAGATGGCGCGCTGGTCTTCGAGGCCGGGACGGGAGACGTGGCGGCATGGGGACGGCACGACAGTACACCCGGCTTCGAGCGGGACTTCGTCTCCCGGTGGCTGGACTTCTTCCGCAGCGAGACCTACCTCCTGACTCCCGACGCCTCGCTCGTCAGGATCGACGTCCCCGACGACGCCAACGCCTACGCCCACCGCCACCATCTGATCGTCACCCTGAAGTCCGACTGGCTCGGACAGCCGGCGGGCTCCCTGCTGGCGTTCGACTTCGACGCCTTCCTGGCCGGTGACCGCACCGCACAGGTGCTGTTCACCCCGGACGAGCGGACGGCTCTGGCCGGGCACTCCTGGACCCGCCACCATCTGATCCTGGAGACGATGCACGACGTCAGCACCCACATCGAGGTCCTCACCCCCACCCCCGGGAGCGGATGGGAGCGCAAGCCCCTCGCGGACGTCCCGGCACTCTCCCGCGTCACGGTCGTGGACACGGACCCCGACGTCTCCGACGAGTACTTCCTGGACGTGTCCGGGTTCCTCCAGCCGTCCGCCCTCCACCACGGGAGGATCGGCGCCGAATCCGAGATCCTCAAGCAGGCCCCGGCCCGCTTCGACACGGCCGGCCTGACGGTGGAGCAGTTCTTCGCGCCCTCCCATGACGGCACCCGGGTGCCCTACTTCGTGATCGGCCCCGGACACTCTCCCGCGACCCCCGGACCCACACTGCTCTACGGCTACGGCGGCTTCGAGGTACCGCTCGTCCCCTCCTACGACGCGGTCACGGGCCGCGCGTGGCTGGAGCGCGGTGGCACCTACGTGATCGCCAACATCCGGGGCGGCGGCGAGTACGGGCCGGACTGGCACCAGGCCGCGCTGGGCGCGGACCGGCCGCGGGCCTTCGAGGACTTCGCGGCCGTCGCGGCGGACCTCGTCGCACGCGGCATCACCACCCCGGCCATGCTGGGTGCCGCGGGAGGAAGCAACGGCGGCCTGCTCATGGGCGCGATGCTCACCCGCTACCCGCACCTGTTCGGCGCGATCGTCGCCCAGGTACCGCTGCTGGACATGCTCCGCTTCCACAAGCTCCTGGCCGGCGCTTCCTGGACCGCCGAGTACGGCAACCCGGACAACGAGGCCGACCTCCCGCACCTACGCGAGCTCTCCCCGTACCACCGGCTCACCGCGGACCAGGTCTACCCGCCGGTACTCCTGACCACCTCCACCCGTGACGACCGGGTCCACCCCGGCCATGCCCGAAAGACGGCGGCACGGCTTCGCGAACTCGGCCACCCGGTCCTGTTCCACGAGAACACCGGCGGCGGGCACGCGGGCGCCAGCGACAACGAACAGTCCGCCCACAACGAGGCCCTGACGCACACCTTCCTGTGGCAGCACCTGGCGCCACCGGCATAGCCTGCGTCCCGGCTCGTTCAGGCCAGGACGAGCGGGTTGCAGAGTGCCGCCATCCGCCCGTCGGGATGGCGCACCTCGATACGGACGAACGCGGAGTCCGCCGTACGGGTGCGCCACTCCACGGTGCCGGCTCCCGATCCGGGCAACGACGCGCGATGCGCCACGCCCCGCTCGGTGTGGAAGGCGACCGTGCCCGAGGGCACACCCCGTACGTCCACCCGCACCTCGGCCGGTGCGTCGCCCGCCATCAGTCGCTCACCGATTCCGGCGCTGCGCCCGCCGGCCGAGGCCATGCACGACAGCTCGACGGCGGCCGATCCGGCGATCCAGCTCCGGCCGGCCCGGATCCCGGCGAGGACCGCTTCGGCGCTCAGCTCCTCGGCCAGCACGACGGTGTGCGGGACCCCTATCTGGCCCGCCAGATGCGTATCGCTGTTGCCCATGGCCGGCCGCCAGCGCCCCCGGTGGATGTCCGCGGCCAGGCCGCGCCCCCACTCGGCCAGAGCCGCCTCGTTGTCGGCGTTCCACGGGACGTCCGAGCTCCACGCCCCGTTCCAGACCTCGACCACGTCGAAGCCCTGGTAGGGATACATGAAAGTGCCCGGGGCGTACGGTGCGTGCGGATGGGCGGCCACGCACAGCCCACCGGCCCGGTGCACCTCGTCCAGATGCCCGTCGATTCGCCCGTCCCGCACCCCGTACCGCCAGTCGACGACCTGTCCGGGGCGGATCCCCAGCGCGAGCCAGTGCCCCGTCCGGGTGGTGACCTCTTCGCCGAGGATCACCAGTAGATCGTCACCGGCGGGCCGGCGCCAGACGCCGTGCGCCTCGGCGGTGTTGTGTTCGGTGGTTGCCAGGAAATCGAGCCCCGCCGACCGGGCGGCGGCCGTGAGTTCCTGCGGTGTCAGCTCCCCGTCGGAGTGCACCGAATGCACATGGCAGTCCCCGCGGTACCAACCGCGCCCCCGGCCGGCCACCCGTTCCGGCGGAGCTTCCGGTGGAAGGTTTCGTATCCCATTGTCCATCGGTGTGTGACCTCCGCCGTCCATGTCGAGTCTGTGCCTGGGGCTTCTTTGTCCGAGGACCGTCATTTGGTATACAAAAAAGCCATGTCTGGTTCCGCGTCCACCCACAGCTCCCCGCCGTCGCCGCCCCCGCACCCCAAGCGCTGGTGGGCCCTGGGCGTTCTGGGGCTGGCCCAGCTGATGATTCTGCTGGACAGCACGATCGTGAACGTGGCCCTGCCGTCACTGCAGAGCGAACTGGACATGAGCGACGGCGACCGCCCCTGGGTGGTCACCGCCTACACCGTCGCGTTCGGCGGGCTGCTGCTCGCCGGGAGGCTCGCCGACCACCTCGGACGCAAGAGGGTGTTCACCGCCGGCCTGCTCGGGTTCGCGGTCGCCTCTGCCGCGGCGGGCGCGGCACCCACCGCGCAGGCCCTCTTCGCCGCCCGTGCCGTGCAGCGCGCCTTTTTTTGCCGCACTGCTCGCCGCCTCCGCCCTCGCACTCGTCGCGACCACCTTCAAATGGCGAGTGTGTCACCGGCCGCGCGGTAGTGATCCAAGCGAAACTGCCTGGACCGCGTGAACCAGCACCGGTATCCGACCCTACGAATGGCTCCGCCATCTCGTCCGAGGAACGTAAGGCCGATTGATCACACTCAAGCGCGTTGTCCCAAGTGGCGGATACGATCCCGGTCATGCGTCTTGAAGATCAGCTGGACAGGCTGGCGGAGCTGGGGCTGCCGCTCGCGGCCGGCCGGACCGTGGACGAGTTGCTGTACTCGTGGCCGCGGGAGGCCTATGAAGGCAAGCCCTTCGACCTGGTGCTGTTCGCACTGGGCTGCGCGGTCGAGGACGAGCCGTGGGAACGTTGGTTCTGCGACCGGGCTTGGCACTTCGACACCGAGTGCGTCCGAGGGCCGGGTTCGTACGTGGCGATCGCCCGCCAGCTGTGCCGGATGACCGGCCTGCCAGATGCCCTGTCCGGCCTGCGGGACCACGTCGACCTCGGCACGGAAGAGGCGTGGATCGAGTACTCGGCCGACGGCCGGCGGGTCAACTGGTCCATCGAAGTCAGGGACGACTGGGCCGACCTGATGGTCGTCGGCTATCTCATCGACGAACTGGAACACGGGGACCGGCGCTTCCATGTCCGGCACAACGGCCAAGCCATGACGCTCTTCTTCCTCGACGACAACGCGGCCGCACGGCTCAACGCGCTGACCGACGGACAGGCGGTCTCCCCGTTTCCTGGGTAGCGCGCGGGCCCCGCTCGCCCGGGACTCCGCTCGCGTCGTCACGCCGCGCGTTGGACGGCGGCGTCACACCCGCGGCGGCCAGTTGAGGATCTTCTTGGGACGAGGCGTCGCGTACGTGCGCACCTTGGAGGTGCTCAGGCCGAGGCGGACGAGGGACTCGGCGATCGTCACGGCGGCGGTCACCCCGTCGACGACGGGAACCCCGGTGCGCTCGATGACGCGCTCGGTGAGACCGGACATGCCGCCGCACCCCAGACAGATCACCTCGGCGCGGTCCTCCTCCACCGCACGGGCGGCCTGCTCGACGATGGCGTCCACGGCGGTCTTCTCGTCCCGCTCCAGGTCGAGTACGGCCATTCCGCTGGCGCGCACGGAGGCACACCGGGCGTTCAGGCCGGCGGCGTGGAGGCGCTCCTCGATCAGTGGGACCGTACGGTCCAGGCTCGTGACCACGGAGTAGGTGCGGCCCAGGAACTGGGCGGTGCTGGCCGCCGCCTCGGTGATGTCGACGACCGGTACGTCGAGCAGCTCCTGCAGCCCTTCCCGGCCGTGTTCGCCGTACCCGGCCTGGATCACGGCGTCGAACGGCTCCGGATGGGCGCGGACGGCCTCCATCACGGCGACGGCGGCGAGGTAGCTCTCGTAGTTGCCCTCGACCGACCGATCGAGTCGGTGATGGACTGCGTGGTGTTGACGTTCACAACGAGGATGCGCATGGTTCGGCTCTCTGCTGGACGGTTTATTCGGCGGCGACGGCGATGGACTCGCCGTCCACGTCGCGGGTCTGCATGCTGCGGTCGGCGATCGCCGCGTACAGCACGGCGGCAAGGATCGCGCCGACGAACCACGAGAATCCGGCCACGGCGCTGAAGAACGGCACCAGCGTGACGACGACGGCGATCGCGGCGCTGAGGACGAAGGCCCAGGGTTGAAACCGTGGCGGTAGTGGTAGTCGCCCTGCGCGGCGTCGCTGTAGAGGTCGGGCACGTTCACCCGGGCCTTCCGCAGCAGCCAGTAGTCGGCCATGATCACACCGAAGAGCGGCCCGAGCAGGGCCCCGAGCCCGCCGAGGAAGTAGTTCACCACGACCGGGCTGTTGTAGAGGTTCCACGGCAGGATCACCAGGCCCACGACGGCGCTCACCATGCCGGCCCGGCGGAAGTTCAGCCGCTGCGGGAAGAGGTTGACGAGGGCGTAGATGGGTGCCACGAAGTTGGCCATCAGGTTCACCGCGACGGTCAGGGCGATGAGCGCGAGTGAGGCGATGGCCAGCAGGAACATGTTCGGAATCGTTCGCACGATGTCCGTGGGGCTGGTGATGACGTGCCCGTCCAGCTCGAACTGCGCTCCGCTGAGCACCGCGACGATCACGGCGAAGAACAGCATGTTCACCGGCGGGCGGTGGGGTCGAACTGGGCGTGCACCATGAGGGGGTTCCTTTTCGGTTCGGTGCACCGGCCTCGGGCGGCGGCCGGGCGGGTTCGCGTGTGGGGGTGGGGGGCGACGGGTGGTTGTGGGGGTCGTCAGGCCGCTACCAGGGCGGCGTCGACCGGATCGATGGTCCCGGTGGCGATGTCGAAGACCCAGCCGTGCAGTGTGAGTGTGCGGTGGGTCAGGGCGCGGGCCACGGAGGGCTGCGTGGTGAGGTTCTGCAGTTGTGCGGCCACGTTGGCCCGCACCAGGGTGGCCACCTTGGCCGGTCCGGACTCGGCCGGTGTGGCGGCGGCACGGGCCATCGCGGCGTCCGCGTGCCGCAGCCAGCCGGCGACGCCTGGCGCCGGGCTCAGGTCGTGGCCCTCCGCAAGGGCGGTCATCGCGCCGCAGGAGGAGTGGCCGCAGATGACGATGTCGGTCACGCGCAGCACGGTGACGGCGTACTCGATGCTGGCCGCGATGCCGTCCGGGCCGGCGGAGTGGGCCGGGACCAGATTGCCGGCCGTGCGGATGACGAACAGCTCGCCCGGGTCGCTCTGTGTGATCAGTTCGGGGACCACTCGGGCGTCGGAGCAGCCGATGAACAGTGTCTTCGGCCGGTGAGTGGTGGCCAGGTCGGCGAAGAGCTCCGCCTTTGCCGGAAAGACTTCGCGGCGGAAACGCGCGAGGCCGTCCGTGAGGTCGTGCATCGGTCAGTCCCTTCGGTGAATGTCGGCCAGGCGGGCTGACGAGATCCACCATGCATGAGCTCCACCTATAGTGTCCAAGTCTTGCTATCCATAATCTTCATAGATCACATCAATGGCTTAAGGGTGTGAGCAGGCACCCCTGCCGGCAGCGGTCATAGGCGGCGAGACGCACTCGTGGGGATATCGATTGGGTTTCTCTATACTTGGAGCATGGGTCCGGAACTACGTCACCTCCGCTATCTGATCGCGGTGGCCGAGCACGGCAACTTCACGCGCGCCGCCGAAGAGCTGCGCATCTCCCAGCCGACGCTGTCGCAGCAGATCAAGCAGCTGGAGCGCCTCGTCGGTGTCCAGTTGCTCGACCGCAGTGGCCGCAGCGTCCGCCCCACCGACGCGGGCGAGGCCTATGTGCACTACGCGCAGCGGGCGCTGCGCGAGCTGGCCGCCGCCGACCGTGCCGTACTCGATGTCGCCGACCTCTCCCGGGGGCATCTGCGCCTCGCGGTGACGCCGACGTTCACCGCGTACCTGATCGGCCCGCTGGTGGAGGCGTTGCACACGCACCATCCCGGTATCACGCTGGACCTGCGGGAAATGACCCAGGACCGCATCGAGGCGAGCCTGCTGGCCGACGACCTCGATCTCGGCATCGCCTTCGCCGGAACCCATCTGCCCGGCATCACCGCGACCGCGCTGTTCACCGAGACCCTCAGCCTCGTCGTCACCACGGACCGCGCCCAGGACCGAGGCGACCGGCCGCTGCCGGTACGTGACCTGGTGGACCAGCAACTCGCGCTGCTCAGCACCGACTTCGCCACCCGGATCCACATCGACGGCTACTTCGCGCAGCATCGTGTCAGCCCGCCGATCGCTGTGGAGGCCAACACCATTCAGGCCCTGACGGAGATCGTCCGGCGCACCGGCCTGCTGGCCACCGTGCTGCCCGACGCGGTGACGGACGACCACCCGCATCTCAGGCCGATTCCCATCGACCCTCCGCTGCCCGCCCGCGTGGCCACCCTGCTGCACCGGGAGAGTGCCTACGAGAGCGCTGCCGCGCGCGCCTTCACCCGGATCGCCCACGATCTGGTCCGCGCGCGCGGCTACGCACCGGCCTGAGAAACCCGTCCCGTGGACGGCGAACCGAACAACGACTTCGAGTGATGAGAGAATCGAGGACATGACAGGGTCTGGGGAGTTCGAGCCCGAGTCGGAGCGGGTCACGCGCCTGCTGCGTGACGAGATCATCGACGGTGTGCGTGAGCCGGGCAGCAAACTCGTAGAGCGTGAGCTCGCCGCGGAGCTCGGTGTGAGCAGGCTGCCCATCCGAGAGGCCCTGAAGGCACTGGTCACCGAGGGGCTGGTCACGCCGAGGCCGCGGACCTGGGCCGTTGTACGGGAGTTCACACCGGCGGACGTCGAGGACCTGGACGAGGTACGAGCGGCGCTAGAGACGCTGACCTTCCGGCTCGCCGCCCAGCGGCGCACCCGCGCGGGACTGGAAAAGCTCCGTTCCGATCTCGACACCGAGCTGAAGGCGGCGGAGAAGGGCGACGCCGTACGGGCCCACCGTGCCGCCGCCGACTTCCACGAGACGGTGACCGAGCTCGCCGACAACGAACTCCTGAACGAGCTCCAGAGCACCCTTAAAAGCAGGATGCGCTGGCTGCTTGGGCAGCACGACGACCTGACGGGCGTCGCGCAGGAGCACGAAGGGCTGTACCAGGCGATCGCGGAGCGGGATGTCGCGACCGTCGAACGGCTGGCCGGCGCACACCTGGTGACAGGCCGCAACGCGGCCGCCGCGCGACGCAGGTCCAGGGACTGACCGGAGCGGCGGGCCGGGGCGGCGCGCCCGTCGGTGGGCCGCCCCCAGGGCCTTTCGTCCGGATCATGCCGGGCTCGCGTGCCCCGGTCCCTGCCCTTGCCTGATCCAGACGAAGGATTCTGGCCCTCAGGCGTAGACGATGCCGTCCGGGACATCCGGGCGGATCTCCGTGCCGATGTTCCGGTCGAGGAGGTCGTCGAGCCGTTCGAGGGACCGATGAGAGCCCGCCCGCCGGCCTGGGCGACCCGTACGACGGCGTCGACCTTCGGCTTCATCGGCCCCTCGGCGAAGGCCAGTCGGGAGATCGCCTCCGGTGAGGCCGTGAGAATGTCCCGCTGCTCGGCCGTCCCCCAGTTCTCGCTGACGAAGTCACCGTCCGTCAGCATCACCAGCATGTCCGGCGACGACTTCCTCACCGGACCTGCCCTGCTGTCCGCGCTGACCGGCACCCGCCTGCGCCCCTTCGCCCGCACCCTTGCCGCAGTGCTCGGCGACCGCCCCGGGCGGACGACGCTGCTGAGCCTGACGACCCTGCGCGAAGCCCTGGCCGGGCGCGTACGCGACCCCTGGCCGGCGGTACTGCACGCCCTCGCCGCGACCGCCGGACGCAGCGAGGCGCAGGTCACCGAAACCCTCCGCAACCCGGTCCGCCGCGCGCTGGCCATCGGCCACACCTCCGGCACCGACACCCTGTCCGGCCTGCTGACCGGACTCCACCTGGAAAGGAACTGCGAGGTTCGCTGTGAGCATCACAGCAGTCATCAAGAAGAACACCTATTTCGACTCGGTGTAGCTGATGTCCATCTCCACCAAGGCCAACACCCTGGACGGGGTGGACCATGCCTTCGTGGCCATGGGCACCGAGACGAACAAAGGCGTGCTGAACAACCTCGGTCTCCTCACGACCGAGCTCGCGGCCGCCACCAACGGTGACCTCGTGATCGTCCTCGTAACCCGTGAGGACACCGACACCGAGCAGGCGCTGACCGAGGTCGAAGCCCTCCTCGTGCACAAAAAGCCGGCCGGCGGGGCCCACGCGGTCACCCACCGGACTGTCGCGGCGGCCGCGGCGCACAACCCGGACGCCAACCTCGCGGTGATCGCGGTCAACGGCGCCTACGCCGGACGCGAGGCCCTGGAGAACAACCTGCACGTGATGCTCTTCAGTGACAACGTCCCCGTCGAGGAGGAGATCGCCCAACACCGGCGCCACCCTCCACCATGCCTTCGGCCGGCACGAGCAACTGGTCGCCGTACTGCCGGGGCCGCTTTCATCGCGATCACGTATCTGGGCATCCGCGCCCTGTCATGGCTGGGCGCCGTGGCCGCACCCCTGTTCATCGTCGTCGGTGTGATCGCCCTCGTCATCGTCGCCAGGGACCACGACCTCGGCGCGGTCTTCGACTACCAGGGCGCCCCGGGAAACAGCACACTGACCTTCGGCGCCGCCGTCTCGCTCATCATGGCCACCTTCGCCGACTCCGGCACCATGACCGCCGGCTTCACCCGATGGTCCAGGAACGGCAGGGAAGCAGTCCTCGCCACCGCGACCGCGTTCCCCATAGCCAGCCTCGTCGCCCAGATCACCGGCGGCCTGGTCGTGGCGGCCGGAGCGATCGCCTCGGCCCCGACCGTCGGCGGGAACTTCCTGCCCATCCTCACCAGCGGCCACGGAGCCCTCCTGAGCACCCTCGCCGCGGTGTTCGTCTTCGTCAATCTCGGCTCGGTCTGCAGCCACTGCCTCTACAACGGCGCCCTGAGCTGGTCGCACCTGACCAACACCCGGATGCGTCTGATGACCCTGGTCCTGGGCATCATCGGAACCGCCGCCGCACTCGCCGGGGTCTGGAACCACTTCCTCGACTGGCTGGTCGTCCTCAGTGTGTTCGTCCCGCAGTCCCCTGGGTGACCCAATCCTGGCCGACCCGGACCTCACCCCCCTCGCGCGGTCGAAGGGCGGCGTCCGTTCCGCCGAGGCGCTGCGCCGGGTCGTCGAGGTGAACCTCGCCCGCGGCGCCGACGTGATCAAGACGCGCGTCAACGAGCGCGCGGGCCTGCCGGAACAGGACCCGCTGGCCCAGGTCTACTCGTACGAGCAGCTCTACGAGGTCGTGGCGACGGCACGGCGCGGCGGCAAGGGCGTGCTGTGCCACAGCTACAGCGAGCGCGGCTGCGACGACGCGGTCCGGGCCGGCATGCGCTCCCTGGAGCACGGCGTTTTCGTGGGTGAGCGCACTCTGCACGACATGAGGCGCAGGGCAACCGCCTTCACCCCGACGCTGAGCGCGATCGCCGGACCCGTCGACTCGTCGAACCCGGTGCTGGCCGAGCGCGGGCGTGCGTATCTGCCGGTCCTGAAGGAAGCGGTGCGAACGGCCCACCAGATGGGGATCCTGGTGGTGGCGGGCACCGACTCCTCCGGAGGCACGGTCAAGCCGATCGGACGCGAGGGGGAGCTGATACACGCGGCGGGCCTCACCACGCTCGACGCGTGTCGTGTGACGGAGGCAGAGATCGAACGGTCACATGAGGATTGCGGCCTGCTTCCCCCGGGCGAGGCAGACGTACGACGACTCGCTACAGGCCCAATTCGGGGTAATGGCCGCGTTGATACGTCGACAGATCGGAGATGGGAAGCTGTGCCGCACCCCGGCAGATCACGCAGGCGCGACTCCGCCGGCATTCCGGGCAGTTCTTCCGTCCATGGGTTTCGTCGTGCACCCAGCCGCGTCCCCCGCACCCGGGACACCAACCCAGACCGTCGCACTCGTAGCACAGCACAAATCCGGCCGTGAGGGTATCGGCCGTGCGCACCGGCTCCGGCCACCGGAACTCCTCCGGCTCGTACAGGGCCATCGCCGGCGTCTGCCCGCTGAACGACACGTTGGGCCCGTGCTCGATCGCACGGACCTCGATGCTGCAGCCGTCGTGGCGGCCGGTGACCACGATTCGGGGCGTCCCATCGGCGTCCTCCTGAGACGTCGCGCACTCCCAGCCCGCCGAGTCGAGCAGGGCGACCGCGCGAGACGCGATGGCGGCGCCACTGACGTTCGCGCGACGCTTCCCGACGAAGCAGCCGGCCGAGTACTGGTGGCGGAGCGGTTCATGCCAGTCGACGATGCGCGGCTCGTCGAGAAACAGCAGGCGCAGATCACTGCCGGGAGCCAAGTCGTCGATCAACTCGACCAGTTGCGCCCGCAGCGCTCGGCCCAGCCGGTCCAGCTCTTCCCGCGCACCCGGTATGGGACCCACGACGCCCCTCCTCACCCTGCCGTGCCATCGCCAGGCATCCCGCTCGGCCACCGGGATCCTATTCGGCGGTCGTACGAAGCCGGCGGCCGACGCGGACCTTCAGCACGTCGCGCCCGCTCGCGGGAAACGCGGGTACCCCCGACGGGTACGGATTCAGCCTCACGCAGCGTGTCAACGGGTACCTGAGCATGGCCGGTCGACACCGCTCTTCGTGGCCGACTCGGACACCGGAGACCCGTTCCCGACCCGGATCGACCACCCGGACGCATCACGGAACTGAGCACCGTACCGCGACCGTCGGGTGCTCAGGCAGGAGCGCCACGAATCGGCCCCGGAACGGGCCGGCCGGTCGCACGGAGGCATGCGCCCGCTTCGTTGTGGGGGTGTCCCGCACCACCTGTCCGCGCGAGCTATAAGCTGCACATGCCCCGCGGGGGAAGTCCGGTCGAAATCCGGCGCTGACCCGCAACGGTAGGCGGAGCCCGACATCGGGCGCCGTAAGCCCGATTACCCGCGGCGGTGAAGGCTCCTGTCAATTCGCCGTGGACTGCGAGTGGTGCTGCGCAGGGCGCTTCGCGTCCGGGCTGCTCCTTGATCACGTAGGTGCACGGCCCGAGGCGAAAGCGACCGCCCGTGGCCACACCCATCGACCGCAAACCCGCCGTCCCCCCGCGCACCTCCCGCGCCGCGGCCGGGCCCGCGCCGCCCCGGCGCGTGTCGCTGCCACTGCTGCTGGCCACCCTGTGCGCCGTGCTCCTGGTCTCGCTCGTCTGCGGGGCGGGCATCGGAGCATCGGGGCTCTCCTGGGGCGAAGTGCTGCACTGCCTGTGGGCCGGGCTGACCGGCGGCCGGATAACCCCCGAGCAGGTGCCGGCGTACACCATCGTCTGGGAACTGCGCTTTCCGCGCGCCGTGCTGGCCGCGGTCGTCGGGGCCGGACTCGCGGCCATCGGCGTCGCCGTGCAGGCCATGGTCCGCAACGCCCTCGCCGACCCGTTCGTCCTCGGTATCTCCTCGGGCGCGGCCGTCGGCGCCAATGCCGTGCTCATCTTCGGCGCCTTCGGAACGCTGGGCATCTGGGCGCTCTCCACGGCGGCGTTCCTCTCCGCGCTCCTCGCCATGGTGCTGGTGTACGCGATCGCACGCACCGCCCGCGGCCTGACCCCGCTGCGGCTCGTCCTGACGGGCACCGCGATGTACTACGGCTTCTCGGCCGTCACCACCTTCATGGTGTTCGCGGCCGAACGCGGCGAGGCCGCCCGCTCCGCGATGATGTGGATGCTCGGCAGCCTCGGCGGCGCCACCTGGGCCTCCGTGCCGATCGCGGCGGGGGCCGTGCTCGGCGGCCTCGCCCACCTCGCCTGGTCGGCGCGCCGGCTGAACGCCCTGGCCATGGGCGACGAGACCGCCGCCGCGCTGGGCGTGGACGCGGGACGGCTGCGCAAGGAGCTCTTCCTGGTCTCCGCGGCCGTCACCGGGGCGGTCGTCGCGGTGAGCGGGGCGATCGGCTTCGTCGGCCTGATGGTGCCGCACGCCGTACGGATGCTGGTCGGCGCCGACCACCGCCGGCTGCTGGCCGTCGCCCCACTGGCGGGCGCCGTTCTGCTGATCTGGGTGGACATCCTCTCCCGGGTGCTGCTCGCGCCCGCCGAACTGCCGGTGGGCGTGGTCACCGCGGTCATCGGCGTGCCGTGCTTCGTGCTGCTGATGCGCCGCCGCTCCTATACGTTCGGAGGCGCGTGATGCGGATCGACATCGATGCCCTGACGGTCGAGATCGCCGGGGCACGGCTGGTGGAGGACGCCACGCTGGGAGCGGGGGAGGGGCAGCTCGTTGGTCTGGTCGGCCCCAACGGCAGTGGAAAGTCAACCCTGTTGCGCTGCGTCTACCGGGCGCTGCGCCCCTCCTCGGGCACGGTGCGGCTCGGCGGCGAGGACCTGTACGGCATGAGCGCGCGCGAAGGGGCCCGCCTGCTTGCCGCACTGCCCCAGGAGGCGTTCGCCGAATTCGACTTCACGGCCGCCGAGGTCGTGGCGATGGGCCGGATGCCGCACCAGCGGTCGATGGGCCGGACCACCGACGAGGACCGGCTCGTGTGCGAGACCGCCCTGGCGGACGTCGGCGCACGCCACCTTGCCGAGCGCGGCTTCCTCACACTCTCCGGCGGCGAGAAACAACGGGTGCTGATCGCCCGCGCACTGGCCCAGCGGCCCCGGCTGCTGGTGCTCGACGAACCGACCAACCACCTGGACATCGCACAGCAGCTGGAAGTGCTGGCCCTGGTACGCCGCAGCGGACTGACCGTCCTCACCGCGCTGCACGACCTCAACCTCGCCGCACTCCACTGCGACCTGCTCCACGTCATCGACAACGGCCGGATCGTCGCGTCCGGCGCCCCGCACGATGTGCTCACCCCCGCGCTGTTGGCCGAGGTCTTCGGCGTACGGGCACACCGCGTCCCGCATCCGGAGACCGGCGCCGTACAGCTGCTCTTCGACCGCCTCCGCCCCGCACGATCCGACTCCTGAGGAGCCGCTCCCACCATGCCCGAGCTCGCACGCCCCGCCGCATTCGCACTCGCGGCCGCCCTGCTCCTCACCGGCTGCGGTGCGGACGTGCCCACCCGCCAGGAAGAGAAGACCGCTGCCCGGAACGGGGACGGCCACTACCCGGTGACCATCGAGAACTGCGGAGAGAGCAAGACCTACGACAAGGCCCCGCAGCGCGTGGTCACCAATGACGTCGGCATCACCGAGATCATGTTCGCGCTCGGACTCGAGAATCACATGGCGGGCTATGTGATGCCCGAGGACAAGGGCGACCTCACCACCGTTCCCTGGAAGGACGGCTACGGGAAGACCAAGTGGCTCTCCAAGGACCGGATCAGCAAGGAACTGGTCATCGACGCCCACGCCGATCTGGTCTTCGCCGGATGGAACTACGGATTCAGTGAAGGGGACGGATTCACCCCCGCCGAACTCCGGCGGGTGGGCATCGACTCGTACCTGCTGAGCGAGTCGTGCCGCAACGGCCGGGGGAAGGCCCGCGGGGTGATGGCGCCACTCGACGCGCTGTACACCGATCTGCGGAACCTGGGCAGGATCTTCGATGTCGAGGACCGCGCGGAGAGCCTCGTCGCGACGTTCCGGAAGCAGGTGACACAAGCGCGGGCAGGGGCACCGAAGGGCGCCGACCGCCCACGCGTCTTTCTCTACGACGACGGGCGGGACAAGCCGCTGACCTCCGGCGCCTACGCCGGACCGCACGACATCATCACCAAGGCGGGCGGTGATCACATCATGAAGGACCTCAAGGACAGCTGGGTCACCGTCGGCTGGGAGACCGTCGTCGACCGCGATCCCGAGGTGATCGTGATCAACGACTACGGTGACACCGGCGCGGAACAGAAGAAGAGGTTCCTGAAGTCCTTTCCGCCACTGGCCGACGTGTCGGCCGTCAAGAACGACCGGATCTTCGTTCTCGACTACGCGGACCTGGTGGAAAGCCCACGCAATCCGGCGGCCATCCGCTCACTCGCCGCATATCTGAAGAAAGTGACCTCCTGAGCGAGGCACCGGGGCGGCCACCTGGCCGCTGCCCGATCACGGCCGGACAGTAGAGTTCGGCTGCGTCATCCACTGAACACCGAGGTACCGTCCGTGACTCTCGCACCCCCCGAACAACCCGTCCCACCTGCGGTGACCGTCGTGGGAATCGGAGCCGACGGATGGGCGGGACTGCCCGACGCGGCGCGCACGGAGCTCGTCGACGCACAGGTTCTCATCGGCGGCGAGCGGCAGCTCGGCCTGCTCCCGCCGTCGTGCCGGGGACAACGGGTGCCGTGGCCCTCGCCGTTGCGGCCCGCCGTCCCCGGCCTGCTCGCCGCGCACGCCGGGAGCAGGATCGCCGTGCTCGCCAGCGGCGACCCCATGTTCTACGGAATCGGCCGGGCTCTCACCGAAGTGCTCGGCACCGATGCGCTGAGGATCCTGCCCCACCCGTCCTCGGTGTCCTACGCCTGTGCCCGGATCGGCTGGCCGGTGGAGGACACCGAGGTCGTCACCCTGGTCGGCCGCCCCGCCGCCCGGCTGGCCGCCGCCCTGCACCACGGCCGGCGGGTCCTGGTCCTGAGCGCGGACGCCGCCACCCCGGCCGCGGTGGCCGGGCTGCTGAGCGAACAGGGCTTCGGACCGAGCAGGATGCGTGTGCTCGAACAACTCGGCGGAACGGACGAAGCGTGCCTGGAGGGCACCGCCGGCCACTGGCCGCACCCACCGGGCGACCCGTTGAACATCATCGCGATCGACTGCCGGCGCACCCCCGAGGCCCTGCGCCTCGGCGCCGTACCCGGCCTGCCCGACACGGCCTACGAGCACGACGGGCAGCTCACGAAGCGGCACATCCGGGCCGCGACGCTCGGTGTGCTCGCACCGGCCCCAGGCGAACTCCTGTGGGACATCGGCGGAGGCTCGGGATCCATCGCCATCGAATGGATGCGGACCCACCCCTCCTGCCGCGCCGTCACCGTGGAACGCGACCCGCGACGCGCCGGGCGCATCGCCCGCAACGCCGACCGGCTCGGCGTACCGGCCCTGCGCGTGCTCACCGGCCCCGCCCCCGGCAACCTGGCCCGACTGCCCACGCCCGACGCCGTATTCATCGGCGGCGGGCTGACCGTGCCCGGCCTGCTCGACACCTGCTGGGACGCGCTGCCGCCCGGCGGACGGCTGGTCGCCAACACGGTCACGCTGGAGTCGGAGGCGCTGCTGGCCGAGGCGCACCGCACACACGGCGGCGAACTGGTCCGGCTCGCGGTCGCGCACGCCGTGCCGGTCGGCGGGTTCACCGGCTGGCGGCAGGCCATGCCCGTCACCCAGTGGTCCGTACGCAAACCCCTGACCAGTCCCGAAGCGGCACACTCGGCAACCGAGCCCGCGCAACACCCAGGAGACAAGGCATGACCGTTTACTTCATCGGCGCGGGCCCGGGGGCCGCCGACCTGATCACCGTGCGCGGCGCCCGCACCCTCGCCTCCTGCCAGGTGTGTCTGTACGCCGGCAGCCTGGTGCCCCGGGAACTGCTCGCCGAATGCCCGCCGGACGCCCGCCTGGTGGACACCGCGCAGCTCGACATCGACCAGATCACCGCCGAACTGCTCGCCGCGCACGAGGCCGGTCACGACGTGGCCCGGCTTCACTCGGGCGACCCCTCGGTGTTCAGCGCGGTCAACGAGCAGATGCGCCGGCTCGACGAGGCCCGGGTGCCCTACGAAGTGGTGCCCGGCGTACCCGCGTTCGCGGCCGCGGCGGCGGCGCTCAAGCGGGAACTGACCGTGCCGACCGTCGGCCAGACCGTCATCCTCACCCGGATCGCCCACCGAGCGACCGCGATGCCGAAGGGCGAGGACCTGGTCACCCTGGGGCGCAGCGGCGCCCTGATCGTGCTGCACCTCGCCACCAGGTACGTGGACCGGGTCGTCGAGGAACTGCTGCCGCACTACGGGGCCGACTGCCCGGCCGCCGTGGTGGCGATGGCCTCACGCCCGGACGAGCTCGTGCTGCGCGGCACCCTCGACGACATCGCCGGGCAGGTGAAGGCGGCGGGCGTGATCCGCACCGCCGTCATCATGGTCGGCCGCACCCTGGGCGCCCAGCAGTTCCGCGACAGCCACCTCTACTCGCCCGCACGCGAACGCCACGTCTGCTGAGGGGTCCCGCACCGGCCGGGCGGCCGGTCAGCGTACTTCGCTGCGCCCGACGACCGTGCCCGCCCGGTCGATGCAGATGACGTCGACGGCGACCGGCGCGCCCCGCAGCACCGACAGCGCCTCGTCCCGCGCCGCCACGGCCACCAGGTCCCCGAGCGGCACACCCCGCGCGAGGCACGACTGGAGCGCCGCGAGTCCCGTGTTCGCGACCGCCACCTCGGCCGCCAGGGCCTCGTCCGCACCACCGCGCCGGGCCAGGCGGGCCAGGAACGGCTTGTCCACCTGCGACCGGCCCGAGTGCAGGTCGAGGTGGCCGGCGGCGAGCTTCGACAGCTTCGCGAACCCGCCGCAGACCGTGAGCCGGTCCACCGGATGACGGCGGATGTACTTGAGGACCGCGCCCGCGAAGTCGCCCATGTCCAGCAGCGCGATCTCCGGCAGCCCGTACTCGGACACCACGGTCCGCTCCGAGGTGGAACCCGTGCACCCGGCCACATGGTTGTGCCCGGCGGCCAGGGCCACGTCCACACCGCGGCGGATCGAGTCGATCCACGCCGAGCAGGAGTACGGCACCACCACACCGGTCGTGCCGAGGATCGACAGACCGCCCAGGATGCCCAGGCGCGGGTTCCAGGTGGAGCGGGCGATCTCCTCGCCGTGGTCCACCGCGACGGTGACCTCCACGTCCCCCGCCCCCCGGTGCTCCGCGGCGACCCGTGCGATGTGGTCGCGGATCAACTGACGCGGCACGGGATTGATCGCCGGCTCACCGACGTCGAGCGGCAGCCCGGGAAGGGTGACCGTGCCCACTCCCGGCCCGGCCCGGAACACCACGCCCGAGCCCGGCGGCAGCCGCCGCACGGTGGCCCGGACGAGAGCGCCGTGCGTCACGTCGGGGTCGTCGCCCGCGTCCTTGACCACCCCCGCCGTCGCCCGCCCCTCGGCCAGCTCCTCCACCGCGAGCGCGAAGGCGGGCGTCTGCCCCTTGGGTAGGGTGATCGTCACCGGGTCGGGGAAGTCGCCCGTCAGCAGAGCCGTGTACGCGGCAGTGGCCGCCGCGGTCGCACAGGCGCCGGTGGTCCAGCCGGGCCGCAGACCGGTGTGTTTCAGCTGGGCGCTGCGTCCGCCCTCAATCTCACCCATGGATGGATCCGATGCATGTACTCGTACTCGGAGGAACGACGGAGGCCCGCCGCCTCGCCGAGTTGCTGGTGGAAGTGCTCCCGGCCGGTGCCGTGCTGACGAGCTCGCTCGCCGGACGCGTGACCGGCCCGAGGCTGCCGCCCGGCGAGGTCCGCATCGGCGGTTTCGGCGGAGCCGACGGGCTCGCCGCATGGCTGCGTACCCACCAGGTGGACGTGCTCATCGACGCCACCCATCCTTTCGCCGGGACGATCAGTTTCAACGCGGCCGCTGCCGCCGCTGCCGCCCATGTTCCCCTGCTCGCCGTACGGCGGCCCGGGTGGGTCCCCGGTGACGGCGACGACTGGCATCCGGCCGGTTCCCTCGCCGAGGCCGCCGCGATGCTGCCCGCGCTGGGCCGGCGGGTGTTCCTCACGACCGGACGGATGGGACTGGCCGCCTTCGCCGGGCTCGACGAGCTGTGGTTCCTGATGCGTTCGGTGGACGCCCCCGAAGCCCCGTACCCCGCCCGCATGGAGGTGCTGCTGGACCGGGGCCCGTTCACCCTGGACGGGGAACGCCAACTGATCCGCCGTCACCGCGTCGACGTCGTCGTCACGAAGGACAGCGGCGGCGCCGCCACGGCCCCCAAACTCGCCGCGGCCCGCGAGGCGCGGATCCCGGTGGTGGTGGTGCGACGGCCCCCCGTGCCCAAGGGCGTCCCGGTCGTCGAAGGCCCGGAAGCGGCCGTCGCCTGGCTCCGCGCACACATCCTGCACGGCAGCTAGGGCCTCTCGTTCGGATCATGCCGGGCTCGCGTGCCCCGGTGCCGCGCCTCGCCGCGCTGTCGTCGGTCGCCGACGCGCCTTCCCCGAGCTCTCGGCCCCGCTCGAGCAGGGGAGACCCGTCCGATCCCTCCCCCGCCTTGCGATGCACGGCACCAAACCCCGCTCCCTGATCCGGCCTGGTCCAAACGGAAGACCCTACTAGCCGACGGCCGCGCCCCGACAGGCTCTCAGCCCTCCGGATAGCGGCGGGGGGTCCAGACGATCTGGTGCCCGTCACCGCGCTCGACCCAGCGGGTCTGCGAGGACCCGACGAGCAGGATCGTGCGCATGTCGACCTCGGCGGGGTCGAGATCGCCCAGGCGCACGGTCCGCACGCTCTCGGCGGGGCCGCCGACATCCCGGCCGAGGACCACGGGCGTGTCCGGCGAGCGGTGTTCGAGCAGCAGGTCACGGGCCTTGCCGACCTGCCAGGTCCGGCTGCGCGAACCGGGGTTGTAAAGCGCGAGCACCAGATCCGCCGTCGCGGCGGCGCGCAGCCGCTCCGCGATCACCTCCCACGGCTTGAGCCGGTCGGAGAGCGATATCGTCGCGTAGTCGTGGCCCAGCGGCGCACCCGCCCGCGCTGCGGCGGCGTTGGCCGCCGTCACCCCCGGCAGCACCCGCACCGGGACCTGCGCGTACTCGTCCTGCGACGCCACTTCGAGGACGGCCGTCGCCATGGCGAAGACCCCGGGGTCGCCGCCCGACACCACGACCACCCGCCGCCCGCGCCGGGCCAGATCGAGGGCGAACTCGGCACGCTCCGACTCGACCTTGTTGTCCGAGCCGTGACGCACCTGCCCCGGCCGCACCGGCACCCGGTCCAGATAGGTGGTGTAGCCGACCAGGTCGTCGGCGGCGGCCAGCACCCCGCGCGTCTCGGGGGTCAGCCACAGCGGACCGGCCGGGCCGGTACCCACCACGGCCACCTCGCCACCCTCCGGGGCGCCTTCGGGACGCGGCGCCCCGATCCGGCTGGGCAGGACCGCGACCGCGAAGTACGGCACCGAGCCGGCGTCGACCTCGGCCAGCTCGCCCACCCGCTCCCCGGCCATCGTGGCGCGTTCCACGTAACGCGCCTCGGGCAGCCGCCCGGATGCCTCGAAGGCGCCGCGCACCGCGGGAAACGTACGGCCCAGCTTCATCACCACAGCCGCGTCGGTGGCGGCGAGACGGGCGGTCAGCTCCTCCTCCGGCAGCGTGCCGGGCAGGATCGTCAGCACCTCCTCGCCCTCCACGAGCGGGGTGCCGAGCCGAGCGGCGGCCGCGCTGACGGAGGTGACGCCCGGGATCACCTCGGTCGGGTAGCGGTCGGCGAGCCGCTTGTGCATGTGCATGTACGAGCCGTAGAAGAGCGGGTCGCCCTCGGCCAGTACGGCGACCGTCCGCCCGGCGTCGAGGTGTGCTGCCAGACGGGCCGCCGCCTCGGCGTAGAACTCCTCCATCGCCCCCCGGTAGCCGCCCGGGTGGTCAGTGCTCTCCGTCGTGACGGGGTAGACCAGCGGCTCCTCGACATGGTCGGCACGGATGTGCTTCGCCGCGATGGACCGGGCGATGGACCGTCCGTGCCGGGCGCTGTGATAGGCGATCACATCGGCCTCGGCGATGATCTCCACCGCGCGTACGGTCATCAGAGCCGGATCACCGGGGCCGAGCCCGACCCCGTACAGCCGGCCCGTCTTCTGCTCGCTCACGTCTACTCTTCCTCGCTGGCGATCGCGTTGAGGGCGGCGGCCGCGATGGCACTGCCCCCGCGACGGCCCCGTACGATCAGATGCTCCAGCCCGGACGGGTGCGCCGCCAGGGCGTCCTTGGACTCGGCGGCACCGATGAAGCCGACCGGCACACCGATGACGGCGGCGGGGCGGGGCGCGCCCTCCTCGATCATCTCCAGCAGCCGGAACAGGGCGGTCGGCGCGTTCCCGACAGCCACGACCGCACCCTCCAGCCGGTCCCGCCACAGCTCCAGGGCGGCGGCGCTGCGGGTGGTGCCCAGCTCCTTCGCCAGGCCGGGCACCGACGGGTCGGAGAGGGTGCACACCACTTCGTTGTCCGCGGGCAGCCGCTTGCGGGTCACACCGCTGGCGACCATCGCCACATCGCACAGGACGGGTGCGCCGCCCCGCAGCGCGGCACGGGCGCGGGCGACCGCGTCCGGGGTGAAAGCGAGATCGCGGACGAGGTCGACCATCCCGCAGGCGTGGATCATGCGGACCGCGACCTGGCTCACATCGGCGGGCAGCCCCGCGAGGTCCGCCTCGGCACGGATCGTGGCGAAGGACTGGCGGTAGATCGCCGGTCCGTCCTTCTCGTACTGGTGCACAGTGCTTTCGCTCTCTTCCTCGGGCGTGCAACGGTCGGGTGCAGTCGGGTACAGGGGGAGTCGGGCGTACGGGATCAGCCGCGCGTACCGCGGGCCGCGGCCACCGCCGCGGCGAGACCGCCGGGGCGGCCGGGGCTGTCGGGGACGTTCAGGGGGGCACCCCGCTCCTCGCCCCGAACGAGGGAGATCCGGTGCCCGTCGGGGGTGGCGACGACGTCGACCCACTCGCCGCGGGGATGGCCGCACCGGCGTTCGCACCCGGACCAGTACACCGGCAGCAGGCCCACGGGCCCCACCGCGTCCGCCGCCCGGCCCCGTACATCGGCCAGCGACTTCGCACAGCCGGGCCGGCCGATACAGGCACCGACCCCGGTCCAGGGGGAGTCGGGCCCGACGACGAGGCCGGTGGCCCCCAGACCGTCCAGCAGCCCTGCCGCCCGGCGCCGCTCCACTCCCGGTACGACGACCCCGCGCCACGGTGTCAGCCGCAATTCGCCACGCCCCCCGTGCCGGGCCGTCTCCGTCAGGGTCCGCCACTGCGCCGGGGTGAAGCGCCCCAGCGGGATGCCGACGGACAGTGCGGCCCCGTCGTGCGGGCCGGTCACCACACCCGGGGCTGGGCCGTCCGAGCCCGGCGGGCAGTCACGGTCCTCGGTGGAGGCGGGGCCGGAGCCCTCCTCCCGCAACCGCCGTACGACCTCGTCGAGAAGCGGGCCGGCGCCGCCGGGCAGATCCCTCACGCGCCAGGCACCGGCGCCGGCCGCCCGTTCCAGAAAGACCTCGGCCGTCATGAGGGCGGCCCGCGGCGCCTGCGCGCCGGGTATCCGCACCACGGTCCGGCCCGTGCCGATCCGCAGCAGCGCCGCGCCGTCGTCCTGCGCCAGCAGCGTCACATCGCCGCCCAGCGCGTCCACATCGCCACGACCGTCGTCGAGCACGAACAGGAACCTGCCCGACAGCCCGGTCGTCCGGTCGCCCGCGCACAACAGCTCGTCCAGCGCCCGCAGCCACGGTCCGACGTCCCGCGCCCCCCGGCCGTCGAGCCCCGACAGCGGCGACGCCACGATGTTGCGTATCCGCTCATGGCGGGCGGAGGGCAGCAGCCCCGCTTCGCCCAGCCGGCCGGCCAGTTCGCCACCGCAGTCCGCGCCCAAACCGCGCAACTGGACATTGCCGCGCGAAGTGAGATGCAACTCACCATCGCCCAGGCTCTCCGCGACCGCCCCCAGCGCATCCGCCTGCACCGCCGTCAGCAGACCACCGGGCACCCGGACCCGGGCCAGAGCGCCGTCGTCCGCGCGGTGCAGCCGCAGCGTGCCAGGACAGGCGTCACCGCGGTCCCGGGCAGACGCGTCTGCGGGCAGCGAAGGCGAAGTGGCAGGTGGGGGCATGGCGGCGAGCATACCGACCATCCGACCGGATCCGTATGTCTCCATCAGTTGACCGGCCCTTACTATGCCTAGTGACGGGCCATCCGGCACGTCGTCGCCACAGACGGCGACAGGGGAGGAAGCCCGGTGCGATTCCGGCACGGTCCCGCCACTGTGAGCCCGGCCCCGGCCGGGCGAGTCAGGAACTCCCTTCCCCGGCCCTCGACTCCGTCGAGCAGGGGAGACTCCATTCCGACACCGCCCGGGGCGTGGACACCCCGAGGAAGGCCCGACGCCGCATGATCCTGCTCCTGTCGACGTCCGACACCGACCTGCTCAGTGCCCGCGCCTCGGACGGCCCGGTCCCCTACCGCTACGCCAACCCCTCCCGGCTGCCGCTCCAGGACCTGCCCGAGCTCCTCGACGGCGCCGACCTGGTCGTCGTCCGCCTCCTCGGCGGCGTCCGCGCCTGGCAGGACGGACTCGACCAAGTCCTCGCCACCGGGCGCCCCGTCGTCGTCCTCACCGGCGAACAGGCCCCCGACGCCCAGCTGATGGCCGCCTCCACCGTCCCCATCGGCATCGCCGCCGAGGCCCACGCCTACCTGGCCCACGGCGGACCCGCCAACCTGGACCAGCTCGCCCGCTTCCTCTCCGACACCGTCCTGCTCACCGGCCACGGCTTCGCACCGCCCGCCCCGGCACCCTCCTGGGGCCCGCTGGAGCGCACCGCCTGCCGCACCGACGGCCCGGTCGTCGCCGTGCTCTACTACCGCGCCCACCACATGAGCGGCAACACCGCGTTCGTGGACGCCTTGTGCACCGCAGTCGAGGACGCGGGCGCCCGCGCGCTGCCGCTGTACGTCGCCTCGCTGCGGACCCCCGAGCCCGAGCTCATCGAAGCGCTGCGCGCCGCCGACGCGATCGTGACCACCGTCCTCGCCGCGGGCGGCACCCGGCCGGCCGAGGCATCGGCGGGCGGCGACGACGAGTCCTGGGACGCGGGCGTCCTCAGCGGCCTCGACGTCCCCATCCTCCAGGCCCTCTGCCTCACCGGTTCACGCACCGACTGGGAGGACAACGACGAGGGCGTCTCCCCGCTCGACGCCGCCAGCCAGATCGCGGTCCCCGAGTTCGACGGCCGGCTGATCACCGTGCCGTTCTCCTTCAAGGAGATCGACGAGGACGGCCTGCCCGCGTACGTCGCCGACACCGAGCGCGCCGCCCGCGTCGCCGGCATCGCCGTGCGCCACGCCCGGCTGCGCCACATCCCTGCCGCCGAGAAGCGGATCGCGCTCGTGCTGTCCGCGTACCCGACCAAGCACTCGCGGATCGGCAACGCCGTCGGTCTCGACACCCCGGCCAGCGCCGTCGCCCTGCTGCGCCGACTCCGCGACCAGGGATACGACTTCGGTACGCAGGAGGTCCCCGGCCTCGTGTCGGGCGACGGCGACGAGCTGATCCGGGCCCTGATCGAGGCCGGCGGCCACGACCAGGAGTGGCTCACCGAGGAACAGTTGGCCCGCAACCCGGTCCGCATCCCGGCCGCCGACTACCGGCGCTGGTACGCGACCCTCCCGGCCGAGCTCCGTGAAGCCGTCGAGCAGCACTGGGGCCCCGCCCCGGGCGAGATGTTCGTGGACCGGTCGAGCAACCCGGACGGCGACATCGTGCTCGCCGCCCTGCGCCGCGGCAATCTGCTCGTCCTCATCCAGCCGCCGCGCGGCTTCGGCGAGAACCCGATCGCGATCTACCACGACCCCGACCTGCCGCCCTCGCACCACTACCTGGCCGCCTACCGCTGGATCGCCGCCTCCGCCGACGACAACGGCTTCGGCGCCGACGCCATGATCCACCTCGGAAAGCACGGCAACCTGGAGTGGCTGCCCGGCAAGAACGCCGGCCTCTCCGCCGCCTGCGGCCCCGACGCCGCCCTCGGCGACCTGCCGCTGATCTACCCGTTCCTGGTCAACGACCCGGGCGAGGGGACGCAGGCCAAGCGGCGCGTCCACGCCACCCTGGTTGACCACCTCGTACCGCCGATGGCACGGGCCGACAGCTACGGGGACATCGCCCGCCTCGAACAACTCCTGGACGAGCACGCCCAGATCGCGGCGATGGACCCGGCGAAGCTCCCGGCGATCCGCGCACAGATCTGGACCCTCATCCAGGCCGCCAAGCTCGACCACGACCTGGGACTTGAGGACCGCCCCGAGGACGAGGGCTTCGACGAGTTCATCATGCATCTCGACGGCTGGCTCTGCGAGATCAAGGACGCCCAGATCCGCGACGGCCTGCATGTGCTGGGAGGCGCCCCGGCCGGCGCCGACCGGGTCAACCTCGTCCTCGCCATCCTGCGGGCCCGCCAGATCTGGGGCGGCACCGCCTCCCTGCCCGGCCTGCGCGAGGCCCTCGGGCTCGACGAGTCCGCCGCGACCCGCGTCACCGCCGACGAGGCGGAGGAGCGGGCCCGCGCACTGGTCCAGGCGATGGAGGACGCCGACTGGTCCGCGGACGCCGTCGCCGAGGTGGCGGCCGGGCACCCGCGGGCGGTCGCCGACATCCTGGCTTTCGCCGCCCGCGAGGTCGTCCCGCGGCTGGCCGCCACGACCGACGAACTCGACCACGCCCTGCACGCCCTGGACGGCGGATTCGTTCCCGCAGGGCCCTCCGGCTCCCCGCTCCGCGGCCTGGTCAACGTCCTGCCGACCGGTCGCAACTTCTACTCCGTCGACCCCAAGGCCGTACCCTCGCGCCTCGCCTGGGAGACCGGCCAGGCCCTGGCCGACTCGCTCCTGGAGCGCTACCGCACCGACAACGGCGACTGGCCCACCTCGGTCGGCCTGTCCCTGTGGGGCACCAGCGCGATGCGCACCGCCGGTGACGACGTCGCCGAAGCTTTCGCCCTGCTCGGCGTCCGCCCGGTCTGGGATGACGCCTCGCGCCGCGTGACCGGGCTGGAAGCGATCCCGCCGGCCGAGCTCGGCCGGCCGCGCATCGATGTCGCCCTGCGCATCAGCGGCTTCTTCCGCGACGCCTTCCCGCACACCATCGGCCTGCTCGACGACGCGGTCCGCCTCGTCGCCTCCCTGGACGAGCCGGCCGAGCAGAACCACGTCCGCGCCCACACACAGGCCGACCTGGCAGCCCACGGCGACGAACGCCGTGCCACCACCCGTATCTTCGGTTCCCGCCCCGGCACGTACGGCGCCGGTCTGCTCCAGCTCATCGACTCCCGCGACTGGCGCACCGACGCGGACCTCGCCGAGGTCTACACGGTGTGGGGCGGCTACGCCTACGGCCGCGAGCTCGACGGCCGCCCGGCCCGTGAGGAGATGGAGACGGCGTACAAGCGGATCGCGGTCGCGGCCAAGAACACCGACACACGCGAGCACGACATCGCCGACTCGGACGACTACTTCCAGTACCACGGCGGCATGGTGGCCACCGTCCGCGCCCTGCGCGGCACCGCCCCGGAGGCGTACATCGGCGACTCCACCCGCCCCGAGACGGTCCGCACCCGCACCCTGGTGGAGGAGACCTCCCGGGTCTTCCGCGCCCGGGTGGTGAACCCCAAGTGGATCGAGGCGATGCGGCGGCACGGCTACAAGGGCGCTTTCGAGCTGGCCGCCACCGTCGACTACCTCTTCGGTTACGACGCGACGACGGGCGTGGTCGCCGACTGGATGTACGACAAGCTCACCGAGACGTACGTCCTCGACCCGACCAACCGGGAATTCCTCCAGCAGGCCAATCCATGGGCTCTGCACGGCATCGCGGAACGCCTCCTGGAAGCGGAGTCCCGCGGCATGTGGGCCAAGCCCGACCCGGCGATTCTCGACGCCCTGCGCCAGGCATACCTGGAGACGGAGGGCGACCTGGAGGGCGAGGACTGACTCCCGGGGGCCCGGCTCCGGACCAGCGGTCGGTCACCGGTGTCCGGGCCCCGGTGCGTCACCCCATTGCCCCAGGTAGACGCACTGTTCAGCGAAGGGGCGTTACCCGTCCTGCCGCCGGGCATAGTGTCGCCCGTGGCGTGGAAGCGATCTACGCATGACCGAAAGTGCTAGTCCATACATCTCGTCGGCCCGGATCACCGTGCTCGCGGTGCAGCCCGGTGACCCGCCCTTCCGCCTCGTGGAGATCGACGGGGAGGTGGTGAGCGCGGCAACCTCGATGGTGGATGTGCTCGCCGCCGCCTCGGCCGCAGGAATCAAGGTCCATGACCTCGACGACCCGACTGTCGTGCGGTGGGTGGGGGGTGGCAAATTCCATTGGCGGCCGCACTGAGAGTTGTCGCGCGGCGGCCCCGCGGGTCGGGCTGCGGGTTCGACCCCGCCGCCCGACCCCCGGCGGCATCTCGGCGGGGTGCCTACGATGGTCCGCGACCACCGTCCGAAAACCCAACGCGCGGAACCGGCACACGGAAACCCGAGAACCAAAGCCCGAGGCCCAACACCCGGGCCCAACGCCCAGAACCGAGACCCGCCACCCGGACCTCGGCTCGCGAGCACAACATGACAACCCACGAGCGCGTCACAAACCGGGGCCGACGGATCAGCCGGGCCCCGAACTCTCCCGTCCCGCGCTGACGTTCCACGCACGTTTCGCTGACGTTTCGCTGACGTTCCTGGCCTGCGGTCGCCGCCTCAGGCCAGCGAGGCGGCGCGGGCGGGGTCGATCGCGTGCTGGAGAGGTCGGTCATGTATAAAGCGTCGGAGTTCGTCGAGCACAAGCTCTCCGAGGCGATGGCGTTCGGCCCCGAGGGCGCCGCCCAGGTGGGGTGTCAGGACGACGTTGGGAAGGGTGAAGAGTGGCGAGTCATGGGCGGGAGGCTCCGGGTGCGTGACATCGAGTACGGCGGTGAGGTCGGGTCTGGCGTGCAGGACCTGCGCCGCGGCGGTCTCGTCGATGAGCGCGCCGCGTGCGGTGTTGATCAGCGTCGCGCCCGGCCCCAGGGAATTCAGCAGCCGTGCCCCGATCGTGCCGCGGGTCTCGGGCAGGAGGGGCGCGTGGAGGCTGACGACATGGCAGGTGGCGAACAGCTCCTCGATGCAGACCAGCCGGACGCCCGCCTGCCGGGCGGTTTCGGGGGAGGCGAGGGGATCCGTGGCGAGGACCTCGACGTCGAACCGGCCGAGGTGGGCCGCGACGAGACGGCCGATGTGCCCGAGCCCGAGCAGGCCCACGCGTGACCGGTAGGCCCCCGGCACTTGGGGGTTGTGCGGGAAACGGCGGCTGCTCGCGACCTCCCGGGCGATGCGATGCACCTGCTTGAGGCCCAGGAGCACCTGGGCAAGAGTGAACTCCGCGACCGGGACGGCGTTGGCCGCGGCCGCGGAGACGATCGGGACGCCGCGTGCCCAGAAGGCCGGCGTGGTCAGGTGCCGCACGGAGCCTGCGGCGACGAAGACCGCCCGCAACCGGGGGGCACGCGCGAGGAAGGCGGCATCGAGCACGGGCGCGCCCCAACCCGTGAACAGGACATCGACCTGTCGCAGCATGTCGGGATCCTCGTCGAGCTGCTGCCGGGTGAGGGGTGGACCCTGCAGGTGTACGAGACGTTCCACTTCGGCTAGGACCTCGCGGGGATAGACGTCCGCCCTGCGTTCCTCCTCCATGACCAACAGGGCTGTCGGTGTGCGGGCCGGCTCGTTCATGACGTTCGCTCCTCGGCTCTTCGCTGACAGGCAGTCAGTGATTCCACTCGTGATCCCTGATCGGGCACGTGTGGAAATGTCTGACTCGGTGTTGAAGATTGACGTGGCTTGTTCGTTGCCTGGTCGGTGTGCTTGCAGGCACGATACATCGGATGATTGAGGAGTCCTCGGATGAAGATCGGTCACCCGGAACTCGTCGAACGGCAGGCTTTCGTCTTCACCTGCCAACGGTGTGCGGCCGGTCCATCGGTGCGCCAAGCAGCGAAACCGGTGGTGTGCCAGGGTTTTTCGTCAACTGCTCCGGTCGCGTCCCGAGGTGGCGGACGGTGGGGGAGGAGCGTGAGGACCGGTACGACAAGGCTGTTGTGGGCCATTGCGAGGGTTTTGTATTCATCGGACTATTGACCAAGGATTCGGACGCCGTTAGCGTCCCCAGCAAGCGCTTTCCAGGCCAGCTGTGACCAAGCGCTTCCAGGCCAGCTGTGATGCGGCGAAACAGGAGTTGTCATGCAGAGATCGCGGTGGATCGGTGCGGGTGTTATCGCTTCCGCACTTGTCCTCACCAGCTGTACATCAGGGCCTGCGGGAGTGGACGCCAAGCAGAACTCGAAGGCACCGCTCGAACTGTGGACCCGGACGACACCGGGCGGCCCGGGAGAGCAGGGAGCACTCAAGCTCGCCGCCGCCTTCGAGAAGGCCACGGGCTACAAGGTCAAGGTCACGGCGATCTTCGACGACTTCGAGACCAAGCTCCAGCAGCGGGCCGCGCAGAAGAAGCTCCCCGACATCGTCATGAACGATGTGACGCAGCTCGGCGCCATGCACAGCCAGGGCCTGCTGAGGGAGATCGACCTTGACAAGCTCAAGAACGCCGAGCAGATCGTCGGCCAGGGGCTGGACTCCGGCAAGAGCGTGGACGGCAAACAGTTCGGCATGCCTTACTCGGCGCAGGCGTCCGCGCTGCTCCTCCGCAAGGACTGGCGGGAGAAGCTGAAGCTCGAAGTCCCGCAGAGCTGGGACGACTTCGCCGCGATGGCGGAGGCCTTCACCACCAAGGACCCCGACGGCGACGGCAAGAAGAACACCTACGGTCTCGCCGCACCGCTGTCCACCAAGCGCGGATACGCCTCCTGGTACTTCTCCAACTTCCTCTGGGCCGCGGGCGGAGACTTCATCACCGACGCCGGGGGCGGCAAGTACAAGCCCGCGATGACCACGAAGGAATCGGTTCAGGCCGTGCAGTGGTTCCGCGACCTCGGCTGCAGGAACAAGGTCATCCAGCCGGGCGCCGTGACCATGGAGACCCCGCCCACCAACGAGACGTTCGAGGCGGGCCGGACCGGCATGTTCGTCGTCGGCCCGTACCTGCTGCCCCGCTTCGACGAGACCCTCGGCAAGGACAAGTACGAGGTCGTCCCGATGCCCAAGGGCCCGAAGGACGCCACCGTGCTTGCCGAGGGCGGGTCCATCTACCTGATGGCGGGCTCCGAGAACATGGCGGGCCAGGACGCCTTCGCCGACTACGCCATCTCCGCCGAGGGCCAGAAGACCGGGATGGAGGGCGACACCGGATTCACCGTGCAGCTGCCCGTCAACAAGACGGTGGACATCTCCGAGGTACGTCCCGACCCCCGCTGGAAGACCTACGCCGAGGTCTACCGGAGCGCCGGCCGGTACGCGCCCTCCATCCCGAACTGGACACCCGTCCGGCAGACGACCGCGGAGACCGTCAGCGCCCTGATGGCCGACTGCGACCTGGACACCGGGACCAAGCTCAAGGAGCTCGACAAGCAGCTCGCCGACATCCTCAAGGAACAGGGAATCGCCGCGTCATGAGTCTTGACCAGGCGGACCCGGCCGTCCTCCCGGCGGCCGGGCCCGCCACCCGGAAAACGGGCCGCGCGGCCACCGGCCGCCGCGGGCACGACCGCCGGGCCGGCCGGTGGTGGACGCCATGGCTGTTCCTGGCCCCGGCACTGCTCCTCTTCCTGTACTTCAAGTTCATCCCCATGGTCAGCGCTTTGACCATGTCCTTCCAGGATGTCCAGCCCTACCTCGGCAACAGGTGGGTCGGCACCGAGAACTACTCCACGGTGCTCCAGTCCGACGGCTTCCGTGAGGCCGCCTGGCACACCGTCGTCCTCGCCGCCGGACAGACGGCCGGCTCGATGGCCCTCGGCCTCGCGCTCGCGCTGCTGATGGAGGGGCAGGGCCGCAGGCTCGGATTCGTACGCTCCGCGGCGTTCCTGCCGGTGGTGGTGCCGATCGCGGTCGTCGCCGAACTCTGGCGGATCATGTACCACCCGACCGAAGACGGCATGCTCAACTCCATCCTCGGCCTGGTGGGGTTCGGCCCCTCGGGATTCATCAACGACCCGGACACCTCGATGGCCTCCATCATGCTCACCGGCATCTGGAGGGGCGCCCCCTACGACATGATGATCTTCCTCGCCGGTCTCACCAGCGTGGACCGCGGCCTGTACGAGGCCGCGAAGGTCGACGGCGCCTCCAGGCTGCAAAGGGTCTGGCATGTGACGGTGCCCGGACTTCGGTCGGTGTTCTCGATCCTGTTCATCCTCGCCGCGATCCGCGGACTGCGCGTGTTCACCGAGGTCTTCCTGCTCACCAACGGCGGGCCCGACGGCTCCACCGAGGTCGTGATGACCCTGATCTACAAGCTCGGCCTCGAGCAGAACAGACTCGGCGTCGGCGCGGCGGGAGCCGTCCTGCTGTTCATCGCGACGCTGATCCTGACAGTCGTCGTCCACCTGCTGCGACGGAGAGAGAGCAAATGAACGCGCCGACCGAGACCGCGCTGGGCCTGACGGAGAGCCGCAGTCCGGGCGGGCGGATCCTGAAGGCCGTCACCTACCTGCTGGTCCTTGTCGTCTTCGCCGGCCCCCTGCTGGCCCTGCTGGTCAGCGCCTTCAGCCACGTCAAGGACCCGACTCAGCTCAGCGTCATCCCCTCGGGCGCCACTCTGGACAACTTCCGGGTCGCCTTCGACCAGGGCGTGCTCGGGTACCTGCTGAACTCGTTCTTCGTGGTCGGCTTCGGGCTGCTGCTCCAGGTGGCCGTCTCCGTCCTCGCTGGGTACGCACTGGCCAGGAGACGCTTCCCCGGGATGACGCTGGTGCTCGTCGCCATCCTCGCCACGCTGATGCTGCCCGAGGAGATCCTGGCCCTCCCGCTCTCCTTGATCCTCTCCGATCTGCCGGTCGTCCACTTCAACCTCATCGGCACCCTGGCCGGAATGATCGTCCCGCTGGGCGCCTGGGGATTCTCCATCCTCGTGATGACCGAGTTCATGAAGGACGTGCCGCGCGAACTCGAAGAGGCCGCCCGCATCGACGGCGCCGGCGACCTGCGCATCTTCGCCCAGATCATCCTGCCGATGTGCAAGCCCGCCCTCGGGGTCATCGGGGTCTTCGGCTTCACCATGATCTGGGACCAGTACCTGCTGCCCCTCCTGGTCTCCACGGACTCCTCCTCGTACACGCTCCCGCTGGCGCTGCGGACCCTGCGGATCGACCCCGCTGTCACCCCCGGAGTGGTGATGGCCGCCTCCCTGCTGGCCCTGCTCCCCTCCGTGATCGTCTTCCTGTTCTTCCAGCGTTCCTTCGTGCACGGTCTGTCCTCCGGCGCCCTCAAGGGCTGACCCGGCAGACCGTCCGCGCGCGAATCTCCCCCGCACGACCCGTACGACCAGCCCTCCGGCGGCAGCGCACAGAACACGCCACCGGACGCCGACGACAAGGGATGCCCCCATGACCCCGAGCGCCGAGACCCAGGTGCCCGCGCCCGCCGCCCCGGACACGACCTGGTTCACCACCGACCGGTTCGGCATGTTCGTCCACTGGGGCCTGTACTCGCTCGCCGCGCGGCACGAATGGGTGAAGAACCGGGAGAAGCTGACCGACGAGCAGTACCAGGTCTACTTCGACCACTTCGACCCCGACCGCTACGACCCGGTCCAGTGGGCCAGGGCCGCCAGAGCGGCGGGCATGCGCTACGTCGTCCTGACCACCAAGCACCACGACGGCTTCTGCCTGTGGGACAGTGCCCTCACCGAGTACAAGGTCACCAACACCCCGTACGGCCGGGACCTCGTCGGACCGTTCGTCGAGGCCTGCCGGGCCGAGGGGCTCAAGGTCGGCCTCTACTACTCCCTCATCGACTGGCACCACCCGTCCTTCCCGGTGGACGGCACCCATCCGCAGCGCGACGACGAGGAGTTCAAGGCTGCGGCCGCCGACCGCGACATCCGCGACTACCAGCGCTATCTGCACGGCCAGGTCCGCGAACTGCTGACCTCCTTCGGACGCATCGACTACCTGTTCTTCGACTTCTCGTACGCGGGACGCACCTGGTGGGGCGGCAAGGGCCCGGACGACTGGGACTCCCCGAAGCTGCTGGAGACGGTTCGCGAACTCCAGCCGCACATCCTCGTCAACGATCGGACCGGCCTGCCCGGCGACTTCATCACGCCCGAGCAGTACCAGCCCTCCGGCCCCATGACCAAGGACGGCCGGCCCGTGCTGTGGGAGGCGTGCCAGACGCTCAACGGGAGCTGGGGCTACGACCGCGACAACCTGGACCACAAGAGCGCCGACCTGCTGATCCGCATGCTCGTCGACGGCGTGTCCAAGGGCGGCAACCTGCTGCTCAACGTCGGCCCGACCGGCCGCGGCGACCTCGAACCGCGCGCCATCGCCGTCCTCGGCGAGATCGGCCGGTGGATGGACCTGCACGAGCGGTCGGTCCGGGGCTGCGGCCCGTCCCCGTACACCGCCCCGCCGGAGTGCCGCTACACCCAGCGCGGCGACCGGCTCTACGTCCACCTGCTCGCCTGGCCGCTGCGCCATCTGCACCTCCCGGGACTCGCCGGCCGGGTGCGCTACGCCCAACTGCTCAACGACGCCTCGGAGATCATCCAGGTCCACATCGACCCGGACCGGCCCGCCATGAACACGGAAATGGGCGGGCAGCCCGCCGGAACGCTCACTCTCGAAATCCCCGTCCAGCGCCCCGACACCCCGGTGCCGGTCATCGAGCTGTTCCTGGAGACCCCGGCAGACCGGGCCGGCGGCTGACACCGGTCCGGCCCCCCTCGATCCACCACCACACTCACGGAGGCACCATGCAACGCCGCACGTTTCTCATGGCTTCCGCGGCAGGGGCGGCGCTCGCCGTCGCCCCCACCGGCCCTCTCCCGACCGCGCGCGCGGTGGCGGCCCCGGCCACCGTCGGTTCGCTGGACGAACTCCAGGCCGCCATCGACGGGGCACGGCCGGGCACCCGGATCGTCGTGGCCGACGGCACCTACACCGTTGCGCCGGACCGGCCCCTGACCATCCGGGACAAGCAGGGCACCGAGCGCGCGCCCATCACCATCGTCGCCGGCTCCCGCGGCGGCGTCGTCCTCGACGGCGAACACAGCTTCGTCCTCGACGCGTCCAGCCACATCACACTCAGCGGCTTCTCCTTCCGCCAGAGCAGCACCCTGGACATCCCCCCGAACTGCTCACACATCAGGCTGACCCGCAACGACTTCCAGCTCGCCGACATCGAGGGCCTGCACTGGGTGATGGTGCGTGCCGACGACAGCAAGGTCGACCACAACCACTTCCACGGCAAATCCACACTCGGCATCTACCTCGGGATCGAGGGCGCGGGAACGGAGGAGATGGCCCAGCGCGTCCATGTGTTCAGGAACTACTTCTCCGACCACACCTTCACCGGCTCCAACGGCGGAGAGCCGATCCGGCTCGGCGTCAGCCCCCGGGCACTGTCCAGCGCCCACGCCGTCGTGGAGTACAACCTGTTCGAGCGCGCCAACGGCGACCCGGAGGCCATCTCCGTCAAGAGCTCGGACAACGTCATCCGGCACAACACCATCCGCGACAGCCTCGGCGGAATCGTCCTGCGGCACGGCAACCGAAACCGGGTGGACGGCAACTACCTCGTCGCCGGCACGGAAGGCGTACGGATCTACGGCAACGACCATGTGATCGTCAACAACCACCTCGCCGGTCTCTCCGGCCGGGCCATGGTGATCGGCAGCGGTTCGGAGCGCGACCACCTGCCCGGCGAGTCGCCGGAAGCCCGCCGCGGCAACGACGCACCCGACCGGGTCCTCATCGCGTACAACACCCTGGCCAACAACAAGGGCACGCTCTCCGGCGAGAGCCAGCGCCCCCACGAGCCGCGCGATGTGACCGTCGCGGACAACCTGTTCGTCGGGGACTCGGGCGAGCTGGTCGCGATGGCGAACACCGTGCGGTTCAACTGGTCCGGCAACATCCTGTGGGGTGCCGCCACCGACGGCAACATTCCTTCCGGCGGTGGCACCCGCGTCGACCCGAAGCTGCTGACCGGCCCGGACGGCATCGCCCGGCCCGGCGCGGACAGCCCGGTGATCGACGCGGGCACGCTGCGGCGGCCACCGGTCACCCACGACATCGACGGAGAGCCGCGCGGCCGGCACCGGGACGTGGGCGCGGACGAGTACTCGCACCGGCCGCCCCGGCGCGGACCACTGACCACGGCCGACGTCGGCCCCGACGCCCGCTGACCAGATCCCCCCACAACGCAGGAGGCACCATGCAACGACGCACGTTCCTCAGGGGTACCGCGGTGGCAGCACTCGCCGCCGTTCCACTCGGCACCTCGATGTCGGTCGACGCCTCGGCGGCCGACAAACCGGTCGGTTCCCTGGGCGAACTCCAGAGCGCGATCAACGCCGCCGTACCCGGCGACCGGATCATCCTGGCGGACGGCACGTACACCGTGCCGTCGGGGGGCGCTGTCAATGTGTCCGGCAAGAACGGCACCAGCGCCGCGCCGATCACCATCGTCTCCAAGTCCCGCGGCGGCGCGGTGCTGCGCGGCGAACGCAGCTTCGTCTTCGCCGATTCGAGCAACATCACCGTCAGCGGTTTCGCCTTCCGGCAGAGCACCACGCTGGAGATTCCGGCGAGCTGCTCGTCGATCCGGCTGACCCGCAACGACTTCCAGCACGTGGACACCGGCGACCCGTACTGGGTCGTCGTACGGGCGAACGACACGAAGATCGACCGTAACCACTTCCACGACAAGACCACCGCCGGCATCTTCCTCGTCGTCGACGGCCCCGGCTCGACCGACATGGCCCAGAACATCCAGATCCTCAGGAACCACTTCTCCAACCACAGTTTCGCCGGGGACAACGGGGGGGAGTCGATCCGGCTCGGCGTCAGCGGACGGGCGCTGTCCGGCGCCCACGCGGTCGTGGAGTACAACCTGTTCGAGCACGCGGACGGGGACCCCGAAGCCATTTCGGTGAAGTCCTCCGACAACACCATCCGCTACAACACCATCCGCAACAGCCGCGGCGGGATCGTGCTGCGGCACGGCAACCGCTCCAGGGTGGAGGGCAACTACCTGATCGGCGGCAGCGAGGGCGTACGGCTGTACGGCAACGACCACGTGATCGTCAACAACTACCTCAGCGGCCTGTCCGCGCGGGCCCTGGTCGTCGGCAGCGGCACCACCCGCGACCACAACTCCGGGGAGACGCAGAACGAGCGGCGGGGCAACGACGCCTGCGACCGCGCGGTGATCGTGCACAACACCCTGATCGGCAACTCCGGCACGCTGTCGGGCGAGACCCGGACGTACGAGCCCCGGGACGTCGTCATCGCCGACAACCTGCTGGTCGGCGATTCCGGCAGCCTCGTAGCGATGGGGACGACCACCGGCTTCACCTGGCAGACCAACATGCTGTGGGGTGCGGCCGCCAACGGCAACATCCCTTCCGGCGGTTACACCCGCGTCGACCCGAAACTGGTGACCGGCACGGACGGCGTCGCCCGGCTGTCGGCGGGAAGCCCGGCGATCGGCGCGGCCACCCTGGCAAGCCCCGCCGTGGCAGACGACATCGACGGTGACACCCGGGGCGGTACGCGGGACATCGGCGCCGACGAGTACTCGACCGCGCCCGCGCTCCGCCACCCCCTCACGGCCGCGGACGTCGGTCCGAACGCATCGTGAGGTGACACCGGTGGTGACGGCACCACCGGTGAGACGGTCGCTTCGGTGGAGCCCGGCCGCAGGCCGTTGCCGGGCTCCCATGGCAGGGCGGGGCACCGTCGCGCAGAGGAGGACCGCCGCCAGGCGGACGAAGGAAGGGAACACCGTGACAGGCAGCGAGACCCGGGACCGGGCCCCTGGCACCACCGTGACCAGACCCGGATTGTGCTCGGTCACCTTCCGGCAGCTGCCGGCTGCCGAGGTCGCACGCCGGGCCGCGGACGCGGGCCTCGAAGCGGTCGAGTGGGGGGCGGACGTGCACGCACCCGCGACGGAACCCGACATGCTCCGCGCCGCCCGCGAGGCCGGCGACAGTCACGGGCTCACCTGCTGTTCGTACGGCTCCTACTTCCGCGCCACGCAGGACGAGCTGGCCGCGTTCCCCTGGACCGCCCGTGCCGCGGTACTCCTGGGGGCGCCACGGGTACGGGTCTGGGCGGGTGGGGCCGGATCGGCGGCCGTCACACCGCAGGAGCGGGGCGCAACCGTGGACTGTCTGCGGGAGGCGGCCCGGATCGGCGCGGACCACGGGCTGGAACTCGCCCTGGAGTTCCACTCCAGGACCCTCACCGACACCGTCGACTCGACGCTCCGGCTGCTGGACGAGGTCGGCGAGGACAATCTCCGTACCTACTGGCAACCGCCGCTCGACGCCCCCGACGACGAGGCGCTGGCTGGGCTCTCGCAGCTCGTCGACCGGGTCAGCGCGGTACATGTCTTCTCGTGGTGGCCGGGCAACCGCCGGCTGCAGCTGGCCGAGCGTGCGGAGCTGTGGACCGGGGTCTTCGACCTGTTGAACGAACGGCGCGTCCCGATGGACGCGCTGCTGGAGTTCGTGCCCGGCGACGACCCCGAGGTACTGGCGCACGAGGCCGCGACGCTGCGGCGCGTGGCAGGTCACCGCCGGGGGCCGCTGCCCCAGGACGTGCTTCAGTAAGGCACCGGCGTACGAGGCACACTCGACCAGCGGCCACCGACCCACCACACCACCGTCAGGACGGCACCATGCCCATCGAGGACAAGCGCATCAAGGACAAGCACAACGTGGAGATGCACATCACGGGGACGCACATCAAGGAGACGGACACACTCCTGTTCATCGGTGACTCAATCACCGACGCGGGCCGCGACCGTACGGACTTTGCATCGCTCGGCAGCGGATACGTCCACGAGATCGCCCGGACCCTGCACGACCGGGCGAGCGGCGGACCCGGGCCGGCCGTCATCAACAAGGGCCTCAACGGCAATCGCGTGTACGACCTCGAAGCCCGCTGGACCACCGACGTCATCGATCTCCGGCCCACCGTGGTCACCGTGAAGATCGGCATCAACGACACCTGGCGGCGCTACGACCACGGAATCATGAGCCCGGTCGACGAGTTCGAGGCCTGCCTCGACCGCCTCCTCGCGGACACCGCGCGGAAGCTGTCCGCCCGGCTGGTCGTCATCACCCCGTTCCTGCTGCCGGTCACCGCGGAACAGGAGGACTGGTTCGAGGACCTCACGCCCCGTACGGAAGCCGTCCTGCGTGCCGCGACGGCCAACGGCGCGCGACTCGTTCGCGCGGACCTCGCGCTCGGCCGCGCCGCCGAGCGGCACGAGGCCGCGGAGCTGGCCCGGGACGGTGTCCATCCGAGCCCTGCCGGCCACCGGATCATCGCCGATGCCTGGCTCGACGCGGTCGGCTCCGCCGCCGCTCCGGACCCGCGACGGTAGAGCCGTCGGCGGCGCGGCACACCCTGGGCCTCTCCCTGCTCGCGGAATTCGCGGAGCGGGGGGAGGCCCATTTGCACATCCACGGACTCCGCATGTCCGTCGATCTGTGCCGAATCGCTGCAGCGCAGGGCGCGGGCCGGGCAGAGAGCCGGTTCGCCGAGCCGCAGCAGGCCGTTTCCGTCGCGCCTCGGCCGGGAGCATGCCGCGCATTCCCGGCTGTACGACACGACTTGCCCGCATCGGCGCGTGAGGCGGGTCACTTTCCGTGCAGCTCGGGGCATGGTTGTCCGGACCCGGGGCATACGGCCAGATCGCCGGGGTGTGACCGGTGGACCAGGCAATCCGGAACCGAAGGGCCAAATACGACGTGTCGGCAGCACAACAGACCATCCATGTGGGCGGACAATGGCGTTCGGCCGCCTCCGGCGCCACACGCGACATCATCGACCCCGTCGACGCGAGCGTCTTCGCCGTTGTGTCGGAGGGCGACGTCGCCGACACCGATGCCGCCGTCGCCGCCGCGCGTTCCGCCTTCGACGACGGTTCCTGGCCGCGTACTGCCGTGACCGAACGGGCCGGCCTGCTGCGACGCGTCGCGGACCTGCTGGAACGGGACCGGGAGAGGATCGGCGCCCTGGAGAGCCAGGACGCCGGAAAGACCCTCGAAGAGGGGCGCGTCGATGTCGACTGCGTGCGTGACGCCTTCCGCTACTTCGCCGACCTCGTCATGAACGAGAGCGGCGGACGAGTCGTCGACGCCGGGAACGACGAGGTCCACAGCGTCGTCGTCCACGAACCCGTCGGCGTGTGCGCATTGATCACCCCATGGAACTACCCTCTGCTCCAAGCAAGTTGGAAGATCGCCCCGGCCCTCGCGGCCGGCAACACCTTCGTGATCAAGCCCAGCGAGATCACCCCGCTCACCACCGTCGCACTGATCGGGCTGCTGACGGAGGCCGGGCTGCCGCAGGGTGTCGCCAACATCGTCACCGGCGCCGGTACCACCGTCGGCGCCCGCCTCGCCGAGCACCCGGACGTCGACCTCGTCTCGTTCACCGGTGGCCTGGCCAGCGGTACGAAGGTGGCGCGGGCCGCCGCCGACACCGTCAAGAAGGTTGCCCTCGAACTCGGCGGCAAGAATCCCAACGTCGTCTTCGCCGACGCCTGCGCCACCGACGAGGGCTTCGACACCGCCGTCGACCAGGCGCTCAACGCCGCCTTCATCCACAGCGGTCAGGTCTGCTCCGCCGGATCGCGCCTCATCGTCGAGGAGCCGCTGCGCGACCGGTTCGTCACCGAACTCGCCCGCCGCGCCGAGCGGATCCGCCTCGGCAGGGGCACCGACCCCGGCGTCGAGTGCGGGCCGCTGGTCTCCGCGCGGCAGCTCGCGAGGACCGAGGACTTCGTCGCGTCCGCCATGGAGGAGGGCGCCGTGCTGCGGGCCGGCGGCGAACGGCCCGACGGCCCCGGCTACTTCTACCGTCCCACCGTCCTCGACCGGTGCGACCGCCGGATGCGCGTCGTCCGCGAGGAGGTCTTCGGCCCTGTCCTGACCGTCGAGACCTTCCGCACGGAGGAGGAGGCCGTCGCTCTCGCCAACGACACCGAGTACGGGCTCGCCGGCGCCGTGTGGACCGCCGACGCGGGCCGCGCCCGGCGCGTCGCCGGGCGGCTGCGCCACGGCACCGTCTGGATCAACGACTTCCACCCCTACCTCCCGCAGGCCGAATGGGGTGGCTTCGGGAAGTCCGGCATCGGCCGCGAACTGGGCCCGACCGGGCTCGCCGAGTACCGCGAGGCCAAGCACATCTACCAGAACCTCGCCCCGCGCCCAGTGCGCTGGTTCGCGGGCTGAAGCACGCGCGACGCGACGCGCCCGCCACACCTGACGCCTGGAGCAGGGCGGTGGGCACCCCCGCACCCGTACGCGACCGACGCAACGCACACAACGGAGCAGAGGTAAGCAGCACATGACCGACAACCATGTCTACGACTATGTCGTCATCGGCGGCGGCACCGCCGGATCGGTGATCGCCTCCCGGCTCACCGAGAACCCCGACACCACAGTCGCCGTCATCGAGGGCGGCCCCAGCGACGTCGGACGGGACGACGTCCTCACCCTGCGCCGCTGGATGGGCCTGCTCGGCGGTGAACTCGACTACGACTACCCGACGACCGAGCAGCCCCGCGGCAACTCCCACATCCGCCACAGCCGGGCCCGCGTGCTCGGCGGCTGCTCTTCCCACAACACCCTCATCGCCTTCAAGCCCCTGCCGTCCGACTGGGACGAGTGGGCCGACGCGGGCGCCGAGGGCTGGGACGCGGCGTCGATGGATCCGTACTTCGCCCGGCTGCGCAACAACATCGTCCCGGTGGACGAGGCCGACCGCAACGCCATCGCCCGGGACTTCGTCGAGGCCGCCCGGACCGCACTCGACGTGCCGCACGTCGAGGGCTTCAACAAGCAGCCGTTCCACGAGGGCGTCGGCTTCTTCGATCTCGCGTACCACCCGGAGAACAACAAGCGCTCATCCGCCTCCGTGGCGTATCTGCACCCGTTCCTGGACCGGCCCAACCTCCATATCGCCCTGGAGACCTGGGCGTTTCGTCTGGAGCTCGAAGGCACCCGGGCCACCGGGGTGCGGGTGCGCACCAAGGAGGACGAGGAGCACGTCGTACGGGCCCGGCGCGAGGTGCTCGTCTGCGCGGGCGCCGTGGACACCCCCCGGCTGCTGCTGCATTCGGGCGTCGGGCCCCGCGCCGACCTGGAGAAGCTCGGCATCCCCGTCGTGCACGACCTGCCGGGCGTCGGCGAGAACCTCCTCGACCACCCCGAATCCGTCATCGTCTGGGAGACCGACGGGCCGATCCCGGAGAACTCCGCGATGGACAGCGACGCGGGCCTGTTCGTACGCAGGGACCCGGACGCCGACGGGCCGGACCTGATGTTCCACTTCTACCAGATCCCGTTCACCGACAACCCCGAGCGGCTGGGGTACGAGCGGCCCCCGCACGGTGTGTCGATGACCCCCAACATCCCCAAGCCCCGCAGCCGTGGCCGCCTCTACCTGACCAGCGCCGACCCCGAGGTCAAACCCGCCCTCGACTTCCGGTACTTCACCGACGAGGACGACTACGACGGCCGCACCCTCGTCGACGGCATCCGCATCGCACGCCGCATCGCGGAGCAGGAGCCGCTCGCCGGCTGGCTGAAGCGCGAGGTCTGTCCGGGGCCCGGCGTCACCTCCGACGAGGAGCTCGGGGAGTACGCGCGCAAGGTCGCGCACACCGTCTACCACCCGGCGGGGACCTGCCGCATGGGCTCCTCGGACGACGAACTCGCCGTGGTATCACCCGATCTGAGGATCCGTGGCCTGGAAGGCATCCGGATCGCCGACGCGTCCGTCTTCCCGACGATGACGACCGTCAACCCGATGATCGGCGTGCTGATGATCGGGGAGAAATGCGCGGACCTCCTGGAAGGCAATGCCCGATGACCGCCGAGCCCCCAGTCTTCTCCGTACACGAGTTGTGGAAGGTCTTCGGCCCGAAGGCCGAAAGGGTGCCGAAGGATCCGGCTCTCGCCGCTCTCGCCCCCGCCAAGCTGCGCGAACACACCGGCTGCACCGCCGCCGTGCGCAACGTGTCCTTCGACGTCCGCAAGGGCGAGGTCTTCGTCGTCATGGGGTTGTCGGGCTCCGGCAAGTCGACGCTCGTGCGCTGCCTGACCAGGCTGGTCGAGCCCACCTCCGGCTCGATCGCCATCGACGGCGAGGATGTGCTGTCGATGGACGCGTCCCGGCTGCGCGAACTGCGCCGCCACCGCGCCGCCATGGTCTTCCAGCACTTCGGGCTGCTGCCGCACCGGTCGGTGATCGACAACGTCGCGTACGGTCTTGAGATCCAGGGCGTCCCGCGCGCCGAACGGCGGAAGCAGGCGGCCGAGTTCGTCGCCAAGGTCGGTCTCGAGGGCCTGGAGGGCCGCCGCCCCGGCCAGCTCTCCGGCGGCCAGCAGCAGCGGGTGGGACTGGCCCGCGCACTGGCCGTCGACCCCGAAGTCCTGCTGTTCGACGAGCCGTTCAGCGCGCTGGACCCACTGATCAGGCGCGACATGCAGGAGGAGGTCGTACGGCTGCACGGCGAGGAGGGCCGCACGATGGTGTTCATCACGCACGATCTCGGCGAGGCGCTGAAACTCGGCGACCGGATCGCGCTGATGCGGGACGGCCGGATCGTCCAGCTCGGTACACCCGAGGAGATCGTGGGCGCCCCCGCGGACGACTACGTACGCGACTTCGTCCGCGACGTGCCGCGCGAACACGTCATGACGGTGCGTACGGCGATGCGGCCGGCCGAGGCCGCCGAGGCGGACAGCGGCCCGACGCTGGCCCCCGGCGCCACGGTCCACGAAGCCATCGAGGCCGTGGTTCGCAGCGGCGCGACAGCCCGGGTTGTCGAGAACGGCCGCTGCGTGGGCGTGGTCGGCCACGCGGATCTGCTCGGTGTGGTGGCGGGGCTCGCCCCGCAGAAGGAGGCGGCCTGATGCCCGCGCACACCACATGGGGCCCGCCGGGCCCCGGTGCCGCACCCGCCCGTGCCGCGGCCGCGACGGGAAGGCTGCCACGATGAGTACCCCCGTCACCACCGCCGCCGAGGCGCGCCTGCCACTGAGCGACACCCTCGCCCGGTACCGCACCGCACTCGTGGCGGGCTCCGCGCTCGTCGCGCTCCTGCTCGGCACCCTGCTCCTGGGCGGCGGCACCTGGCCCGCGCGCCTGGCCGTCGACGTGTCCGGACCGTTCGGCGACGCCAGCGACTGGATCACCGACAACCGGGACAGCCACCCGCTCTTCCTGTACTTCTTCGGCCACATCAGCAACGCCGTAGTCCTGTCCGTACGCGCCGTCTACCTCGTGCTCCTAGCCGCCGGCTGGGCCGGGGTCACGGCCGCCGCCGGCCTCGTCGCCTGGCGCCTCGCGGGCATCCGCCCGGCGCTCACCGCCGTCGCCGCGTTCGCCGGGTGCGGGCTGCTCGGTATGTGGGTCCCCACCATGCAGACCCTCGCACTGATGACCGTCGCGGTCACCACGTCCGTGCTGCTCGGCGCGGTGCTCGGGCTCGCCGCCGGACTGTCCGGCCGGGTGCACCGGGCGCTGCGCCCGGTGCTCGACACCATGCAGGTGCTGCCCGCGTTCGCGTATCTGCTCCCGGTCGTACTGGTCTTCGGAATCGGCGTCCCGGCAGCCGTCCTCGCCACCGTCGTCTACGCGGCACCGCCCATGGCCCGGCTCACCGCGCTCGGGCTGCGCGGCGCGGATGCAGGGGTCATGGAGGCCGCGGCCTCGCTCGGCGCGACCGGCCGGCAACGGCTGCTGACCGCCCGGCTCCCGCTGGCCCGCAAGGAACTGCTGCTCGGCGTCAACCAGTCGATCATGATGGCGCTCTCGATGGCCGTGATCGCCTCCGTGATCGGCGCGGGCGGCCTCGGTGACCGCGTGTACCAGGCCCTGGCCTCCGTCGATGTCGGCGCCGCGCTCGCCGCCGGTGTGCCGGTCGTGCTCCTCGCCGTCGTCCTCGACCGTGTCACCGCCGCGGCGGGGGAGCGGATCGGCGCCGCACCCGCCCGGGGGACGGGTCTCGGCTGGGCCGTCACCGCGGCCGTGGCGGCCGCCGTCGCGCTCGTCGGCCGCCGCACCGGCCGGCTGTCGTGGCCCGACGCCTGGACCGTGGACATCGCCGCGTCCGTCAACCGCGCCGTCGACTGGATGACCGCGCACCTGTACTCCGGGGTGCCCGTCGTCGGCGGCACCGCCGACTGGGCCGCCCGCTTCACCGGCTGGGTCCTCGACCCGGTCCGCGACGGCCTGCAGTGGCTGCCCTGGTGGACCGTACTGCTGCTGGTCGCAGTACTTGCCCAGCTCGTCGGCACCTGGCGCACCGCGCTGACCGCCGTGCTCGCCATGGCCGTGATCGGGGTGCTCGGCGCATGGGAACCGGCGCTGGACACCCTCTCGCAGGTGCTGGCCGCGGTGGCCGTCACCCTCCTCGCCGGTGTCGCCACCGGCGTCGCCGCGGCGCGCGGCCCACGCCTGGAGCGGCTGCTGCGGCCCGTGCTCGACGTCTTCCAGACCATGCCGCAGTTCGTGTACCTCATCCCGGTGGTCGCGCTGTTCGGCGTCGGCCGTGCACCCGCTGTCGCCGCCGCAGTGGTGTACGCGCTGCCCGCCGTCGTCCGCATCACCACCCAGGGCATGCGGGCCGTGGACCCGGTCGTGCTGGAGTCGTCCCGCTCGCTCGGGGCGACCGGCTGGCAGCAGCTGCGCCAGGTCCAACTACCGCTCGCCCGGCCCGCGTTGCTGCTGGCCGTCAATCAGGGCGTGGTCCTCGTCCTCGCCGTCGTCATCATCGGTGGCCTGGTCGGCGGCGGTGCGCTCGGCTACCTCGTGGTGTTCGGGCTGGCTCAGGGCGATCTGGCTACCGGGCTGGTCGCGGGCGTGGCCATCGTGTGCCTCGGACTGATGCTGGACCGGGTCACCCAGCCTGCCGGAAAGGAGACCCGGAATGCGTAGCCGTACCCTCGCCGCCGCTGCCGCGGCGTTCGGTCTGCTGGCCCTCACGGGCTGCGGGGAGGCGGACATGACCAAGCAGGCGTCCCCGTACGCCGATGCCCACGGCGCGAAGACCGTGACCCTGTCCGTCCAGTCGTGGGTGGGCGCGCAGGCCAACGCCGCCGTGGCCCGGTACCTGCTCGAACACGAGCTGGGGTACCGCGTCGACACTGTCCAGATCGACGAGGTCCCCGCCTGGGACGCGCTCAGCCAGGGCCGCGTCGACGCGATCCTGGAGGACTGGGGCCACCCGGAGCAGGAGCAGCGGTACGTCGAGGACAAGAAGACCATCGCGCCGGGCGGGGAACTGGGCGTGAGCGGCCACATCGGCTGGTTCGTGCCGAAGTACTTCGCCGACACCAACCCCGACGTGACGGACTGGAAGAACCTGAACAAGTACGCCGACCGGCTTCGCACGGCGGAGAGCGGCGGGAAGGGCCAGCTCCTGGACGGCTCGCCGTCGTACGTCACCAATGACAGGGCGCTGGTGAAGAACCTCGACCTGGACTACCAGGTGGTCTTCTCCGGCTCCGAGGCGGCGCAGATCACCCAGATCAAGCAGTTCGCCAAGGAGAAGAAGCCCTTCCTGACCTACTGGTACAAGCCGCAGTGGCTGTTCGAGCAGGTTCCCATGACGGAGGTGAAGCTGCCCGCGTACGAGGAGGGCTGCGACGCCGAACCGGAGAAGGTGGCGTGCGCGTATCCGCACACCCCCCTGCGGAAGTTTCTCAACGCCCGGTTCGCCGACGCGGGCGGCCGGGCCGCCGAGTTCCTGAAGAACTTCCGCTGGACGACCCGGGCCCAGAACGAGGTGGCGCTGCTGATCGCGGACCGGAAGCTCGCGCCCGAACAGGCCGCGGAGCGCTGGGTGAAGAAGAACGAGTCCACCTGGCGGGCGTGGCTGCCGAAGTGAACCGCGACGGTGTGCCGTGCCGTGCCGTACCGGACTTCGGTACGGCACGGCGGGACATGTGTGCCGTGGCGGGTCAGGCGCTGGTGTGCAGCGGGACCGTCAGCTGCTTGAGCCAGGTGCCCGTGGTGAAGTCACGGGCCTTGATGACGACGGAGTGGGGACCGACCTCGACCTGGAGCCCCTGGTTGAAGGCATCGCCGAGGGAGACCTCGCCGCCCTTGCCGTCGTCCATCCAGCCCACCTGGACGGCCGCGGTGTTGACGACGGTGAAGCCTTCGAGGTTGCCGGTACCGGGGACGACCCGGCGCACCACCCAGTCGGACAGGTTGAGGTCCCAGTGGGTGTGCCCGGAGAAGAGGAACACGTCCTTGTGCCGGCCGAGGATCGACAGGAGCCGGTCGGGCTGGAGGTAGTCGTTGAGGTAGAGCTTGTTGTGGGTGCCCGACACGGTGTTGGGCAGCGGGTGGTGGGTCATCACCATGACGGGCCTGCGGCGGCGGGCCCAGTACGCGAGACGGTCCTCCAGCCAGGCGAACTGCTCGTCGCTGATCCACACCTCGTCCCACAGCTTCGCGTCGTGGTAGTGCGAGTAGCGCTCGGTCCCGAGACTGAGCACGGGCACGCCACCGAACGACGTCTCGGAGTAGACCTTGTTGCGGCCGGCGAAGTTGTAGAAGCTGCGGAAGAGGGAGTCCTCCGTCGTGCCGTTGGGCCAGGTCGCCTGGGCCAGGGTGTTGGGGTCGCTGTACTTCGGCACGTAGAACTCGTGGTTGCCGATGGCCCAGGCGACGTTCTTGGGATGCGGGTGCCGCTCAAGGGTCTGGCGGACCGCCGCGTACTCGAAGTCATAGCCGCGGGGGGTGATGTCGCCGGCTATGCCGAGGCCCGCACTGTCGGGGTTGATCCGGTGCAGATCATCGAGGGCCTTGCCGAAGTCCGTCAGATCGCCCTGGATATCACTGATGATGTTGAACCGGACCGTCCGGCCCTTGCCGGGCCGGTACGGAGCGGCCTCGGCCGCCGGTGCCGTGATTCCGGCCCCGGCGGCAAGGGCACCGCCCACCAGGGACGCGGTGCCTGTAGTGGCCATGAACGATCTGCGATCCATTGGAACTTCCTTCGTCTGTACGCCCCCGTGCGGATGGGACAGAGGGAGTGTCGCCGCTCGGGATGGCCCGTCGGGGTATCGCGGATGACTGTGGCCTGAACTGTTCGGTCTGGCCGATCCGGTGAGGCCGGGACAGGTCGACACGGTCGCACAGGTGCACTTCTCCCCGCGAGCCGGGCGTTTCGCGCGATCGGCAAGGAATCGGGTGGACCTGTCCGGGCTGTGCCCAGCCACCCCCGTCGTGTGGGAACCTCTAGAGTGCGAGTCCTGGACAGCGGCAAGTCTTCGGGCAGTAGCCGGGTTTGCGCGGAGTACCTGACTCGGCCGTGTCGGGCAGGGGGATGGGAGCGGATCCTGAATGAGGGTTGAACTGCCACCGGAGCCTATGCACTTCGTCAACCGCGAGGAGGAGAAGGCACGGGCCTTCCGCGCGGTGGCGGAGTGGCAAGGCCGCTCCCGGCCGCTGGTCCTGTCGCTGAGCGGCCCGGGAGGTCTCGGCAAGACCGAACTGGCCTTCCTGATCGCCCGGAAGCTGCGTGACAGCTTCTCCGATGTACTGTCGGTCGACTTGGACGACTTCCGGGTGGGCGGCGCGGTGGACCCCGGCGAGGTGCTCGCACAATTGCTGCTCTCCCTCGATGTGGAACCCGACTCGGTGGAGCGCCAGTTCAAGGCGCGTTGCAGGCAGTACTGGAACGTGACCTCCGACCGTCGGCTGGTCGTAGTCGTGGACAACGCGCGGTACGCCTCGGAGATCGTCCCGCTGCTTCCGGCGTCGGGCAACAGCGTGGTGATCGTGGCGAGTCACGGGCCCCTGTACGACCTGGAGGACGGTGCCGCCGTCGACCTGGTGCTGCCGCCGCTGGAGGACCCGGTGGCGACGGAGCTGCTGGAACTGATCGTCCGGGACCGTCGGCTGACCACCGATCCGGAAGCTGCGCAGACAGTGGTGCAGATGTGCGACGGCTTGCCCGCTGCCCTGCACGTCGCGGGCCGCTGGGTCCGCTCCCACCCCTTGCGGCCGCTGCCGCGTCTGATCGCGGAGCTGCGGGCCGAGCTGGACGAGAAAGGGGTGTCCTCCGGGGTGGAGGACATCTGGGACGCGATCTACCGCAGTCTGTCCTCCTCGGCCGCCCTGCTCTACCGGTTGCTGCCCGACCACCCCGGCTCGACGTTCACCCACGAGTCCGCCACCGCGTTGCTGGGGCTGGGGCCGGACGTCTGTCAGGACGCGCTGGAGGAGCTGGTCACGGCGGGGTTGCTGGACCTGCGCATGATGCAGCTCACCGAAGACGGCCGGATGAGGCTGCCGGGTCCGCTGCACGCCCATGCCCGGCGGCGGGCCCGCGACCACGATGCGCACGGCGAGACGGCCGAGGCGCAGAAGCGGGTGCTGCGCTGGTTCGTCCGGCAGGCCCAACTGGCCGACCGCTTCGCCGCCGGCCGGCGGCTGGTCGTCGCCGACGACTTCGGCCCCGTCCCCGATGCCCCGGACGTGCCCCTTGACGATCCGGCCCGGTCGGAGGGCGGCTCGGTCCGCACCGCACGGGCCGAGCGGGCGGCGCGCTGGTTGTACGCGGAACGGCACGCGTTGTTCGCGTGTGTACGGCTGGCCCACGGGCGAGGAATGGACGCCGAGGTCGTGGCCCTGTGCGAGCCCGTGTGGACGTACGCGATGGACCATCCTCACGCTTCCGATGTGACCGAGCTCTTCCGGCTCGCGGTGACCTCCGCGCTCCGGTCCGGGAACGCCTCCTGGATGGTGCGCATGCGATGCCAACTCGCCCGTCCGCTCTGGGAGTCGGGCAGGTTCGCGGACGCCGGACGCGAACTCGACGGAGCGTTCGCGGCCCTCGATCTGTTGGGGGACTCCGAGGCGGACCACAAACTCCGGGCCTCGACGATCGAGTTCCGCGGGATGCTCAGCTCCGCACGCGGGGACTGGAACGCCGCGGCGGCCGACTTCGCCCGGTCCCGTGAGGTGCACCTGGCCATCGGCAACGAATACGGAGCCATGCTCCAGACCTACCGCTCGGGCCAGGCGAGCGCGGAGCTCGGGGACCTGGAGGGGGCGGCCCGCCTGCTGGCCGAAGCACACGACGCGGCCGTGGCACAGGACCGTGCGAGGCTGAGCGCGCGCACCGGATTCGCGCTCGGCGGCGTCCTGCAACGACTCGGTCGTACCGATGAGGCCCGGGGGCTGTACGAGCGGTCACTGGAGGGAGCGCGCCGACGGGGCTCCGGCTTCGACCAGGTCCGTGTCCTCGACGCACTGGCCGAGCTGGCCGGTGCGGAGGGGGTGAACACGGCGGCTGAGGAACACCGTGCCGCCGCGGAAGCCATCCGACGCCGCAACGGCCTGCTCTAGAGGGCCTGCCCGGCTTCCTCGTCCGTGGCCGGGCGGAGCAGAACGTGGAAGGTCCGGTCGCCGATGACGCAGTTCAGGCCGGACTGTCCGTCGGGCACGCCCCGGTGGTCGGACAGCCAGGCATGAACGGCGGACAGTGCGGCGGCCGGGTCGACGCGCACGATACGGCCGTCCTCGTAACGGGATTCGACGTGCACGGCGTACGTACCGTCGTCGCCCCGGATCTTGAGCACGCACGGCCCGGTGGTCATGATGGCCGCGGCCGAGCGGCAGCCCGAGTACTCGTACAGGGCGTGCCGAGCCCACCCCGCCGCCGTCCACTCGACTTCCCCCGCAGTGGGGGAGGGCTGCGACCGGCGGCAGTACAACAGGCCTGCGGACCGGACGAGTTGTTCGCCCGCGGCGCCGTACTCCACAGCCAGGTGGTGTCCGGGCGGACCGATTCCGGCGGGGCGCCGGTCGACCAGGACCCCGTCCTCGGAGACCGTGGCGTGCACATCGAAGGCTGCAGGCGTACGGGTGGCAGCCGAAGGGGCAGGCAGCAGCCGCGGCGGGACGTGGTTGGCCGGCGGGGCGAGACCGAGGAGTGCGTAGACCTCGGTGCGCAGTGGGCTCGACGACTCGCCCCGGGAGGCGAACCCGGCCTGGGCTGCGGCATGTCCTGTTCCGGGCCGGTACGCCGCGAGGGCTTCCTGCACCGTTTCGGCAGGGCCCAACTCCGGCACGTGTCGCAGGAGTACGTCCATCGGGCTGCCGGGGATCAGCTCGGCGCCGGTCCGGTGGACGTTGACGACCGGTCGGTCGCTTACTGCGGAGTAGTACAGGGCTGTCGACCCATGGTCGGTGATGAGCGCGTCGGCGGCGATCAGTACGGATGCCCATTCCTCGTACGGTCCGGCGAGGACCAGTCCTGCGTCCAGTGCCGGGGACAGGCGCTCGGCCAACTCGTACCTGCCGAGCAGGCTCCGTTCGTTGGGGTGCACGATGAGTGCCAACTGGTATTCATCGTAGGGCAGATGGGCGGCCAGCTCGGCAGGCAGTCCGGGCCGCCGGCGCAGCAGGCATTCCGGTCCCCACGTCGAAGCGAGAACGATCAGTGTGCGGGAACCGGTGCCCAATGCCCTGCGGTACCGGTCGCGGAGGGACAGCGAGGCGAGGATGCGCTCCAAGGTGGGGTCACCGATGACCTTCGCCCGCTCGGCGGCCCTCGGGCTCGCGGCAGCCAGTCGGGCGACCTGATCGGGGTGGGCGAGCGCGTACAGGGCGGCAGGCGCTTCGTCGTCGGACGGCAGCAGGTATTCCGGATCGAGTCCGGAGGCCGAACCGGGGGAGCCCTCGCCCGGAATCGACTTGTTGAACCCTGCTCCGTGCGGGAGCAGCACGTGCTGTCCGGAGAGCAGGCTCAGTTCGCCCTTCGGGCTGGCCGTGAGGACCAGGTCGAATGTGCGCCGGCACGCCTCGTCCCACGGCAGCGTTCGGCCGCCGACGCCGTCGATGACCGAGAGCGCGTCAACTCCGAAGTCGGATCCCGGCACCAGGGTGAAGAGACGGGTGATGCGGTCATCACCGGCGAAGACCGGGAGAGCGTCGAGAAGACGGTAGAGAGCTACCGCGGACCGAGCCGCGAAAAGAACCGCCCGTCGCCCGTCGCCCGTCGCCCGTCGCCCGTCGCCCGTCGCCCGTCGCCCGTCGCCCGTCGCCCGCAAGTGTCCATTCTAGAGAGGCGGGGTGGGCGCTATCCGGCGTTTCCACAGATCGGGGGTGCTTCTTCGCGCCGTCGAACGACATGTTCCGATCGTACCGTGTGCCCGGTACGCGCTCCGAACGCGTGATCCACAACGCACATTCGGCAAGCGTGCGGCGCGGGTCGGCGGCTGTTCGGGAGGATGGCGGCATGAGTGACTTGGGGATCGCGCTGATCGCTGCGGGAGCAGCCATCGCGGGGAGTGTCGCTACCGGTTGGTACACCCGCAGCGCCGGACTGCGGCAGGCCGAGGCGGCGCGTCAGGCCGGTGACCGTCAGGCCGACGCGCTGCTCGAAACAGTACGGATGACTCTTCGGGAGCAGGCGGCCGTGCGCGTGCTCGACATCCGGCGCCGGACCTATGTGGCATTCCTCGGAGCGGCGGAGTCGAGAATCCGGATCGAGCGGACGGGGCGGGTGCGGGGAGACGACGACACCCTGCTGGAGACCGCACTGGGTGAAGTCGTCCTGGAGGGACCGGCCGGGGTCGCCGAGGCCGCACAGGAAGTCGTCGACCGCCTGCGCCGCCACGAGGCGCCCGACAGCATCCAGCGCGCCAAGCTCGCCTTCGTGTCCGCTGCACAGGAGGCGCTGACCACGTCACCCGGGGTTCTGTAGGCGTCGGCGCAGTTGTGCGAGGTAGGTCGAACTCCGTTGTCAGTGGCCGCGCGTAGGGTCTGCGCATGGTTGATCAGAGATCTCGCTCCTCGTTGCTGTACGACTTCGCGACGTGGACGCCCGTGCTGCGATTCCTGCGGGACGGCGGAGAGGAGCAGGCTGCCCATTCCATCCGAGTCGCGGGACGTGTCGGCCGGGGGAGCTGGAGCCTGCCCCGGCAACGACAGTCGCCCGGGTTCGGTCGGGCCTTTCTGGCCGATGGAATGCGGGACGAGATGAAGGCGGTGGAGCGGGTGCGGCGCGTACTGGCGGACACCGGTGTCGATGACGTCACGTTCACGGCGGAGATATCACCGGCCGGGAAGACCGAGCTCCGGCTCTTCGGGACGAGCCCCGCGGTGGAGCCGGGCCTCGGCAGCCCGCACCCGGGGACGCTCATCCTGGTCGAGGACGCCGTTCCCCGGCCCTGGCTCCGTCTTCCGGACCCGGCGCCCGGGGCGGTGCCGGCCCCCTCGGCGGATCCGGTGCTGCTGGAGCGGACCCTCCGTGAGCGACTGCCTGAAGCCGTCGGCGCGACGGAGACGGAGATCGCCGCCGCGGAAGCCCGACTCGGCATCACCCTGCCCGAGGAGCTCAAGGCGCTCTACCGGGTGACACGGGCACGGTGGGAGGACCGGGTCGACGACCACACAGCGGCGGAACGGGAATGCAAGGCGGTCGGCTGCGAGCTCTTCGCCCTGGAGGACCTGTACATCGCGGAGGCGTCGTCCCGCCACTGTCTCTGGAAGTTCGCGGCGATGGAGGCGGTCGTCACCCCGCCCGACGCGGCGGTGCAGGGCGTGGTCGGCTCGCCCGGCTGGATCGTCTTCGGGGACAACGGCGGCGGCGACCGGCTGGCGGTCGATCTGACACCCGGCCCGCGTGGGCACACGGGGCAGATCATCATCCTCAGCCACGAGGAGAACATCGGCGCCTGCCTGGTCGCGGACTCGCTCACCGACCTCGTGATGGGGCGGCGCAGCGGGCGACGTGCTGGTTCGGACGGAGACCGGCCCCCCGCCGTGGCCCATGTCAACATCCGGAGCCTGCCGAGCATCGAGGCCGCCGCTCACCCCGGTCTGGAGGTCCTGTCCGTCGGTGTGTGGGAGGCCGAGCCGCTCAGCCTCTCCCCGGTCATGGAGCTGCCCCGTCTGCGGACCCTGGCCGCCTACCCCGGCACGCTCGCCGACCCTCTGGAGATCGCCGGCCTCACCGCACTGGAGTTCCTGGAGCTCGGCCCGGAGGAATGGCGTGTCCTGCTCGACGCGGGAGCCGTCCCGCGCAGCCTGTCGGCCGCAGCCATCACGGTGCACGGCACCCGGGACCCGCTGCCCATTGTGGGCTTGGCCAACGAACTGCTGGCCCTTTGGGACCGGCCCCAGATCATCCAGACCGTCCTCGAAGGCGACCTCGGGTCCATGGCTCGGGGCGGGGAGGAGGCTATGGACGGTGTCTCCGGAGACCGTGAATGACGGCACTCCAAGCCTCGACGGCCTCGGGGACGACGGCCGCGGAGCTCACGAAGCGGATCCGCTCCGCTTCTTGTCCGGGGGCGCTCCGTACGTGACAGGGCCGGGACCGACGGGCAGATGGCGTACCGCGGCCGCCGCGGCCTCCGCTGCCGTCGCGGCCTCGGCCAGCGGGTCCCCGCCCATGAACCCCTTGCTGACCGTGCAGGCCTGGCCGGTATCGCCCCGGATGTCGCTCGATGCCGCCCCGTCCTGCCATCCCTGCACGGCCCGCGCGACCTGCGCCAAGTCGTCGGTGTCGCCTCGGACGAGCGTGCTGTCCTCGAACGGCTCCTCACCGCGAATCGACCACCGTTGCTCGACCGCCCACGCGCTGACGACCAGAGCCTTGCGGTACGGCAGCCCGCTCGCGGCTCGGGCATGGGACAACGGGTCGGTGGACGAGGGCGTCGCAACGACGGAGAAGCCGCCGTCTTCCGCTACGGCCTGCAGCGCCGCGGCGAGGCTGCCCGCGCCGCGACATCGGGATACAGAACGGCTGGATCAAGGTGTATGACCACAGCCGTTGATCGTGCCGCAGCGGCGGGAGGATGTTCCGCCGGGAATGCGGAACACCCCGCGCGCCGGCCCGGGGACGGCCACGGTCCGGTGCGCGGCCCGCGTCAGGTCTCCTCATCCTCCGCGCGGCGCTCACCCTCCGCCTGGGACGGCTGGGTGCGCATGGTGGCGGGGTGGCGCTCCTCGGCCGGATCCCTGTCCTCGTCCAGCCTCTCGCCCTCGGCCTGCGACGGAGTCGGGTACTCGATGTTCTCCTTCATGGCAGCCTCCGTAGTCGGGACGCCTGCCTACAGATCGAGCGTATCGCGTCCGTCCGGTCGACGGCCGGCCGGATACGGGTGGTCAGCGCGGCCGGCGAGCGGGTGCGGCAAGGCGGCGGCGCATTGGTGGACGGTCGCACCACCCACCGCGACGCCGGGCTGTGACGGGGCGAGGAGCGAGGCGGCACCGGACAGCCTTGCTCCTCGACCCTCACACCTGCCCCGCCGCGCCGGTCACTCCCCGGCAGCGGCGCCGAAGACCTGCTGCCCGCCGACATAGGTGGCCTCGACGTGCAGCGAGGCCAGTTCGGCCGGATCCACGGAGTGGGGGTCGCGGTCGAGCACGATCAGGTCCGCGAGATGGCCCGCCCGCAGAACGCCGGTGTCGTCGAGCTGGTTGACGTATGCGGAGCCCGATGTGTACGCGCGCAGGGCAGCCGTCAGGTCGAGCCGCTGGTGGGGGAGGAACGGCGGCATGTCGCCGCCGGGAACGATCCGGTTGACCGCCACGTGGATGCCCTTCAGGGGATCGGCGGAGCTGACGGGCCAGTCGCTTCCGGCGGCCAGCGGGGCACCGGCGCCGTGCAGGTCGCCGAAGGGGTACTGCCATGCCGCGAGCTCGTCGCCGAGGAACGGGGTGGTGAGCTCGTCCAGCTGCGGCTCGTGCGCCGCCCACAGCGGCTGGAGGTTGGCGACCGCCGCCAGCCGTGCGAAGCGCCCTACGTCGTCCGGGTGGACGACCTGGAGGTGGGCCAGGTGGTGGCGGTTGCCGCGCGGCCCGTTGGTCTTCCGCGCCGCCTCGACCGCGTCGAGCGCCTCGCGGACGGCCCGGTCGCCCAGCGCGTGGAAGTGGACCTGGAAGTCCAGGGCGTCGAGTTCGGTCACGTACCCCCGCAGCGCCTCCGGGTCGACGAAGCTGAGGCCGGAATTGGCGGTGGCGCAGCCGCAGGCGTCCTTGTACGGGGCGGTCATGGCCGCGGTGTGGTTCTCGGCGATGCCGTCCTGCATGATCTTGACGGTGTCGGCGCGGAAGCGGCCCGTACGCAAGGTCCTGCGGCGTTCGACGAGGTGCGGGATCTGCTCGGCGCCGGCGTCCCGGTCCCACCACAGGGAGCCGTTGACCCGGGCGGTGAGCAGGCCGCGTCCGGCCGCCGTGACATAGGCGGCCGAGACGTCGGGGTGTCCGCCGTACTCGCCGAGCAGGGCGTCCTGCCAGGCGGTGATGCCGTACGAGTGCAGCAGCCGCTGGGCCCGCAGCAGCCCGTCGACCAGGTCCCGGACGGTGGGCCGGGGCGCGGCGCGGCCGACGAGTTCGACGGCTCCCTCCTGCAGCATGCCCGACGGTGTGCCGTCGGCCTCGCGCTCGACGCGTCCGTCGGCGGGGTCGGCGGTCGAGGCGGTCACCCCGGCCAGCTCCAGGGCCCGGGTGTTGGCCCAGGCGCCGTGGTGGTCCCGGTTGACCAGCAGTACGGGCCGGTCGGGCACGATCTCGTCGAGCATCTGTCTGGTCGGCAGGCCGCCGGGGAAGCTCTCCATCGACCAGCCGCCGCCGGTGATCCAGGGCCGTTCGGGGTGGGCGGCGGCGTAGTCCGCGATCCGGTGGCGGTACTCGGCCGGGTCCGTCGTTCCTGTCAGGTCGCAGGTTCCCAGCTCCAGGCCGCCGAACACGGCGTGGACGTGGGCGTCCTGGAAGCCAGGCAGCAACGCCCGCCCCGCCAGGTCGACGACCCGGGTGCCCGGACCGATCAGTTCGCGTACCTCATCGCCGCCGACCGCGGTGATCCGCTCACCGGTCACCGCCAGGGCGGTGGCGCCGGTGTGCGCGGGGTCCATGGTGATCACGGAGCCTGAGGTGAAGACGAGATCTGCGTGGCTCATCGGGGGTACTCCTCGTGGTGCTGGTTCATGGGGCCGTTCCGTGCAGTGGGACGGGTCAGGGGGCCGGCTCGTCACAGGGCCGGCCTGTCACGCGGTCGGTGCGGTGTCGCGCTCGGCGGGCACGGGCGGCTTCGAAGGGCGGGGCGCGGACGGACGGTCTCGGTGGAAGTACGGTGCGCGCCGCCCGTACTTGGCCCACAGGGCGGCCGGTACTCCGGTGACGAGGATGACCACCGGCACCAGAGTCAGGAAGCGGCCGTTGTCGGCGGCGAACGCGAAATGCTCGGAGGACGTCCACAGGCTGTAGACCATGTAGCAGCCGAGCCCGAGCAGCGCGAGCCCGCACACGAGCGGCACCAGCACCGTGACCACCAGCATGCGCGGGTCCCGCCGGGCGTCCGGGGCAAAAGTGATCGCGCAGGCCAGGGCGGCGAAGGCGTAGTAGAGGGAGATCAGGATGCCGACGGAGGTGACGGATCCGACGATGATGTCCTGCAAGCTGCCCAGACCGGCCGACAGCAGGGCCAGCACCGCCGACAGCGCGGCGATCCGCAGGGTCGACAGATGCGGGGTACGGCGGCGGGTGTGCACCGCGGCCCAGCCTGCGCCGAGCACGCCGTCCCGGCTCATCGCGAGTGTCTGGCGTGCGGAGCCGATCAGTACGGACTGTACGCAGGCGATGATGGAGCACAGCAGGACGACGGTGGTCACCGCCCGGCCGACGTCCCCGGCCGCCATTTGGCCGATGTAGGGCAGACCGCGCTCCCCGTTGGCGACGAGTTCCTCGGGAGTCAGGGCGCGCTGGAAGGCCACGGCCGCGAGCAGGAACAGCCCCGCCACCGCCGCGAGCGACCACATGCCGGCCCGTGCCGAGGTGCGTGCGTCGGCGTTCTCCTCCGTCACCGAGAACGCGGTCTCCCAGCCCCAGTACATGAACACCGCGAGCAGGATGCCCATCGCCATCACCGAGGGCGAGGAGAAGACCGTCGGTGAGAACCAGCTGAGGTCGAAGTCGGCCGCGCGACCGGCGACGACGGCCCACATGCAGACGGCGAGGAGCACCATGAACTCCAGGCTGATCAGCATGAGTTGGAAGCGCGCGGCGACATCGACACCGAGGATCGCCAACGCGGTGAGTCCGACGGTGAGGACCAGGCCGAACGCTATCGATGCCAACGCGGGGGCATCGGCCAGGCTCACCCCCGCCACCCGGTGCAGTCCCATCGAGTCGGCCGCGAGCAGTGTGTACTGCCCCATCAGCGGGATGGCGTAGGACAGGAACAGCACCTGGGTGACGACGGTGACCCAGCCGATCATGTACCCGGGCATCGGCCCGACCGCCTTGCCCACCCACACGTAGGCCGTGCCGCAGTTGGCCTCGCGCTGGTTCAGCTTGGTGTAGGCCAGGGCGATGCCCAGGATCGGCAGCAGCCCCAGCAGGAAGGCCGCCGGGATCCCCACGCCCACCGAGGCGCCGATGATGCCCAGGCCGACGCCGATGCTGAAGGTCGGGCTGATGTTGGACAGGGAGAGCACGACCCCGTCCAGCACTCCGAGAACCTTTGGCAGCTCGGCGGGGGCTTGCGGCGGGGTCCCCGAGGCCATGGTGCCGGAGACCGGTGAGGAAGGGGGCGGGTGACCGGGCATGGGCTTCTCCTTGACCTCTGAACGGGGCGGTGCGATGGGCCGTGCCATGGCGCGCTGTCCCGCGGCGTGGTGCGGGTGGCGGCAGCGTGGCAGGGAGGCGACACCAAAGTCAACGGTGATGACAACGTGGTTGACTCCGAATGGGCGAGGGTATGACGTGCGAGGGCGCGGCTGACGGCACAATGGGGCCGACCGGAGCGAGGGAGTGCGCAGTGGAGTCACGTACGGGAAAGCGGGCCGCGGCGGCGAAGGCGGCGACAGGGAAGCGTACCGACACCGGCCGCCCTCGGCCTTCGCTCAGTCCCCGGCTGATCGTCGAGGCGTGCCTCGAACTTATGGACACCGAAGGTGCCGACGCCCTGACGTTCCGCCGGATCGGCGCCCAGCTGGGCGCCGACCCCACGGCGCTCTACCGGCACTTCCGAAAAAAGGACGATCTGCTGCTGGCGGTGGCGGACCATCTGCTGGAGGCGAGCATCGAAGGGTTTGAGCCCTCCGACGACTGGCGGCAGACACTGCGCAGACTGTTCATCCGCATGCACAAGGTCTATCTCTCGCACCCGCGCGCCGCCGTGCTCGCCACGGTACGCGTCACACGGCGCCCGGCCGAGATGCGGGTCATCGAGATTACGCTCACCGCGCTGTCCGACGCGGGATTCCCGCCCGAACAGGCGGTGCGCCACTACCGGGCGCTGGTGGACTTCCTGCTGGCCTGGTCGTGCATGGACGCCACCTACTCCACGCTCGACGCGCACACCCGCCGCGGCGACGAGTCCGCCTGGTCCGGCGAGTACGCGGCGGTCCCCGCCACCACCCACCCCCATATCGCGGCGGCGGCCCCCTACTTGGCCTCGGTGGACGACGACGCCAACTTCCGTTTCGCCCTGGACCTGATGCTGGACGCGATCGCCGCCCGCGCCCCGGCGAGCGGCTGAAGGGCCGGGCGTCGCGAGCCGGACGGCACGACCAACCGGCGCGCCGCAGACCGATGCGGCCGATGGCGCACGTCCCGCGGGACCTGGTGCTGTCGGGGCGCTGGCCGACGTGGGCCAGGCGGAGCGTGTTGGTCCCCGACCCGCAGGGGTGGCGACCCGGGCCAGGAACCGCTCCCCGCCGGACCGCAGATTCATCTCCCACAGGCTCGTGGCCCCGGTCTCGCGCTGCCCGAGCACGATGCGGTCGGCATCGACCGTCAGGGCTCGGTCTCCAGCACCTCGGCCACGGGGCGGCGAGGCGTGCGCGGCCCCTCGGGCCCGTACCCCAGGCGCACGATCATCTGCGGGTGCCCCGTGCCGAGGGCCGGGTCGCGCAGCAGGCGCCGGAGTTCCGGCCATTCCAGGGGCTGCGTGGCGAACGAAGCGACGAGCCCGTGCACCACGGCGGTGAGCAGTACGCGCTACAGGGCCTGACCGGCACGCAGCCAGTCGGCCGGGCGGTCGCGCACGGTACGGAGCAGGGCGAGCTGCGGCCTGCTCTCGAACAGGGCGCGCGCCCGCCCCGGAACGACATCTGTGCCCGCGAAGTCCCGGTGGACTGCTCTGCCCGATATGTCGGTGGGGCCGAAGGCGTAGTCCGGGATGCCGTCGACCGGTGCCTGCGCCTCTGTGTCCCGGGTCCAGTAGCGCTGCTCCGCCTCCCTCGCCGGGTCGCTCAGGCCGAACCCCTCGGCTTCCCGGATCAGCACGAGCACAGCTTCCAGGTGTTCCGGCGGCAGGAAGGCGAAGTCGGCCCCCTCGACGAGGGCCGCGTCGACGAGGCGCGTGCGGACGTCGTCGGGGACGACCCGGTCGGCGAACGGAGCGCGGCTGGTGTGACGGTTCCGGATCGCGGGATGCAGGGCGGCGAGGGCCGCATCCGCCGGCTCCCCGGGTACGCCGGAGCACTCGGCCAGGCGGACGGTTGCCGCGACGGCCGGATCGGCGGGAACCGGAAGCAGCGTGGTCACCGCGTCGAGGCCCCGGTGCGACGCCGAGACCCGGAGATTCAGCAGCGCCGCACCGCACCCCACATGAACGGCGCGTGTGGACGGGTCGGCCTCAGGCATCTCCCGGCCGAACTCCGCCCGGAGCGTGGGCGTCCGCGTGGCCTGCCGGTACCGGAACCGCCAGGGCTGGGCGTTGTGCATCGACGGGGCGGCGGTGGCATCGGCGACCAGTTCCCGCAGCGTCGTGTCGTCGAGCGGCTGTGCAGGCATGCGACACCTCCGGAGTCAGCACCGTCCGCTCCGGCCGGCGCCGCACCCTCGGCCTCGTCTTCCACGACGCCGAGTGAACGACCGTCCGGGAGGCACGAACCCTGCGTCAGGAGCCGGTGACCCGGGCCCGGGTCACCGCGTGCGGTCGATGAGGTACGGGAAGAGCGCGAGGATCTCGCCCAGCGCGGCCGGAGCGAGCGGAACGGCCTCCAGAACACGGCGGGCGATGTCCAGCTGCTGATGGGCTTCGGCCAGCGTGGCGGTGCGTCCGCCGGCCTCCTCGACGAGCTCGGCCGCCCGCCGGGCGTCGGAGTCGTCGAGCGGGTTTCCGGTGCCCAGCAGCAGGGCGAGCCGACGGGCGGCGGGGTGGTCCGTCGCCAGCGCCGACAAGACGGGGTACGTCTTCTTCAGCCGGCGCAGATCGCTGTGCACGGGCTTGCCCGTGACCTCGGGATCTCCCCATGCCCCCAGAAGATCGTCCACTGCCTGGAACGCCACCCCGAGATGCCGGCCCGCCCGGGAGAGTGCGTCGACGGTCGCGTCCGGGGCACCCGCCAGCACGGCGCCCAGACCGGCCGCGCAGCCGAGCAGTGCCCCCGTCTTGTTCTCGGCCATCCACCGGTACTCGTGCGGCCGCACCGCCTCGGGACCCTGCCAGGGCCGGGACTCGAAGAGCAGGTCGTCGGCCTGGCCGCGCACCAGCTCGGTCAGTGTCCCGGCAAGGTGCCGGACCGCCGCCGCACTGTGTCTTCCGGGTGCGTCGGCCAGGGTCTGCACCGCCAGGGCGAAGAGCGCGTCGCCCGCGAGGATCGCCGGGCCGGTTCCGTACGCCTTCCACACGGTGGCGCGCTGTCGGCGGGTCTCGTCGCCGTCCATGATGTCGTCGTGCAGGAGCGAGAAGACGTGGATCAGTTCCACGGCGACCGCTCCGACGACCGCGTCCTCGGCCGGTGCACCGGCGGCCTCGGCGCTGAGCAGCGCGAGGGCCTGGCGGACCCCCTTGCCCTGTGAGCCCGGGCCGGGGCTGCCGTCCGTCGCGGCCCACCCGAGGGAGAACACGGCCATTTCCGCGTGCCACGGATGCAGACGACGCACGGCCTGTGCGAGCGCCGGGCGCACCTGCTCACGGCAGCGGGCGAGCACCTCCGGCGGCGCGGCCTGCCGGATTGCGGGTGGTGGTGTCATCGTCGTCCGCTCTCCTCGTCCGTGCCGCCGTCGACCGGTGCCACGCCGAGCTCGGCGTACGCCTTGTCCACCATGTCCCGGGCGTTGAGCAGGCCGATCCGGCTGAGGGTGCGGCGCAGCTCGTGCAGATCCGCCGCGGTGTCGTCGCGGTCGCGGCCGAGCCGGGCCAGCGATTTGACGAGTCCGAGCCGGGCCAGCGCCTCACCCCGGGGTTCGGTCATGGCGCGGAACTCCCCGAGCGCTTCCTCGTACATCGCGCGCGCCTCCTCGTAACGCTCGGCGCGGAAGAGGACGTTGGCGCGCATCTTGTGGTTGTAGGCGAGCGCGCTGGACAAATTCATCGCACGGCAGGTGAGTTCGGCTTCCGCGAGCAGCGCAAGGGCACGCTCCGGATCGTCCCTCAAGGAGATGATGTCGGCCATGCCGCGCAGGGCCCACGCCCGGCCGCGCCGGTCGTCCGCGTTGCCGGCGAGCTCGGCCGCCTCCTCGAACATGGCCAGGGCGGTGTCGAGCGAGCCGGTGTTGCGGTGGATCTGCGCGATGCCCTCCAGGGCCCAGACGGTGTGACGCGCCTCGCCGCGCGCCCGTGCCTCGGCGAGCAACTGCTCGTGCAGCGCGGCAACGGTGCGGTAGTCCCCCTGGATCCGGCCGGTCTCTGCGAGGCCGGCGAGGGAGTAGCCGCGGGCGACTATGTCCCCGCCGCGCTTTCCCATGTCGGCAGCCAGCCCCAACAGCCGGAAGGCAAGCTTGAGTTCACCCCGCTGCCGGGCCAGGGTCCCGCCGCTCCAGAGAGCCCAGGCCATCGCCCCGAGGTCGCCGGCCGAGCGGGCGGACCGGTAGCTGGACTTCCAGGCCCGATCGGCTTCCTCGACGTTGCCGAGCCGGCGGTGCGCCTCGGCGACGGCGAGCCCGCACCGGGCCACCTCCTCCTGTGAACCGGACAGTTCGGCCTCCCTCAAGTGGCGTACTCCTTCTGCCAGTACGTCTGTGAGGGAGGAGTTCACCGACATCTTGGTGAGGGCGCCTTGGTACTCGGGCGCCAGTGCCTTGCTGTGCATGGGGGCCTTTCGTGCGCGGTCGGATCAGGGCAGGGGATTGCTATGCACTTGATGTATACATTCCGTGCATAGTTGCCTGGCCGGTGGACCCGCGAGGGGTCGGTCTGGGCTGTCGGACGTGGCTGCTGCTCGTGGCTTTCGTTCTGGCTGTTGCCCGTGGCGAGCCGCCTTGTTGTGGATCAAGACGACGGTCGTGCCTCCGAGGTTGCTCCGCGTTCAACAGAAGTCGACGTCGCCGCTACGGCGAGTCGCCTACTACACCACTCTGGAGAGCGGCACCCGCCCCTACGCGGGCTTCCAGCCGAAGCCCGTGGACGCGAACGGGAACCGTGTGCTCCAAGCGATCTTCAGCTCCTTCGACGCCGATGCCACGACGACGGGCGACCACTGCACCTACGGCGCCGATGGCGGTGCCGGAGTGAGCTGCGCGGTCCGGTTCCGCTACACACCGGGGACGATGTACTCCCTGGTTCTCAAGCGGGCCGGTGTGAGTGGTGCGACGCAGCTGATGACCGGGGACGTCGTCGAGACCGCGGTTGGGACGCCGGTGGCGCACATCGGCAGTCTCGGGCTGCCGTCCGCCTCGGGCCGGTTCAAGAATGCCGATCAGGGGTTCATCGAGCCGTACCTCTCCGCGGGCTGCGGCCAGCGGATCACGGTGACGTACGGCAGGCCGGTCGGCACCGAGGCGGGCGCCGCCCATACGGGCAGCCTACCCACCGTCACCGATCCGTCCTCCCGGAGCTGCCTGAGCACCGCCTCGCAGACCACGAGTCACGGTCACGGGCAACGCGGCGGCAGCGGCGGCGGAGCCCGCAGCCGACCGAATCAATTGAATCCGGAACCACGCCCGGCCCGGCACCCTTCTTGTGAAGCGCCACCGGCGCCCACTGGCTAAGCTCGACGAGGGGCCCGGAACGGGACGGAGGCTCCCATGACGACTCTCGAACCACGCGATGTCCCCCCTCGCCTCGCCACTGGCGCGTTCATCCTGAACTCCGGCCTGGGCAAGCTGAAGGCCGACGCGGAGACGGCCGAGGGCCTGCATGGCATGGCCTGTGTCGCCTATCCCTTCCTGAAGAAGATCGAGCCGGAGAGGTTCACCCGGCTGCTCGCCTGGTCGGAGATCGCGGTCGGCGGAACGCTGCTCGCCCCTTTTGTGCCGACCAGGCTGGCCGGGCTGGCGCTGACAGGGTTCTCCGGGGGGCTGGTCGGTCTGTACCTGCGGGTCCCCGGCCTGCGGGAGTCCGGAAGCCTGCGCCCCACCCAGAACGGCATCCCGATGGCCAAGGACTTCTGGATGCTGGGCATCGGCCTCGGTTTCCTGGGCGCCTGCAGGCGCCGGCCGCACACGGCCGCGTCCGGATGCCCATGGCATCGGTCCCGTGGCTGACACACACCGGCCGGGAACCGTACGGACGACTGGCGGCTCCGTGTCGGGGGCCAGCACATCCAAGGAGTGATCATGAGTGAGTCGGACGAGCTCCGCAATCGCGTACAGCAGCTGCGAGCCAAGGCGAAGGGCCTGGAGGCCGAAGCCGAGCGCGCCACCGATCCCGAGGAGCGCCGGCGCCTGAAGGAGAAGGCCCGCAGGATCGAATCGGAGAGCGAGCAGGTCAGCGGAATGGCGAGTGGGGACATCTACCCCATGAAGTGATCTGGGCGGTGACCTGCCCTTCGCAGATCCTTCCATGGACGGTTTCGATGAACAGCGGCGGATCCACCGGGTTGCCGAGACATCTCCACGGCCGTGTCACAGCCTGGTTGCGGCACGGCCCTGGAGACGGCCGCTGCGGTCGGTGGCGGAGACCGGAGAGGACGTCGCGGCCGAGGTGCGGATCAGCCGACGCCGACAGGCGAGTTGACCGACGGGGCAGTCGTCTCCACCGCCGTGCTGGGCGGAGCACAGCCCGGTGCGGCCCACTTCTCCCTGCACAGCCGGCGGCGACTCTGGAGATCCAGCCGGTGACGCCCACTCTCCCCGATCAGATCGCAGCGGGCCGGGCGCTCACCCCGCCGTAGGCCGTGGCCGGGCCAACAGGGCATCGGCGATGGCGGTCTGGGCCGGATCCAGGGCCCTCTCGCCGTCCTCGATGTCCCACAGCGCGTTCTGCAGGACACGCCCCAGCGTCCAGCCGGTCGCCCGCTGCCGGTCCAGGCCCAGCACCTCGGTCAGCAGGTCGAAGCGGCGGAGCACCGCGCGGGGCACGTCTCTCGTCGCCACGATGTCGTCCCAGCGGTTGTGCAGCGCCGGCAGCAGGTCGAAGCCGGGGTCGCCGGCCAGCGGTTCCGGATCGATGGCCAGCCAGGGTTCCCGCTGCCCGGCGAGGACGTTGTCGTAGTGCAGGTCCCAGTGCAGCAGGCGGTCGCCCGGTTCGCCGACGAGTTCGGCCACCGCCGACGCGCAGGTACGCACCAGCCGCCGTTCGGCCGGGTCGTGCAGCATCGGCAGGCTGCGAGGCACCTCTTCGAGCATGGCCGCCGCGATGTCGGCCAGCCGCCGGAAGCCCGCAGGCGCGTCCACCACGACCAGACGTGCCAGCAGTTCGGCGAGGATCTGCACGGCGGCCGCCTCGTCGGCCACCGCCGACAGCGGCCGTGCGCTGTCCAGCCGTTCGAGCAGCATGGTGCCGGTGTCCGGGTCGTGGTCGAGCAGGTGCACCACTCCGTTGCCGTTCCACGCCCGCAGGCCCGGCGCCGCGTCGATGTTGTCCTCGGTGGCCTCCTGGAGCTTCAGCACCGCGCGCGTGCCGTCCGCGCGGGTCACCGGCAGTACCAGAGAGGCCATGCCGTGTGCCGAGGGGCCGTCCAGCCGCAGGCTCCAGCGGTCCAGGAAGTCGTCGGCCAGCCCGGGGAGCGCGGCGAGCCAGGTGCGGGCGGACGCACCGCCGTTCTTGCTGTAGGACGCGGCGAACGCGCCGGGGACGTCGATGGGCAGGGCAGTACTCATGTGTCGCTCCTTCGTCGGGTCCGGAACCGGTCGGGTACGAGGGAGGCGGCGGTGGTGCCCGGTCTGCGGGCAGGCGTCAAAGCATGCTGCCACCCTACGCGGACGACGGGGCCCGGCGCGTGTCGATAACGGGGGAGCGGGCACGCAGCGGTGAGGGTGAGGGCATGAACAGTGCTGACCTTTTGACCGACGCGTTCACCCGCGTCCGGGAGACGGTGCACTCGGCGGTCGAGGGCCTTTCGAGCGCCGACCTCCATGCCCGTCTCGACGACGGAGCGAACTCCATCGGCTGGCTCGTATGGCATCTCACCCGGATCCAGGACGACCACGTCTCGGACGCGGCCGGAGTCGAGCAGGTCTGGTTCTCCGAGGACTGGGCCTCCCGCTTCGATCTGCCCTTCGCGAAGGAGGCCACCGGGTACGGACACAGCAGCGCGGACGTCGCGGCCGTGCGGGTGGGCTCGGCGGAGCTGCTGCTCGGTTATCACGACGCCGTCCACGAACAGACCCTCGGTTTCGTGAGCGGGCTCGACGACAAGGCCCTGGACCGCATCGTCGACGAGGCGTGGTCCCCGCCGGTGAGTCTCGGGGTGCGTCTGATCAGCGTCATCTCGGACGATCTGCAACACGCGGGTCAGGCCGCATTCGTCCGGGGAACGCTGGAGCTCCGGTAGGCGGAGAGCCGGCGGGCGCCCTCTCCAGGCCCCGCCGCATGATCGATGGATTGACCGCACGGCTCGGTCGGAGCCGTGGACCCCGATGACCGGAGGGCACACGTGGGAAGTGACGTACGTTCACGAATATCGGCGTATGCGATCGCTGTCGTGGAGCATCAGCTGCTGCTGACCCAGCTCTCGGACAGCTCACCTGTTTTCACGCCCGGACTGTGGCACCTGCCGGGCGGGGGCATCGATCCAGGTGAGCAGCCGCGTCAGGCGCTGGCACGCGAACTGTACGAGGAGACCGGCCTCGGACTCCTGGACGCCCAACTGGTGGACGCCCGCTCGTACAGCGCGCACCGGCTCGGCGTGAACTGGCACCTGGTGGGGCTCTTCTACCGGGTCGACCTCGAACCGGGACCGCTCGCGGTCACCAGGACCGACGACTCCACCTCGGCGGTCAGCTGGAAGCCCCTGTCGGGCTTGGAGGAGTCACTGCTCTCCCCGGCGGCGATCGACGGTCTGGCGATGATCGACACGCAAGGGACGCGGCAGTAGGCCGGTTGTCCGCCGCGCACCACCGCCGGAAAACCGGATGAGGGCCGGGCCGGGCCGGTGGTGGGATGGTGCGATGCGAAGCGATTCGGCGGTGGCGGTGGACCGAGGGCGGTACCCGGACGCGGTGACGCCCTGGGAGCGGGAGGACTGGCGGGCGGACGCCCTCGGCTGGGCGGAGCGCGGGCTCGCCGCGCACGGGCTGCGCGAAACCGGCCCACGGAAGGTGAGACTGCGGCCGTGGTCCGTGCTGGTACGGATGTCCGTCGCGGGCGGCGAAGCCGTGTGGTTCAAGGCCAACCCGCCCGCCAGCGCCTTCGAGGCGGGGCTGACCGAGGCGCTGGCCCGCTGGGTGCCCGGGTACGTACTGCGGCCGCTCGCCGTCGACGCGGACCGGGGCCGGTCACTGCTGCCGGACGGCGGCACTCTCTTCCGCGACGCTCTCGACTCGGCGGCGGACCGTACCGCAGTCGATCCGAGGGCCTGGGAGGAACCGCTGCGGCAGTACGCCGCGATGCAGCGCGCCCTCGTTCCGTACACCGACGAGCTCGAACGGCTCGGGGTCCCTGGCGCACGCACACCCGGCCTCCCGGCGGCCTTCGACCGGATCGTGGCCGGGAACACCGCACTGGAGCCCGCCGACCGCCGGGCCCTGGGCGAGCTGCGGCCCCGGCTCGTCGAGTGGTGCGAGGAGCTCGCGGGAGTGGGTATCGCGGACACGCTCGACCACGCCGACCTGCACGACGGCCAGCTCTTCACGCCGGAGCCGGGCCGTTTCACGTTCTTCGACTGGGGCGACGCGGCCGTCGCCCACCCCTTCTGCAGCTTCCTCGTCCCCGCCCTCGCGGCCCGCGAGCGGTTCGGGCCCGAGGCGCTGCCGCGGCTGCGCGACGCCTACCTGGAACAGTGGACGGGCCACGGCCGTACCCCGGCCGAGCTGCGGCGAGCGCTGAGCCTGACCTGGCGGCTCGGGGCGATCGGACGGGCCCGCTCCTGGGGACGGATCTTCCCCGGCGCGTCCGGCGGGGGCGGCGACGCGCAAGGCGCGCGCTGGCTGCTCGAACTCCTCACCGACCCACCGCTGTAGGGGCGTTCGGCGGGACGGGGGCCGGTGGACCGGGCCGGGGCAGTGGCAACTACGCTGCTCCGATGCCTCGTTCGACGCCGCCTCGCCCGGTGGACATCACCCAGGAGTTCCCGGAACTTGCCCCTCTGGCACGTACGGCGGTCCGGCTGCACCCGCGCCCGGGGGAGCCGGCCGTCTCGGACAGCTCCGTCGGAGGACCGTTGCTGTGGCCACGGGACGAACCCTGGCCCACCTGCCCGGAGCACGCGGGCCCGTGGCACCTCGGCTATGTACCCGACGAGGTGCGGGACAGCCGCCGTGTCCTGACCGCGGGCTGGGCACGGGCGGAGGGAAACAGCCTGACCCTCACCCCGCAGGAGCGCGAAGTGGTGGACCGGGTCGGCTGCACCGGCCGGCGCATCCCGCAGGACGGGCCGGTTCCCCTGCTGGCGGTCGCCCAGCTGTACGCACGAGACCTCCCGGGCGCAGAGGGCGCCGAGGGCACGGTGAGAGGCGGCCTCTGGCCGGGCCCGCAGGCGGCCGATCTGCTCCAGGTGCTGTGGTGTCCCTTCGACCACGACGAGGACTGCCTGCCGCGGGTGCGGCTGGTGTGGCGGCTGGCCGCGGAGGTCGGTACGCCGCTGTCCACGCCTCCCGGGCCGTCGGTGATCGGGGACGACAACTACCTGCCCGCTCCCTGCGTCCTGCACCCCGAACAGGTAACCGAGTACCCGGCACCGCACGAACTGACCGAGGAACTCGCCGGACGCGTCAGGGACTGGGAGGAGCCGCGCGACCACCTGTACCAGGACGCCCTGTCCGTGGCGCCCGGATGGAAGCTCGGCGGCTGGGGCAACTGGAGCTTCAGCGATCCGTGGCCCATGGAGTGCCCGGACTGCGCAGGGCCCGTCCGCCCGCTCCTGACCGTCGACAGCGGCGAATGGGACAACGAGCGGCATTGGTGTCCTGTCGAGGACGAAGCCGCGGCCGCAGCCCCCGGAGTGGTCCACCCGCAGCCGCAGGAACCCACCCAGATCACCATCGGGCGCGGCTACACCATGCAGGTCTACTCCTGCGAGCGGTCCTTCGGACACACCCCGCTCCAAGTGATGCAGTAGCCCTACGAGTCGATGCCGAGGCGCTTCGCCACGGCCGGAGGCACCGGGCAGATCCGCTCTGGCGGGAGCAGCCGCTGGGCCTGCGCGCTCCGGCCGCCCTGCCTGAGCGCCGCGATCTTCTGGACCCTGGGCGTGATGTCGCCGATGTCGACGACCCACTCCTCGGCGAACGTACGGATAAGACCGCGTCCCACCCCGACCTGGATGCTGTAGTGATTGAGCGCGGCTCCCCGCAGCGAGCGCTCGGGATCCCACTGGACGTGCACGGGAGCCTGGGAGACAGCTGACGGATCGGCTGTCGTCAGCACCGCCTGCGAGAGCGCCTCCTCCCAGCCGGCCCGGGTGATCCGTACCGCGAGAATCCGCTCCTGGCCCGGCTTCTGCGCCCAATTGCTGCGGTGCATGAGCCAGCGGAACGACGGCTTGATCCAGGTCATCCGGTTGAACGAGAAGGGCGGGACGAACCTGTTCGCCCGCAGGGCCGGCCCGGCGACCGCCGGTGAGTACGCCTGATAGACGACGATCGTCCGGGCGTCGTAGTCGGCCCGTATCTGGTGCTGCGCAGTCATGCGCCAGACGTTTTCACGTGGTGGATATCCGCCGCGATCGGTTTTCCCGCCGCCGGAACTCCTCCGTCCGCGATCAGCGGGTCCTTGCGTCCGTCTTCGGTGCGGCGCACCGTCGGGGGCCTCGCTTTTTGTGCGGCGCGACCAGTCGGAGCCGGTACGGCGCTGCCTACTGTTCCTTCACTCGGCGGCGGAGTGCTGCTCCTTCGGAGGTGGACCATGGCCGGCACCGCAGGCACGGAGACCAGGAACAGAAGGGCCCGCGGGACCAGGTACGTCACCGCTGTGGCCGAGGCCGACAAGGCGGCCCGGACGGTCACCGTCACCACCACGAAGCCCGCACCGTTCATCGTGCAGATGGCCCGGCTGCTGCCGCTGCTGTGCGAGGAGAGCCTGGTGAAGCCTGCTGGTGCCGGAAGGCACGGTGACCGGACTGGTGGGCGGGTCCGGGTCGGGGAAGTCGACCCTCGGCAAGGCCGTCGTGGGGCTGGCTCCGGCACGGCACCCGGCTCGCCTACCCGGCGCAGACCACCCCGGACGTGGCCGTCTTCGGCCCCTCGGCCGCCCATGTCGTCGGGGTCGGGGAGAACGCGTCCGAGCCCCGCAGGGTCGGGCCCGCCGACGGTCTGGCCGGTCCGGTGGGCTGGTTTCCCGACGGGTCCGCGCTGCTCGTCGTCGGCCGTGCCTCGTTCGGTGTCGGCCACTCGGAGCTGCTGCGCCAGCCGCTGGACGGCTCCGCGCCGGTGTCGCTCAGTGCCGCCCTGGACCGCAACGTCATGGGCGGCGGCCCCGGATACCCGGGCGCGCTCCCGCAGTTCCACGGCGACGACATCGTCTTCTGCGCCCGCGACCGGGGCGCGACACGGCTGTACCGGGTGGGCGCGGACGGGATCAGCGCCTCCCCGCTGCCCGCCGGCACCGGCGTCAGCGGCTGCTCGGTCGTCAGCAAGGCGGGGCGGGCGGTGGTCGTGGTCTGCGACGCGACGCGCTTCGGCGAGGTCGTGCTGCTGGACCTGGACGCCTGGGCCGACAGGGAGCCGGACCGGCCCGGGTGGCTCACCGGCCACATGGCCCGGTCGCTGCCGGAGATCACCCTCCACCCGGTCACCGAACGCGAGTTCGGCATCTCGGACGGCAGGTCGTGCACGGCATGATCACCCGCGCCGCCGGCACACCGCCGGGCGGCCCGCTCCTGGTCGATGTGCACGGCGGCCCGCACAACGCCTGTGCCCCGCACTCCGACCCGGTCCACCTCTACCACCAGGAACTGGCCTCGCGGGGCTGGACGGTCCTCGCGCTCAACGTCCGCGCCAGCGACGGCTACGGCGAGGCGTTCTACACCGCCGCCGTGGGCGCCTGGGGGGAAGACGGACGAACAGGACGTCCTGCAGCCGGTCGCCGCCCTGGTCGAGGAGGGGCTCGTCGACCCGGAACGGATCGCCCTCACCGGCTACAGCTACGGCGGCTATCTGAGCTGCTGGCTCTCCACCCGCACCGACCGGTTCGCCGCCGTCGTCCCGGGCGGCGTCCTGGTCGACCCGAAGAGCATGGCCGGCACCTCGGAGGAGGGCCACCTGATCACCGAACACGAGATCGGCGACCCGGCACGGATGACGGAACTCTCGCCACTCAGCCACGCCGACAACGTGGCCCTCGCCGCACTGCCCGGCTTCACCCTGCCCGGCGACACGTCCGCCTCCGACCGGTACTACCGGACCGACATCACCGAGCCGTTCACACTGCGCGACGGCCATCTCGACGTTCCCCGCGGACCCGGCATCGGGACCTCCCCGATCCCCGGGCAACTGGCCGAGGTGACCGAATCGACGGAATGGATCGGCCGATGACAGGCCCCGGCCCCGCGCAGTCCGCCCCCGCCGCGGGCGATCGCCGATCAACTACCTTGTGATGATGACGGAGCAGCCACGGGCCGTGCTCGGCCGGATCCTCAACGATCTCGGGTCGACACTGATCGAAGTGGTGGCCGGGGAGGCCGACCCGGCCCGCACCGTCACCGGGGTGCTGATCCAGGACCCCCTGGACGAGCCGGCGAGGCTCGCCACCGTCCTGGAGGGCGGCACGCACGCACCGCAGGCCGCCGTCCGGCTCGGCCTTTCCGCGCAGCCCGCCTGCGTACTGGCGCTCGCGGTGACCGGCGAGCAGTACGACCCCGACCGGGTGGCTGCGGGCCACCGCGTCGCCGAGGCGCTCGCTCTGCACCTGGCCGCGATCCACCCCCGCACCGCCGCGGCCTCCCTCGGCCAAGTCACCCACGCGGTCCTGCCCACCATTTCGGACGAGCAGGGACTGCGGGTCGCAGAGGCGTTCCTCGGCCGGATCGGCGGCCGGGTGCCCGCCGTCATCGGCGTCGGCCGGCTCGCCGCCCGCCCGGTGGAGCTGCGCCGCTCGCGCGCCGACGCGGACCGCGCGCTGCGGGTCCTCGGCTCCGGCCGCACCCGGCGCAGGGCCGCCCGGCTGGCGGACGTCTACGCAGCCTCGCTGCTGGAGGAGCTGACGGACCGGATGGCAGCCGAGGACGATCTGCCCGACGGCCCCGTCATACGGCTGCCCGCCTACGATGCCGAGCACAACACGGCCCTCACCGAGACCCTGGACGCCTGGCTGAGCACCTTCGGTGACGTGGCCGCGGCCGCTGCCGCCGTACACATCCACCCCAACACCTTCCGCTACCGACTCAAGCGGCTGGCCTTGGTCGCGGACATCTATCTCGACGACCCGGAGGCGAGGTTCGAAGCGATGCTGCAACTGCGGCTGAGACCGCCGCACTCCTGAGCCGGATCACTCCATCGCCGTGCCCCACGGAGTCACCGTGACGCCGGTCGGACGGAATGGTGCGAGAGTTTCCCGGAGCAGCGGGACACACCGGCACCCGGGTGTCCGGAAGCCGACGATGGGACAGATGCCATGCCTCTGCAGGGAGAGTACGAGCCGAGCCCCGAACAGTGGGTCCGCGACCAGGTCGAGCTCTTCGAGAGCTCCGGCGGCACCGAGGGAACCACGATGCGGGGCATGCCCGTCATCATCCTCACCACCCGCGGGGCCAGGAGCGGGAAGATCCGTAAGACCCCGCTGATGCGGGTCGAGCACGACGGCACGTACGCCGTGGTCGCCTCGCAGGGCGGCGCCCCCAAGCACCCCGTCTGGTACCACAACATCGTGGCCGACCCCCGGGTGGAGCTCCAGGACGGGCCGGTCCGCCAGGACATGAACGCCCGCGAGGCCACCGGCGAGGAGAAGGCCCTGTGGTGGCGGCGCGCGGTCGAGGCGTTCCCCGACTACGCCGACTACCAGCTCAAGACCGACCGGCAGATTCCGGTCTTCGTCCTCGAACCGGCCGGACAGCGCTGACGGCGACCGGTTCGCCGAGGAGGCGATCGTGGAAGAGCAGCAGGAGATCCTGGCGCGGACGGTCGGCGCGGTGATGCGTCCCGCCGTGGTCACGGTCGATGTCGGCGAAACAGTGCTCGTGGCGTGGGAGCTGTTGCAGCGGTCGGGCTCCCGTCACCTACCTGTGGTACGTCCGGACGGTCGATGTGCCGGCTTGCTGGAGAGGGCTGATGTGGCGGTCGCGTGCGGGACCCCCGCCGTTTCGCTGTCCGACGTGCGGGTGGACGAACTCCTTCGGGGCCACGGGCCGGCGCTCGTCCGCGTGGAGCAGACCGTACGCCACGCGGCCAACCTCATGACGTACACCGAATCCGACGCCCTTCCGGTGCTGACCGAGGACGGGCGTCTCGCCGGGGTGCTGACGGCTGCCGACATCGTCTCGGCCCTCGCCGGCCACCCGGTACGGAAGGAGTCAGCGGACCGTCGGCCGCAGGCCGGCACGGTGTTGCCCGGGTTGCCGCCTCGGCGGGGCTACCGTGGCCAGGCTGCTCCCTGACCGCCGGAGGCGACGCGCAAAGGAGATGAGGCGTGGACGGAGTTGCCGCACGCGGTGGGTATCGCGGTGTTCCGCATACGGCGGACCTGCGGGTGGAGGCGTGGGCTCCCACGCGCGAGGAGTGCCTGGCGCAGGCTGTGCGGGGGGTCTGCGCGTCGTTCCTGGATCTGACAGGGGCGGTCGGTGTCCGCCGATGGGACGCCGTGGTGCGGGCGGAGCGGGATGAGGACGTGCTCGTCGCGCTGCTGGACGAGGTCGTCTACCGGCTCGACACCGAAGGAGAGGTCCCGGTCGATGTGGAACTGGCTCCGGTCGACGGCGGGATACAGGGTGTGCTGTGGATGGCCGACGCGAGGTCGCTGCCCGTGACGGGTGCCGCTCCGAAGGCCGTCACGTTGCACGGGCTGGCCATGACCGGCGGGCCGGACGGCTGGACGTGCTCGGTGACGCTCGACGTGTGACTCCCGCAGGGGACAGTGGTGCGGTCTCGCCTCAGCCGGATCGGCCCTTCCACAGGAACCGGCGCAGCCGTCGCAGCGGCCAGGTGTTGATCACTTCGTCGGGGGTGAGCCATCCGCGCTGCGCCGTGCCGACGCCGTAGCGGAGGTACGCGAGTTGCGGGATGGAGTGGGCGTCGGTGCCGATGGCGAACTTCACCCCGTGACTTCTGGCGCGGAGGATGTCCTCGTCGCCGAGGTCGAGACGGTCGGGCTGGGCATTGATCTCCAAGGCCGTGCCGGTGCGGGCGCAGGCGGCGAACACCTCGTCGAAGTCAGCGTCGACGCCCGGCCGCTTGCCCAGCAGCCGGGTCGTGGGGTGGCCGATGACATTGACGTGGGGGTTCGCGCAGGCGCGGACGAGCCGCCGGGTCATCGCCGCCCGGTCGAGGCCGAAGTGGGAGTGCACCGAGGCCACGCAGATGTCGAAGCCGGCGAGGAACGCGTCGGGCCAGTCCGTCTCGCCGTCCGGACCGATGTTGAGCTCGGTGCCGTGCAGGAGGCGCATCCGGTGGTGCCTGCCGTCCAGAGCCCGGACAAGCTCGCGCTGGTCCAGGACCTTCTCGTCGGTCATGCGCTGCATGGACAGGTCCGGCGCGTGGTCGGTGATCGCGTAGTACGCGTATCCCCGTGCGGCGGCCGCTGTCACCATGTCCTCCAGCGGAGCGAGGCCGTCGGTGAGGTCGGTGTGGGTGTGCAGGTCGCCCCTGATGTCGTTCTCCGTCACCATCTCGGGCAGCTCGCCGCGCAGGCCGGCTTGGATCTCCCCGCGGTCCTCGCGCAGGGTGGGTGGGATCCACGGCAGGCCGAGCCGGGCGTACACCTCCTCCTCGGTCCGGGAGGCGATCAGGTCTTCGCTCTCCGCGTCGAACAGCCCGTACTCGGACAGCTTCAGCCCGGCGTGGACGGCGATCGTGCGGGTGTGGATGTTGTGCGCCTTCGAGCCGGTGAAGTACTGCAGGGCGGCGCCCCATGAGTCCGGTCGCACCACGCGCAGGTCGACCTGGATGCCGTCGACGGTGCGGACGGAGGTCTTCTTGGCGCCGTGGACGAGGACCTCGGCAGTGGAGGGCAGCTCGGTGAGCGCGTCCATGAAGGGGGCCGACCGGCTGGCGGCGACCAGGATGTCGAGGTCGCCGATGGTCTCCCGCATACGGCGCAGCGATCCCGCGTACGCGCAGTTCTCGCAGCCCGCCACCCCGGACAGCTCCGTGACGATCTCCTCGGCCGCTTCCATGGCCGCGCTTAGCAGGATGCGCCCGCCCGCCTGCCGCAGGAGGGCGATGCCGTGCAGGATGTTCGCCTCGGTCTTCTCCCCGAACCCGCACAGATCACGCAGTTTCTCCGCCCTGATGGCGTCGGCCAGCTCGTCCACCGAGGAGATGTGCAGATCCTTGTAGAGCGTCATCGCCTTCCGGGGGCCCAGGGTGGGGATGCTCATGAGCTGCCGCACCCCGGCCGGGATCCGCGCCCGCCGCTCCTCGACCACCGCGACCTTGCCGCTGCGGAAGTACTCGACGACCTTGTCGGCGATCGACCTGCCGACGCCCGGGATCTCCCGCAGGCCCGCGGCGTCGAGGCGGGACACGTCGGCGGGGTGGCCGCCGATCGCGCGGGCCGCCTTCTCGTAGGCGCGCGCCTTGAACGCCTCGCCTCCGGTGATGGCGATGAGGTCCGCGTACTCCTGAAGGAGCGCTTCGGCCTCCTCGTTGGGCCGGACCACGCCTTCCAGTTTATGAACCGGGGGCACGCCGCGCTTGCCGCGCTCTCCGGTGGGCGAAGCCGTGACGCCGAGTGTCTACTGGAAGTCACGGGCCCGGGAAGGGACGACGGGCATGGACATCAACCTGGTGGAGGAGACCCCGGTCCGGTTCCGCGTTGAGCGGCGGGACCCGATGCGCGTTCCTGGCGTCGTCTTCGCGACGCGGGTGCTGCTGCCGCGGGCGGCCGGGGACAAGGCACTGGAGCAGGTCGCGAACGTGGCCACGCTGCCCGGCATCGTCCGCGCCTCGTACGCCATGCCCGACGTGCACTGGGGATATGGGTTTCCCATCGGCGGCGTGGCGGCCACGGACATCGACGCCGGTGGGGTGATCTCGCCCGGCGGAGTGGGGTTCGACATCTCCTGCGGCGTTCGGCTGCTCGCCGCCGACATCGACCGCGGCGCGCTGGCTCCCCGGACGCGGCGCCTGATGGACATCCTCGGCGACACGGTCCCGCGGGGCCTGGGCCCGGGCGGGCTGTGGAAACTGTCCGGACAGCCGCAGTTGGAGGAGCTCATGGTTGCCGGCGGCTCCTACGCTGTCGAGCACGGCCGGGGTGTGCCCCGAGACCTGGAACGCTGCGAGGACCGCGGGACGCTGGCGGGTGCCGATCCGTCGCAGGTCGGCCAACGGGCCGTGGACCGGGGGCTCCAGCAGGTGGGGAGCCTTGGGTCGGCCAATCATTTCCTGGAGGTGCAGGCGGTGGAACGGGTGTACGACGAGCCGGTCGCGACCGCCTTCGGTCTGCACGCCGGCCAGGTGTGCGTCATGATCCACTGCGGTTCGCGCGGCCTGGGGCACCAGGTGTGCAGCGACCACGTCCGTGGCATGGACCAGTCGTTGGGCTCTTTCGGCATCCGGCTGCCGGACCGGCAGCTGGCCTGCGCCCCCGTCGTCTCCACCCCTGGCCGCGCCTACCTCGGGGCGATGGCGGCGGCCGCCAACTACGGCCGCGCCAACCGGCAGGTGCTCACCGAAGCCGCGCGCCATGCCTTCACCGTCGCCGCCGGGGTGAGTCTGGACCTCGTCTACGACGTCTCTCACAACATGGCGAAGATCGAGACCCACTACGTGGACGGCGTACGGCGCCGGCTGTGCGTCCACCGCAAGGGCGCCACCCGGGCTCTGCCGCCCGGACACCCGGACCTACCGGACGACCTCGCGGAGGCCGGGCAGCCGGTCCTGGTCCCTGGCACCATGGGCACGGCCTCGTACGTCATGGCCGGCGCTGTCGGCAACGACGCCTTCTGGTCCTCTGCCCACGGCGCCGGACGCGTCTGGAGCCGCCACCAGGCGCTGCGCCGGGTCCGCGGCGAGGAACTGCACGACGAGCTGGAGTCCCACGGCATCGCGGTCCGGCCGAAGTCCTGGCGGGCGCTCGCCGAGGAGGCGCCCGACGCCTACAAGGACGTCGACGCCGTGGCCGCCGCCACGGAGGGCGCGGGGCTCGCCACGCTGGTCGCCCGCCTGGTACCGCTCGGGGTCGTCAAGGGATGACGGACAGGAGGTCCGCCAGGCGGCACCGACAGGTGTGGTCAGGCCCCGCGCAAACCCGTGTCCCCCGAGGGCGGCCCGGGTCGTTCCTCGAGGACGCTCCAGGCGACCGGGCCGAGCAGGTCGGCCAAACGCTGGAAGACGTCGATGAGTGCTCGTCCACGGTCAAGACGCCCACGACCCGATGATCGTCGAGGACGGGCAGGCGACGGACCCCGGACCTGCGGAAGTGCCGGTAGGGCACGTGAACGTCATCAGCGAATCGGCCACCTCGTGTGCGTCAGCGGAGGATCTCACCTTCGGTGAGCATCACGGATCCGATCCCGTATTCGGCCATCTCGCGAGCGACTTGCCCCAGCGGTGTTCCGGTCGGCACGGACACCGCCGGATGGCTCATCGCTTCGGAGACCTTCATCGTCGGGCTCCTACAGCCCCTGGGACAGCAGCAGTTCGTGTGCCAGTCGGGCGCCGCGAGCTGCCTGCTTCCCCATCTCGGTGTCCTCTGAAGGGATTTCCTCCAGTCCTTCGGCCAGCGCTCTGACGGCCTGGGCCAGGATCTGCACCTGGGACTCCAGGATGCGCAGCCTCTCGTGCTCGTTCGGGGCGATGCTCTCCGACATGTCGTCTCCTTTCGCGGGGTAACGAGGGATGGGCTCTTCCGGTCGTGGGGGGGGGTGAGTCGTGCTGTGGGCTCGGTCGCAGTGGTGTCTTCCGCTGCTAGTCCGGCTCCATATAGGGGCGGCGGAAGACCAGGGGGCCGGTGTCGTGCGGACGCACGGCTGCCAGCGCCTGGGAGACGGCGGCCTCCAGGGGGCCACTGGTGTTGATCGTGACGGCTTCCGCCCACGGCGGCTCCCGCTCCGCCATGGCGAGCGCCACATCGAGGTCGGCATCGGAGGGGCCGGCGGCGCGGTCTTCCAGGCGGTCCGCCTTCATCTCGTCTGGGATCCGGCAGTGCAGGGCCACGAGGTCGGCGCTGGTGCGTTCGGCCACGCGGTGGGCGGCCTCGCGCTGTCCGGCGTTCGACCAGGTGGCGTCCAGGATGACGGACTCGCCGCGGGTCAGCAGCGTGGCAGCGCGTTCCAGCAGGGCGGCGTAGGTCGTGGCGGTCCACTCGGGCGTGTACAGGCCCTCGCCGTACGGTGCGGAAGCGGGCCGGTCCGCCGGGACCCCGGCGAGTTCCTTGCGCAGACGGTCGCTGCTGAGCAGTGTGACGCCCAGACGGTCGGCCAGTGCTCCGGAGAGCGTGGACTTCCCGCTGCCGGGGAGTCCTCCTACGAGGATCAGGCCGACGGCGGAGGCGCGCAGGTGCCGCAGGGTCGAGGTGATCAGCCGCCGTGCGGTGAGGTCGGCGTCGCGCGCGCCTTGGCGGGCCTGGATCAGGGAGACCTTGGCACGGACGAAGGCGCGGTAGGCGACGTAGTGGTGCCTCAGGGACGGCGGCGCGGGGTCGCCGGAATACTCGGTGTACCGGGCGAGGAAGAACGCCGCCAGATCGGGGGCGTCGAGCTGTTCCAGGTCCATGGCGAGGAAGGCGGCGTCGTCGAGGCCGTCGACAGAGCGCAGGCGGTCGTCGAACTCCAGACAGTCCAGGACGCGGGGGCCGTCGTCGAGGCAGAAGATGTCCTCGGCGAGCAGATCGCCGTGCCCGTCGACGATCCGGCCCTGCTCGAGGCGCGTCTCGAACAACCGCTCACGGCCGGCGAGATAGCGGCGGACCAGCCGCTCGACCTCCTCCAGGCCCTCCGGAACGCGGCCTTCCACGGCCATCTCACGCACCTGCGTGAAGCTTGCCTCCCAGCGCGACGACAGGGCGTCCCGGGTGCCCTGCGCCTCAATGTCGGGCGTGCGGGGTGCGCTCGCGTGGTGGGTCGCGAGCAGTCGGGCGACGGCCCGCAGGGCATCGTCGACGACCGCGCCGTCTCGTACGAGCCTGGACAGGCGGCGCTCGGCCGGCATGCGGCGCATGGCCACGAGAGGCTCGGGCGCCTCCGCGCCCGGGACGCGGATCTCGCCCACACTCAGGTAGACGTCCGGGGCGAAGCGGCGGTTGAGAGCGACCTCCCGCTCGCACGCGATCCGCCGCGCCTCCACGGTGCTGTAGTTCAGGAACGTCAGGTCGACCGGCTTCTTGAGTTTGTAGGCGCGATCGCCGACGAAGAACACGACCGCGGTGTGGGTCTCGCGCACCCCCGACCGCGGAGGCGCACCGGTGTCAAAGGCGGCGCCCGGCCGGAGCGTGGCAGTGTGCTCCTGGCGCACCGTCGCGATCAGCTCGTTCAACGGGGTCGGCTCAGTCATGAGGGACGACGGCGACAGGACAACGCGCGTGGTGCAGGGCGGCATGGGCCACGGGACCGAGGTGTGGTGCGAGCGGGGGGCGGTGCTTGCGCCGGCCGACGACCAGCAGCTCGGCCCCTTCGGCGGCGCCCACGACGGCCTCGGCCGGGCTTTCGAGCCGGATGGCACCGACCGGCTCCACGCCGGGGAACTTCTCGCGCCAGGGGCGCAGGACCTGATCCAGCTGCTTTTGCGCATCCTCCGTGATCTCCTTGACGATGTCGTGGTCCACGCCCCACGGAGTGTACGCATGGAGCGGCAGACTTCGGCCGTGCACGACCTGGAGAGGCACGCCGCGGCTTGCGGCGGCCTCGAAGGTGAAGGCGAGGAGGTCGTCACAGGGGCCGTGCAGTTTCAGCGCGACCACAACGCCGCCGGGGGCGGGCGAGGTGCGCTTTTCTCGGGGCTCGGGACGGACCAGGACCACGGGCCGCGTGGCCCGTGCCACGACGGCCATGCTGACGGAGCCGAGAAAGTAGCTCTCGGCGGAGGTCAGGCCGCGCGAACCCAGCACGGTCAGTTCGGCCTCCGATGCCGCCTTCACCAGCGCGTCCTGCGCGTCGTCGGCGACCAGGTTGCCGACGATCAGGAGGCCCGGGTGGCGGGCCTGGAGTTCCGCCTGCGCCTTGTGCACAAGCCGCTTCGCCCAGTAGTTCTGATCGATCTCCGACGCGGCGCGGACCGGCTCGGGCGCGAGCATGGGCCAGGCGTGCGTCAGACGCAGCGTGACCCTGCGCCGCTCGGCCTCGTCGGCCGCCCAATGAGCGGCCGCCATGCTTTGGGGCGAGCCGTCCAGGCCGACCATAACGACTGGCTCCATGGCAACTGCCTCCGATCGAACGACGCCGCGGGGAGGAGCACACGGGCGTCGGCGTCTGAGCACCGAAGCACGCCTCTTCCTCCCATTCGAGGAGTACCCCAGATCGTCCGGCCGCGCATGCGGGCCGCGACGGGATCCGATTCGGGAGCGCTGCGGCGTCGTGGCTGTGCGCCGGAGGGCTCGGTAGGTCCCTGGAAGCCGTGCCCCGTTCGGCCCCTTTCCGGGCCCGTCCGGCACTCGGGGAGCACGCCGACGGGCGCCAGAGTGGGGTGACAAGTCGATCCACGTCGCAAGGAGCGAACGTTACATGCCGACCGACATGGAATGCCCGTCGCAGCTTCTTCCCCGAGTTCGCCGACGTCAGGGACTGCTCGGCGATCTTCCCCGCTTCCCGATGTGGCGTACGGCTTTCGGTCGGCACGCCATTCCGATCGAGGTGGCGAGCGCGGAAGCGGCCTGCGCCTGCGGCGCACCGAGGCCGCCACCCTGGACGACTGGGAGAGCGAGTGGGCCGTCGTGGAACCGTTGTGGACCCACCGTGGGCGCAACTGAACCGGTCCGGAGTGGTGAGTACCGTGCGGTGTCCTCGGTAGTCGGCAACCCTGGTAGCCGCGGGCGGTGAAGCCGGTCACCGCTGCTTCAGCCACCGAACGCCGTGGTCGGCCCGCTCCGCGACGGCCTGATCCCACCCGCAACGGGATCCAGTCCGCCACAACAACCAGTCCGATCCACGACCTCAGGCACCGACTGCGCTGGTCACGCCGGCGCCGCCGACACCAAGCCCGCGCACGCCATTACCGCAGCCACCCGGCGGTGAAGATCAAGATCCACGGCTGGAATATCGACCGGGGACTCGGTGCCGTGTTTCGCGCCGCCTGTCCGTCGGGCCGGTGACTCTGCTGCCGATACCACCAGTTGCCCTGCTACTCGGGATAGTCACGGCGCTGACGAAGGCGGTGGCCAGCTGGTACGCGCGTGGCGGGAAGGCGCGGGGCGCCGGGGACGACTGCGGGCCGGCACGGCACTCAAAGCACGCGAGTTCTCATCCATGGGCCTGGAACTTGCTCTTCACCTTGGGGCGGAGCGATTGGGCCACTTCCGGGGCGAAGGGCTCGGTGCTGGGGGTGAGCATCGCTGCGGCGGCCACGGCCACCCCCAGGGCGCAGGCGCTGACGGGGTCGTCGCCGGCGGTCAGCCGTGCGGCGATGGCGGCCACCATGCCGTCTCCCGCGCCGGCATCGCTCAACGGCTCGCCGGGCAGCGGTGGCGCGTGCAGTTCGGTGTGGCCGTGGCCGGTCGAGCACACCGCGCCCAGCGCTCCCACCGTGGTGACGGCGACTTGGGCGGCTCCTGTGGTGAGCAGGTGCTCGTTGACGCCTCGGGCGTCGTCGAAACTGAGGATGTCCCGGCCGGTCAGGCTCGCGGCCTCTGTCCGGTTGCACCTGAGGAGGTAGACGCCTTCCGTGAGTGCTCCGTTGAGCGCCGGCCCGGAGGTGTCCAGGATCAGCCGGGATCCGGCTTCCTTGATACGGCGGGCGACGATGGCGTAGAAGGCGGCGGGCAAGCCGCCGGGCAAGCTGCCGCTGGCCACGACGTACGGGCAATGGCCGGCGGCCCGCTCCAGTGCGTCGAGGCACCGCAGCCCCTCGTCTTCGCGCAGTCGCGGGCCGGGCGGCACGATGTGGTAGCTGTGACGCGATTCGGTCTCGAACAGCACGAGTGCTTCGCGGGTCTCTTCCTCGATGTCGACGGCGACATGGTCGACGCCTTCTTCGTCCAGCAGCCGGTTCAGACGCAGGCCGACCTCGCCTCCGGCGGTGTGGACGGCAGTGGCCCGTCCTGCGAGCAGCACCACACCACGGGCCACGTTGATCCCTCCGCCCCCGGCAGCCACCGACCTCACCCAGGCACGGTTCTTGCCGATGCCCATCAGGTGCCCGACCTCCCAGGCGAGATCGACGGTGGGGTTGATCGTCAGGGTGAGTACTGACGGCCCGGCGGCTTTACTCAGCGAGCCCCTTTCACTGCCGGTCTTCCTGGCAGGAGTGGGGGTCGGCGTTGCGCGGGCGCTCATCGTGGTACCCGGGCGGTCGGGCCCATCCGGGCTCGGCGTGCCGTCTGCTGGACATGGCCTTGCGTCATCGCGCCCACCTCCGCGCACAGGGAGACGACTTGCTTCCCATGCTGAGGCAGCGCGAGGTCACCCGCATGCTGGCCCCGCCCAGCCCACCATGTATTCGGTGTTCAGAGCCCCGACCTCAGTGTGCCGGGAAGGCGGACCGCTGCGGGTTGTTGTCCGGGTGGGTGCTTCCAGGCGCTGGATCGGGCACTCGCCGGGTTGGTGCGGGGGCGGGCTGACCGTCGATGTCGTTGCACCGGGCGGTCAAGGCAGCTTCCGTGGGGGAAGCCGGAGGGGGAGAGGAAGAAGGTCTCCCTGCTGCTCAAAAAAAGTGCGTCGGCAACGCCGTCGCGGTGAACACGTGGATGCAGCCGTCGATCGCTGCGTTGCGGTGCGTATTGGTTTGGGGCAGCAGTGGTGGCGCCATCTGGAATTCGTGGCCGGTGTACCGATCGGGGTCGTCATCGTCGGCGGGTCCCACAGCCCGGCGGTACCGTCACATAGCGCAGGCCCGCCACGAGGAGGAGCGCGCCTGCCGCAACGTCGGTATGCCTTGATGATGTGCTGACGCAGACAGTGAATTCTGGTCGGAGGAGTGCCGTGGAAAGCATCCCTCCCTGGGCGCCTCGACACCGTCCGGCCCTGACGCGGTGCTACCGCTCGGCGGTGACAACCGGTGTATGAGCGGCCGGAATCCGCAGCAGCCGGTCACGAAGGCGGGGAGGCAGGCCGTCTCGTGCGGCCGGGCCCGGTGTGGTGGCTCGGTGCCGGCCTGGTGGTGGGGGCTACGGGGACAGGCTCATCCTGTACGGCTGCGGCGACCTCGTCGACGACTATGAGGGTATCGGCGGATACGAGAGCTACCGGGACGACCTGCGGGTGCTGTACCTGGTCTCGGTGGAGGCGGACACCGGCCGACTGGTCGACGCGCGGATGGTGCCCCTGCAGGCACGCAGGATGCGGCTGGAACACGCCTCACCCGAGGACACCGAGTGGCTCCGCGCCGTCCTCGACAGGCACAGCCGGGAGTTCGGCACCCGTGTCGACGGCGGGCCCGACGGCACGCTCAGGCTGCGGCCCCTGCGCGCCGGGCAGCGCACATGACGTGGACCTCAGGCTCTCCGACAAACAGGACGCGCAGTGGCGAGAGAGCGACGGTGATGGCCATACCGGTGGAATTCACCGCCCCAGGCTGCGAAGGCAGCTGGGTGACCTGCCTCCCGTCAACCGACACGGGTGATCGGAGGGCAGTGCCACCGTGCGTCGATGACCTCGGGCCTTGGGAGGTACATGCGCAGTGCCACGTACCAGATGCCCTGCTGTGGCGTGGGCAGCCAGTTGGAGTCCCTGCCCGGCCCCGGTGAGTCCGGTTGCAGGTAGAGGGTCAGGCCGCCGTCGGCCTCTCTGACCAGCCCCTGGGTGCGATCTCCGATGGAGTACCGGTCGATCGGATTAGGGATCAGGTTCCGGTCCTCGTCGTATACGGTCAGCGACCAGAACGCGTCGACCGGAGGCAGCGTCCCCGCCTCGTAGCGGAGCTCGTAACGGCCGGTGGTCAGTGTTTCGTCAGCGCTGTCGGTGAAGGCTGCCAGGTAGACCGCTTCCTCGGGATCGTTGATGGCGACGCCCACCAGGGACTGCTCCGCGGCCCTCCTGAGGAAGTCGTCCCCGAAGTGCCCGATCTGCGGGGGAGGGTACCGCCAGCCGTTGATGAGCTCGCCCCACTGGCCACTGAGCAGCTGCTGTTCAAGCATGGGCACGGCGGTGGCGGCGGCCCGGATCAGGCTCTCCTTCACCGGCTCCGGTTGTGCCTCGACGTCCATCCCCGGGCCGACGCCGATCTCCGCGAACTGCCGGAGCAGGACATCGTGGTGCTTCGGCAGAGGGTTCTCGGCCAGCGCCGCGTTGAGCGTCTTCCACGGCCCGAGCGGATCCTGGGCGGGGTCGACCGGTACCGGTACGTCGCGGCGTTCCGGGAGCGTGACGCCCTCCTCACCGAACAGGTGGAGCGGCGTCAACTGGTACTGCTGCTGCAGCGCGTGGACGGTCGGTAGGTCGTCCACACCCTCCACGAGGGTCCGCCCGACCACCAGGACCCACGGAGTGGGGGCGGTCGCCGTGCGGCGCACACCCTGCGGGAGGTCCCCGGTCCAGTCCGGGCCGATGAGGGCGAAGTCGCCGGCCTCCGACCCCGTCGCCCGCATGCCCACGTAGTCGTAGTTGTCGGAAGTGAAGGCGACCAGTTCGAAGGTGAAGTAGCGGTCGCTCATGTCCGGGTGCGAGAGAATGAGGGGCTCCTCGCGCAGGTCCACCCACGCCCAGGAGTACAGCGTGTCGTTGTTGGGGGACACGCCCTCCCGGTCCGAGGCGTCCCAGAGCCTGCTCGCATGCCAGAAGTGGTTGACGGGCGCGTAGGGCGTCGTTTCCGTCTTGGGCTTCTGGGTCACCCAGCGGTGGCGAAGCACGGCGTTGTAGATGTATGGGAAGCCGTAGACGAAGGCCTGTTCCCCGAGTGTGTACGCGTACTCGCGCCGCCAGTCGTCCATCCGGCCGGTCAGCGACGGCTTTACCGAGTGCCATGCCACAGGCAGGGCCCGCGTCATCTTCCTGGCGCGGTCAATGGTCGCCCCCGTGTGACGTACGGCAGCCGCGGTGGCCTTTCCGGTGGCGGCCGCCGCCTGGCCGATATCCGTTGCCGCCTCGGCGAGATCGTGCCGCAGGCGTCGTATGGGACGGTTGCCGGTAGCTGAGGACGCCATTACCGCATTCCTCTCATATGGCTGGACAGCGCGCTTGTTGCCACCACGTGAGCTGAGGAAGCCAGGGCCTTCGACGATGCGTCCCGGCCCTCCCGGTGCACGTCAAAAGGCGGCCTTCTGCGCCATGCTCCATGGGTTACCAGGCCCAGCTGCTCCAATGCACCTACTCCTTCGAGTAGATCACCGCGTCCGCCCCCCGGCAACCGGGCCCGGCAGGTCATGGCGCACGGTCCCCTGGTCCCCCGTTCAAGGGTGGTGAGGAGCGGGATCGTCTCGTTGTCATCACCCGTCACTCAGCGCGCCTGTTGATGCGTCAGAGCCTCTCGATTCCAGAAGCCGACCTCATCTTTCCGCTTCCTGGTTACAGCTACACGGAGCACCAGGGCGAAGGTGAAGGACAGGCCGAAGAGGGCTCAGAGACGTCAGCCATCACCGCGTCTTGGAGCCCGCCCGGGCAGTGGCCAACCGAGACCTCTTGGCTCACTCCTGCGACCCTGCTGCTTCCCCGTCACCGCTTCCCCGACTTGGATCCGCAGCGGGCCGGGGAGGTCCCGCCGACCTATGAGGAGCTGACTCTTCGCTATACCCGGGTGCGGGAGACCGAGCGCGATCTGGATCCGTCGGCTGCGGCGCGATTGATGGAGCGGCTGGCGGTTGACCAGGCTTGGGTCCTCGGCCTGGACCACCCCGACCCCGTTCAGAGCCGCCACATGTGTGCGTTCGGCGGCCATGGTGGCCCGGCGGGGGTAGAAGTAGGTCCGGTCGGGCGGGAGTTCGCGCTCCGTACCAGCCAGCACCTCGTCGTGGTCGACAGCCACCGGTCGGCGCAGCGCCCACTGGTGGTCCAACTCTGTCAGCGGGACCATTCTCAGAGGGAGGAGCCTGCTGGTCCTTGGTGGCGTGACATGAGCGCAGCATTGTCGTGACTGAGCGGTGTCCGCGATTCCCGCAGCACGGCGGCCCTGCCCGAGCAGTTGTCGCGAAGGCCTGAGCCACGCGCGGGGCCGTCTGACGGCGACGGCAGCCGATCAGAGGATTCCACGACCACGACCACGGACCGGATCGACCGCGCACGCAGTCGATCCGGTCCTGTGCTTGACTGATCCACTCTTCGTTGCTGGCCGCATGCTGGGCCGCGCACGTCGCCATCCGCAGCTTTCGGGTACCCGCGAGGACGGGGCAGCTTTCCCACGCCGTCACGTCGTACCCGTAGGCCGCACAGAACTGGTCGTACAGCCCGACTCGTCTGCCGCCACTTCGGCGGCTGCGGGGGAGTCCTGCTTTGCGGGCGTGCCTCCGCCTTCGATCACGGCGAGCGGTGTCCCCATGGGTACGCGAGTTCCTGGCGGGACGAGCAGGCGTCCCACGGTGCCGGATGCGAAGCACTCGACCTCGATGGCCGCCTTGTCGGTCTCCACGACCGCCACGGCATCGCCCTTCCGGACCCGGTCGCCGGGGCTCACGAGCCACTCCTGGAGCACGCCTTCGTTCATGTCCGCGCCGAGCGAGGGCATGGTGAACTCGGTCATCTCAGCCCGCCCTCCCGGTGGCCGGCTGTTGTTCCGCCTCGCCGGGACCGGTCGGCGTGGGGTCGCCGACCGCGCGGCGTGCGGCAGCGACGATTCCGCCGACCTGGGGCAGCGCGGCCTCCTCCAGCCTGCGCGCCCGGGGCGGGGCTGTCGGCGGCGTAGCGCGCCGGCGCCTGGCCGAACTTCAGACACCAACGGCGTACGGTCTTGTGGGAGACGGTCCTGCCGCGCTGGAGCATGCGCTCCTCCACCTCACGGAAGCTCAGCGGGAACCGGAAGTACAGCCACACGCGGTACGAGATGACCTCGACCGGGTGTCGGTGCCCCTTGTGCGACGGCGGCGCACCCGCCACAGACGGCTTCCCTGACCTGATCAACCCGGCGATCAAACCACGGGCCAGTCAACTGACAGCGCCGTCCCTGTGCCTTGCGAATCAGGCCGTGGCCGGCTGAAGAGGATCTTTTCGGATCCAGTCAGCTGATTGCCTGTCATCGGCTCCGAACCAATGGGGTGACAGGAGGCGTGCTCCCTCGCTCCTGACACGAACCCGGCATCCATAGCGACTTAAATGCACACAGAAGAAATCAAAGAACCTCGCCAAGGGCAGCCTCTGGAGGTCCGGCACGCGCGGGTCCGAGCCCGGTACTCGGACGACGGTTACGCGCTGGTCGCCGGATACGTCCCATGGAGCGCTGCCCGGACCGCGAGGTTCTGCAAGCTGCGACATTTGATGGTGTCCGCAATCGGTGGAGGATGTACGTGGTCACGAGACGGCGTGTCGTGCAGGCGGCGTTCGGCGGAACGCTCGCGCTCCTTCCGGCGGCCTACGCGACTCCGCGCCTCCTCGAGCCCAGCAGCAAGGGCATTCTGGATCCGGGAAAAGTAGACAAATACATTACGCCGTTGGTCGTCCCGCCCGTCATGCCGCGGGCCGGGGGCGGCGTCGCTGATCACATCGACCGCTACGAGATCGGCGTGCGACAGTTCCGGCAGCAAGTGCTGCCCGCCGGCCTGCCGGCGACGACCGTGTGGGGGTACGGATCAACCCTGCATACGCGTAGCTTCCACTACCCCGCGTTCACCATCGAGGCCCGTGCCGGAACGCCTGTCCGTGTGAGGTGGAAGAACCAGCTGCTCGACCGCAAAGGCCGTTACCTGCCGCACCTGCTGCCGGTCGACCCCACACTGCACTGGGCGAACCCTCCGGGCGGAACACCGGCCCGGGACTCACGTCCCCGATTCCGCTCGACGCCAGGGCCGTACACGGGCCCGGTGCCGATCGTGCCGCACCTGCATGGCGGGAAGAACTCGGAGGAGAGCGACGGCTACACCGAAGCCTGGTACCTTCCCGGCGCGCTTGACCTTCCTGCGGGATACGCGGAAGTCGGCTCGTTCTACAAGGAGTTCAAGGAGAAGTTCGAGGACCGGTTCGGCGATGCCTGGGGCCGGGGGGACGCCGTGTTCCAGTACGCCAACGCGGAGAGGCCCTCGACCTTCTGGTTCCACGATCACGCCCTGGGCGTCACACGGCTGAATGTCTACGCCGGACTGGCAGGGTTCTACCTTCTGCGGGGAGGACCCGCGGACCTTCCTGTCGGGGCATTGCCCGGTCCCGCGCCCAGAGCTGGTGATTCGCCCGGCCGGAAGTACTACGAGATCCCTCTCGCCATCCAGGACCGCTCATTCCACGCCGACGGCAGCTTGTTCTATCCGGCCGGACGCACTGCCTTCGATGGATTCAAGGGCCCCTACATCCCGGACAGCGACATCTCCCCGATCTGGAACCCTGAGTTCTTCGGGAACACGATGGTGATCAACGGGAGCACCTGGCCGGTCCTTCAAGTCGAACCGCGCCGCTACCGCTTCAGGCTTCTCAACGGATGCAACTCGCGGTACCTGATCCTCAAGATCGTCACCCGCCCACTCGCCGACCGCCCCGTGACGCCCGCCCTCCCCTTCTGCCAGATCGGCAGCGAGGGGGGCTTCCTTCCCACGCCCGTATGGCGCGACCAGGTGCTCATCGCTCCCGCCGAGCGCGCCGACGTAATCGTCGACTTCGCATCCGTAACGGTCGGGACCGAGCTGTATCTGATCAACGAGGGCCCCGACAAAGCATTCCAGGGCGGGAAGGCAGGTACGGACTACTCCCCGGCGGACCCTGCCACCACCGGGCAAGTCATGAAGTTCGTCATCGAAGCACTCACCTCACCGGACACGACCGTGCCACCGTCCCAGCTGTCTCTTCCGCCGTTCGAACCGTTGGGCAAGGCGAGCCGTATCCGACGTCTTTCCCTCAGTGAACAGAATTCCGCATCGCTGCCACATGTCGGACCCCGGCAAATGCTGCTCGGTACCCTGGACCGGAACGGGGCCCCGGCGCCCATGCGCTGGGACGACCCCGTTACGGAGAATCCGGCCCTGGGCGCGACCGAGATCTGGGAGATTCACAACTTCACGAAGGACGCACACCCGATCCACGTCCACGAAGTCCAGTTCCAAGTTCTCGACCGGCAACAGGCCGGCCGTGCGGCCCGGCCTGCCGAGCCGTGGGAGAACGGGTTCAAGGACACAGCAGTCGCCTACCCGGGTGCCGTGACGAGGCTGAAGGCGACGTTCGACCGGGCAGGCCGGTATGTCTGGCACTGTCACATGCTCGAACACGAAGACAACGAAATGATGCGCCCCTACACCGTCGGATGACAACGGAAGAGGTTCAGCAGCTCGGATGTACCTCTGTACCTCGGAGCGCTTCCCTGGAGCAAGATCAGCCCGAGCGGGAACCGGCGACAGGGCGGCACCGGGCACCGTCGCGCGGCTCGGTTCGGCTGGGTGGTGGGCGCCTCGTGGTGACCGCTGTCCTGGCCACTGCCTTCCGGCGGCGCGAGCTGGTGGAGGCGTACCACTTGATCCCTCGGGTGTTGAGGTTCCCCCATTGGTAGGGCAACGGGGCTGAGTACCGGCGACGATCAGTACGGCGGCCGCGAGGAACTGCTCCGCACCCCGGCGGTGCGGCTTCCGGGAGCGCGCAGACAGCCGAGAAGGCCGCACCTCGGGCAGCGCACCGGCCGTGGCGGCACGCGGCGCAGGACGAAGATCGCAGTGACGGGCCGTACGGCCGCAAGAACAGTGCCGATCAGCCGTGGTGGCGAGGGAAGAGGGGCCGTGATCGCTACGACACCTGGGACTTGGCGGTGGGGTGGGCCTCTTGCCCCACGCATACCTGATCCCGCCTGGTGGCGAATCCCGAGGGCCTACGCCGTTGTTGGGGCCGTCCGTCGGCCAAGAGATTCGCAGCCATCCACGCTGATCACGTGCGAGTTTCCGAGAAAAGGGGGCATAGATGTCGCATGCAGCCGGTTCGCACCTACCTGCTATTGGCAGGACCTGCGTGCAGCGAGATTTCTGTCGCGATCCATTCGGCAAGCGGCTCCACGATGGCTGCGACGGGTGCTGACAGGCCGATGCCCAGGCTGCTGTTGGCTGCCTCGATGGCGTAGACGACCAGCTGTCCGGGCAGGCGGTCCAGTTGGCGGGCGAGTTCGACGGCATCGAGGAGTCCGAGCCCGTGGGAACTTGTCGCAGTGCCTGTCTGTGACATCTGCCCGTCATCCACTTTCAGGCGATGCAGCCGACCGGGGAGCCCGGGGTGTGCGTGTGCGGCGTCCACCAGGATGGCGAGGTCGGCGTCTTCCCACAGTGTGATCAGATAGGCGGGGTCGCCAGCGCACACCAGAAGGGCGGTTCCACTCGGCAGTGGCCGTTCCTCGGCCCGTTCTGCCAGCCGGGCCACGACGGCCAAGCCCACACCGTCGTCGTGGCGGAACTCGTTACCGACACCGATGACAGCGATTCGCGCAGTGAGGTTCACGTTTTCACCCCTTCCCGCCGCACGGGCTCGCCAGTGGTACCGGCCCGCGCGGGGGCCGTACAGGGTGACGTACACAGCCACCTGGACCACGCAGGGGCCGGGCGGCCCATGCCGGGCAGCGGGTCCGTGCACATACTGGCCGGGCAAGCATCATCGGTGGCGTCGGAAGGTTGGCGATGGCGGACGACGGCGGCATGGCCGCGGTGATCGGCAAGGACGGTCTGGAGGCGCTGATCACGGTCCTGGCCGGGCGCGGTCGTACGGTTGTGGGACCGACCGTACGTGATGGGGCGATCGTCCTGTCCGAGATCTCCAGCGGCGCGGAACTCCCCTACGGCTGGGGAGTCGAGTTGGAGGCAGGTATCTATCGGCTTCGTGCCCGCGAGGACGGTGCCGTGTTCGCGCACAGCGCGGGCCCTCAGTCCTGGAAGACGTTTTTGCATCCACCTCGGGAACGGCAGTGGACGGCCGATCGCGATGCCGACGGCGAACTGATGGTGGCCGAGGACCGGACACCACCGCCGGCGTACGCGTTCCTCGGTGTGCGCCCCTGCGACCTGAGGGCCATTGCGATCCAGGACCGGGTGCTGACCGGCGGGATGTACAGCGACCCGGCGTATCGCGGGCGTCGCGAGCGGGCCTTCCTGGTCGCGGCGGAGTGTACCGAGCCGGGTGCGACCTGCTTCTGTGTGTCCATGGGCACCGGGCCGGCCGTGGGGCCCGGCTACGACCTGGCGCTGACCGAGGTGCTCGATTCCGACGGCCACCGCTTCCTGGTGCGGATCGGGACCGAGGAGGGAGAGTCGGTCCTGGCCGAGCTGCCCCACCGTCCCGCCGACGCCGCGACTCGGACCGTGGCGAGCGAGCGTGTCGCCGACGCGGCGGATCGTATGGGTCGCAGCATGCCGCTGGTTGACCTGCAGGTGCTGATGCGTGAGACGCTCACGGCCGAGCGCTGGGATGACGTCGCCGCCCGCTGCCTGACCTGCGGAAACTGCACCATGGTCTGCCCGACGTGCTTCTGCACCACCACTGAGGACGTCACGGACCTCACCGGAGACCACGCCGAGCGGTGGCGGCGCTGGGAGTCCTGCTTCGACCTGGACTTCTCCCACCTGCAGGCGGGGCCGGTCCGCAACTCCTCGCGTAGTCGCTACCGGCAGTGGGCCACCCACAAACTCGGGACCTGGTATGACCAGTTCGACAGTTCCGGGTGCGTCGGCTGCGGGCGCTGCATCGTATGGTGCCCGGTCGGGATCGACATCACCGAGGAGGCCCATGCGCTGAACCTGGAACGCGAGGCCGCCCTGCCGGAGTCGGGGCAGGGCCCGTCATGACCGTTGTCCGCCATGGGTTTCTCGGCGCTCTCTCGCCCGGCCACCGCGAGCGGCTGACCACGTTCGCTCACGACGTCTCCTTCCCTGGTGGCACCCGTATTTTCGATGAGGGCGGTGCGGCCGACCGGTTCTGGATCATCCGTTCCGGGCTCGTTGCGCTCGACGTTCACGTTCCGGGCCGGCGCGAGGCGGTCCTGGAGACCCTTGGGGAAGGCGATCTGCTGGGCTGGTCCTGGTTGTTCGAGCCCTACCGCTGGCACTTGGGCGCGCAGGCCCGCAGCACCGTTTCGGCGTTCGAGTTCGACGCGGAGCGGGTCCGAGCCGCGTGTGTTGAGTATCCGCCGTTCGGCTTGGCGTTGACCAACTGTGTTGCGCAGGTGATTGCACGACGGCTGAAGTCCACCCGATTCCGCCTGCTCGACCTGTACGGCCCTCCCGACACCGGTGAGTCGTGATGACTGCTGCCTCACCATTGACTGCCCGGCCAGAAACTGTCCCTACTCCGTACCGGGTGGTGGAACGCGAGGCCGAGACGCCCGACACTGCCACGATCGTCCTGGAACCAGTCCGCTCGGCCCTGCAGCCCTTCGTTCCTGGGCAGTTCGCGATGGTGTACGCCTTCGGCGTCGGCGATATCCCGTTGTCGGTCTCCGGGATCGACGGGCGGCGGCTGACGCACACCGTCCGTTCGGTCGGAGCGGTGTCTGGCGTGCTGAGCGGGCTGCGGCGTGGTGCCACCGTCGGGGTGCGTGGCCCGTTCGGCACCGGCTGGGAACTCTCTGCCGCAGCGGGAAACGACCTGCTCGTCGTGGCTGGAGGCATCGGTCTGGCGCCGCTGCGCCCGCTCGTACGCGACGCGCTCGCCGCACCGGAGCGCTACGGACGGCTGAACGTTCTCATCGGAGCGCGCACGCCCCACGAACTGCTCTACACCGAGGATGTCCGTGGCTGGCAGCCGGCCGCCCGGGTCTTGACCACCGTGGACCGCGCGGACCCGCCGTGGCGGGGCGAGGTCGGCGTCGTCACGAGCCTGCTCGACCGGGCTGCCTTCGGCCCCGGGACGTCGGCGGCGTTCATCTGCGGCCCCGAGCCGATGATTCGGGCCGCCGCCGGCGAACTGGTGCACCGCGGCGTCGATCCGGAGCAGATCCGGGTCTCGCTGGAACGCAATATGCACTGTGCCACCGGCCACTGCGGACACTGCCAGCTCGGCCCCCTCCTCCTCTGCCGCGACGGCCCCGTCCTCAGCTGGGCCAAGGCCCAACCCCTTCTCATGGTCAGGGAGTTGTGAAGTGGCAGCGAGTGATCGCCCGAGCCTCGCCGTCTGGAAGTTCGCCTCCTGCGACGGATGCCAGCTCACGCTGTTGGACTGCGAGGACGAACTCCTCGGCATCGCCGAGAGGGTGGAGATCTCACACTTCCTGGAGGCTTCCAGTGCCGACGCACCGGGCCCGTACGACCTGTCGCTGGTCGAGGGATCGGTGACCACCCAGCAGGATGTCGACCGGATCCAGCACATCCGGGCCGTCTCCAAGCGGTTGGTGACCATCGGGGCGTGCGCCACCGCAGGCGGCATCCAGGCGCTGCGCAACTACGCGGACGTCGCCGACTTCCAGGCTGCCGTCTATGCCAGACCGGACTACGTCGAGACGCTCGCCACCTCCACACCCATCAGCGCCCATGTTCCTGTGGACTTCGAGCTGCGCGGCTGCCCCATCGACCGCGGCCAGCTGGTGGAGGTCATCACCGCCTACCTGGCCGAACGCAAACCCGACGTACCAGCGCACAGCGTCTGCTTCGAGTGCAAACAGCGCGGCACGGTATGCGTGACGGTAGCCCACGGTACGCCCTGCCTGGGGCCGGTCACCCACGCCGGATGCGGTGCGCTCTGCCCCGTGTACGGACGCGGCTGTTACGGCTGCTTCGGCCCGTCCAACTCGACCAACTTCCCCTCGTTCGTCCCCCTCCTGCGTCGCGATGGCATGAACACTCTCGAGGTGGTGCGGGTGCTGCGCACCTTCAATACCGCCGCTCCCGAGTTCGACGAGGCATCCCGGAAGGAACTGGAAGAGTGACCCACCGCCGCTCAAGGCTGTTGAAAGTCGGATCGCTCGCCCGCGTCGAGGGTGAAGGCGCACTGCATCTGCGCTTGGACGGCAGCAAGGTCACCGAGGCACGGCTGGCGATCTACGAACCGCCACGCTTCTTCGAGGCATTCCTGCGCGGGCGCTCCTACACCGAGCCGCCTGATATCACTTCCCGGGTGTGCGGGATCTGCCCCATCGCGTACCAGATGAGTGCTTGCCGGGCGATCGAGGACGCCTGCGGCGTCGTCGTGGGCGGGCCGCTGGCAGCGCTGCGCCGACTGCTCTACTGCGGTGAATGGATCGAGAGCCAGACGCTGCACATCTACCTCCTTCACGCGCCCGACTTCTTCGGCTGCGACAGCGTCATCGACCTCGCACGCACCCGGCGCGCCGACATCGAACGCGGCCTTCGGCTCAAACAAGCCGGCAACGCGATCCTCGAACTGCTGGGCGGTCGGGCGATTCACCCGATCAATGTCCGTCTCGGTGGCTTTCACCGCACCCCGACCACGGACGAACTGCGCCCGCTGGCAGAGCGGTTGCACCGGGCCCGGGACGACGCGGCCCAAACCGTACGGTGGGTGGCCGGCTTCGAGTTCCCCGACGCCGGATGCGACAACGACCTGTTCGCCCTGTCCGAGCCCGGAACCTACGCCATCGAATCCGGCACCCCGACCGTCATGGCCGCGCCACACACCGCCGACCTTCCCCCCGAATCCGACCGCGCGCTGCCCACCCGCACCTTCGGGGTCCACGACTTCGGCGCCCATGTCGCCGAGAGCCAGCTACCCCACTCCACCGCCCTCCACTCCTTGCTGGACAACCGCCGCCATCTCACCGGCTCACTCGCCCGGTATGCCATCAGCGGCCGCTGGCTGTCCCCGATTGCCCTCCAGGCCGCCCACGACGCCGGGCTCGGCGACCCTCTGCAGGGCACCGTCTGTCGAAACCCCTTCCGCAGCATCATCGTCCGAGCGGTTGAGGTGCTCTACGCGGTCGACGAGGCGCTGCGGATCATCGACGCCTACGAAGCCCCGCCGCGCCCCTACGTCGACGTGCCCTCACGAGCCGGTACCGGGCACGGGGCGACTGAGGCGCCGCGCGGTCTCCTGTACCACCGCTACACCCTCGACTCCGAAGGGCTCGTCACCGACGCCAGCCTTGTCCCGCCGACCGCGCAGAACCTGGGTGCGGTCGAGGAGGACCTCCGCCGCGTCGTGCAGGCACGCCTGGAAGAGGGCGACTCCACCGACGCGGAGCTGACCGCTCTGTGCGAACGGGCGGTCCGTAATTACGACCCGTGCATCTCGTGCTCGGCCCACTTTCTCAACCTCAGCGTCGAGCGAACCTGAAGGTCGGACAAAGGAGGCGTGCGGATCGACGAGCCACGTCACCGATCCCGCGTCGGCCGCCGCACCGACGTCGCTCATTGCAGCTGTACTGCAACAGCCGTCCCTGTACCTAGGTGCAGGTCAGCCGCGCCCGCGAGCTGCGCAGACCGCAGGTGAGTGCCGCACGGCAAGTCGGGCCCATACACCTGCCTGCGACGGAGGGCGTGTCATCGGGAACGTCGCACCATCGGTTATTCGCCGCTCCACACCGCCTGGCTCTCGGATCGCGGCGCGGCCGGGACGAGGTGTGCCAGGGCGACGGCCGCGTGAGTCGGTATTAGATGCGGCAGCGTGTGCCCGAAGAGACCTCGGGGCTACTCGTCGGTGGAAGTGATCCGCCGGCCCGTGAGACTTGTGGGCCGGATCGACATCCACATCTCTCGGTCCCCGCCCGCCCATGGTTTGGTGTAAGCCTCTTGGGCGAGTCTGCGCACGGTGTCGCGATCCGTCACGATGCTCGCGGGGCCGACGGCGAGCACGCTCCACCCCTGGCTCAGGGCATCGTCCACATGGTCGACCTCGAAGGCCACTTCCTTGTGCGCGGCAGCAGCGGTGACGGAACCAGGCGCCGTCCGGAAGACGATGGCGTCGTCGATGACCGCGTAGTTGACCGGGATGACCGCTGGGCGGCCGTCGGACGCCGATACTGCGACGCGTCCCACGCCGTGTGTGGAGAGCAGGGTGCGGCATTCTTCCGGGCCGAGGTCCTGTAGCCGAGGGTGCAGCAACGCATGCCCCTGGCCAGGTGGAAGGTCGATGCCGCCGCCGCGCAGAGCGGCGACCGTGGTGCCCAGCGCGTCGGCCAGCACGAGGAGGGTAGCGAGGGTCGGGTCGGAGGGGTGTTCCTCCAGGTAGGTCAGGTAGTTGAGCGATATCCGGGCACGGCGGGCCGTTTCCTCCCGGCTGACCCCCAGCCTGCGGCGCTCGGCGGCCACGCGTCGGCCGATGTCGCCGGGGTCGGCCGCCCCGCTCGGCGGGGCAGCCGGTGAAACTGCCGCTTCACCCGTGTCCGGCTGTGCCTCGCGCGCGGCCCTGGGTTGTCCGTGCTCCAGGTGGCGGATGTGGGCGTCGGGCCCGGGAAAGACGAACGTCACCTCGTCCGTGTCCGACCAGCGCACGTCGTACGGAGGTGTTCCGTCCTCGTGGTGCAGGCCGACGATCTCGCCGTCGCGCCTGGCAGCGCCGGTTGCCGGACTTTCGATGACGAGTTGGTCGCCGAGGTGAGCTCGCATGATCGCCGCCCTCTCCTCAGAGTTGTGGTGTATCCAACCTGCCACGCGGGACTCCCCGCCGCATGGTGCGAGAACCCGGCGTCCGTGAGATGAGTGCCCCGCATCTGAAAATCCCTAGGTGCTACTGAACGAGATGAGGAACTCGTGGCTTGGTCGGCGCTGGAACCGCAGCACGTACGATTTCGGCGACTCACCGTGCTGAGCCGGTGCTGTTTTTTGACCTGGCGGCCAGGAACCGCGTGGCATCCGACAGCGTGGTCAGTTCCGGGTAGTCCTCCTCGTCGATCCGGACTCCCGTACGTTCGGACAGCAGCTCGACCAGGCTGAGGAAGTCGAGCGAATCGAGTTCGAGCACATCACGGAACCTGGCGTCCGGTTCGACCTGAGTGAAGTCCGCGTCGGGGACGATCCGGGTGATCGATTCCTTGAGCACGGCCAGGGCCTCGGTGTTGTTCAGGGGTTTCATCTGGCTCACAACTCCTCCGGTTTCTGCAGCAGTCGGTCGAGCGCCGTGAGGTAGCGGGCCCCGACGGCGGCGTCCGAGGCTCGATGGTCGGCGGCCAGGGTCGCGGTCACCACGGGACGCACGCCGAGCATTCCGTTCGTGGCCCAGGGCCGCTCGACGACCGTTCCGAAGCCGACCAGGGCGACCTGGGGCGGATGGATGACACCGAAGACGGTCTCCACGCCTTGGTCGCCGAGGTTGGTGACGGTCAGGGTGGCGCCGGACATCTCGCTGCCGCGCAGCCGACCTCGGCGGGCGCGCTGCACCAGGTCCTTGAGGGTGGCCATGAGGGTGTCTGGCGGCAGCGTGTCGGCGCCGTGGATGACCGGTGCGAGCAGTCCGCCCTGTCGTAGCGACACAGCGACCCCGAGGTTCACTGCGGGGCCGGGGACGAACCCGTCGTTCTGCCAGTAGCCATTCAGGCTCGGCACTTCGTGTGCCGCCACAGCGGCGGCCTTCAACAGCAGGGCCGCAGACACCAGGCGGTCGGCGGGCGGACGGCCGCGGTTGATCCGGCGCAGCCAGCCCTCGGCCGCTGTGAGGTCGATGGTGGTGGACAGGTAGTAGTGCGGGACCTCCCGTTTGGAGCGGCCCATGAGGTCGGCGATGGCACGGCGCATGGTGTCCGTTCGTTGTTGCGCCCCGCTGCCGATGGGCATTGCGTGGGGGCGCGCCTCGCCGCGCTGCCGATGTGCGGCCCGGCCGGCTGGCTCCGGGGGCTCGGCGCGTGCACGCGCGGCTGCGTGCACGTCCGCCGCTCGGACGGCTCCGCCGTCCCCGGTGCCCCGCAGAGCTGTCAGGTCGATGCCCAGATCGCGGGCAAGCCGCCTGGCATAGGGGGTGGCCCGCACCCTGGGTGCAAGGGGCGTCGGGGCGTGCTCCACATCGGCTCGGGTGATCCGTCCACCGGTTCCGGTGCCGTGCAGGCTTGTCAGGTCGATGCCCCGCATCTCCGCGAGGTGCCGCACGAGCGGCCCGGCTTCCGGTGCCGACTCGGCCGCGGGGGGTGGCTTCAGCGGTGGGCTCGCGAGGCTGTCCGTCGTGGGTATGGGCTGCCCGGCCGGCTCGGTCCGGGATCTTGTGAGTGCCGGCCCTTGGGCCCTCTTCGGCTCACGGGCCGCCTTCCGACGGGGCCGCGGACGTTCGTGGTGGGCGACCGGCTCCTGTCCGGCCCCGGTGCGTGTGGGGGGCGGGGCCGTGCCGCGTCGGGGAGCTTCGGTGACGGTCCCGGCAGCTGCGGGTGAGCCCTGTTCCGGCCCATTCTTTACCCGCTTCGCGGGCGCGCCCTCGCCTTCGATCATGGCGAGCGGTGTCCCCACGGGTACGCGGGTTCCTGGCGGGACGAGCAGGCGTCCTACGGTGCCGGATGCGAAGCACTCGACCTCGATGGCCGCCTTGTCGGTCTCCACGACCGCCACGGCATCGCCCTTCCGGACCCGGTCGCCGGGGCTCACGAGCCACTCCTGGAGCACGCCTTCGTTCATGTCCGCGCCGAGCGAGGGCATGGTGAACTCGGTCATCTCAGCCCGCCCTCCCGGTGGCCGGCTGTTGTTCCGCCTCGCCGGGACCGGTCGGCGTGGGGTCGCCGACCGCGCGGCGTGCGGCAGCGACGATTCCGCCGACCTGGGGCAGCGCGGCCTCCTCCAGCCTGCGCGCGTACGGCATGGGTACTTCGGCGCTGCACACCCGCTCCACGGGGGCATCGAGGTCGTAGAAGTGCTGCTCGGTGAGGCGTGCCGAGATCTCCGCCGCCAGGCTGCCGGTGCGCCAGCCCTCGTCGATGACGACGGCGCGGTGGGTGCGCTCGACGGAGTCGCCGATGACGGCGTCGTCCAGAGGGCGCAGGCTACGGAGGTCGACGACCTCCGCGTCGATGCCGCAGCCCGCGAGGTCGTCGGCGGCGGCCAGGGCCTTGGGCAGCGAGCCGCCGTAGGTGATCAAGGAGACGTCCCGTCCGGGCCGGCGGACCGCCGCGTGGTCGATGTCGACCGGGCCCGCGTCGGTCGGCGGATCGCCCGAGACGTTGTACAGACTGCCGTGCTCGAAGATCAGCACGGGATCGGGGTCGGCGAGCGCGGGGGCCAGCATGTACCGGGCGTCGGTCAGGGTCGCCGGGGCCAGGACCCGCAGGCCGGGGATGTGCGCGTACCAGCCCTCCAGGCTGTGCGAGTGCTGGGCGGCGAGCTGTCGACCCGCACCCGTGGTCATCCGGATCACGATGGGTACCGGCAGCTGGCCGCCCGACATGTGCAGCAGGGTCGCCGCGTTGTTGAGGATCTGGTCCAGGGCCAGCAGACTGAAGTTGACCGTCATGATCTCCACGACCGGCCGCATGCCCGCCAGCGCCGCGCCGATTCCGGCACCCACGAAGGCGGATTCCGACAGCGGGGCGTCGCGGATCCGCTCCGGCCCGAATTCCTCCAGCAGGCCGAGGCTGACGCCGAAGCAGCCGCCGTACCGGCCCACGTCCTCGCCCATCAGGAAGACCCGTTCGTCGGTGCGCAGTGCCTCGCGCAGTGCCTCGCGCATCGCTTCCCGATAGGTCGTCTTCCGGTCGCAGGAAGCGCCCGGCCGGGCGGCAGGGGTCCGGGTCGCGGTCATGGCCGACTCGCCTCCACTGGGCTGGTGACGTACTTCAGCAGATCCTCGACGGGTTCTTCGGGAGCCTGCTCGGCGGCCTCGACGGCACTGTCGATCTCGGCGGACAGACGGTCCTCCATCGCGGTGCGAGCCTTCTCGGTCAGCTTCTTCGCATCCCGCATCTGCCGCGCGAGCCCTTCGACCGGATCGCGCTCCTTCCATCGCTCGATCTCGGCCTTGTCCCGGTAGCGGTCGGAGTCGTACATGGAGTGGGCGCGGAAGCGGTACGTATGCACCTCCAGGAAGTGAGGTCCGCTTCCGGCCCGCACCCCTTCGGCCGCCCGCCGGGCCGCGTCCTCGACGGCGAATACGTCCATGCCGTCGACGGCCCAGGAGACCATTCCGTATCCGGCGGCCCGTAGCGCGAGGTCGGTCTCGGCCTGGTGGCGGGCCAGAGCTGTTCCCATCGCGTACAGATTGTTCTCGCAGACCAGCAGCAGGGGCAGCCCCCAGAGCGCGGCGAGATTGGCGGTCTCGTGGAACTCGCCCTCGGCGAAGGCGCCGTCACCGAAGAAGCAGCAGGTGACCCGGTTGCGGCCCGTCATGCGGTCGGCAAGGGCAAGGCCGGCCGCGAGGGGGATCCCGCCACCGACGATCGCGTTGCCGCCGTAGAAGCGGCGGTCGGTGTCGAACAGATGCATGGAGCCGCCACGGCCACGGCTGCAGCCGGTGACCTTGCCGAACATCTCGGCCATGATCGCCTCGGCCGGAACCCCGCGGGCGAGTGCGTGGCCGTGCTCGCGGTACGTCGAGACCACCGCGTCGTCGTCGGTGAGCGCCTCGTTGACGCCGACTGCCACGGCTTCCTCACCGATGTAGAGGTGCATGAAGCCCCGGATGCGGGCGGCGCTGTACAACTCCACGCAGCGTTCCTCGAACCGGCGGATGCGCAGCATCGATTCGAGCAGGGCAAGGCGGTGCGCGGTCTGGTGGTTCGGCCGGGTGGCGGGTCGTGCTGTGCGCGGCGTTCGGGTGGCGCTCATGTGGACTGTTCCGTCCTCGCGGGTGAGGAGTCGTCCGGGAAGGACTCGTCCTTCTCAAGGGTGGAGGTGTCGCCCTCGGGTAGGCCGAGCTCACGTGCCCGTAGCAGGCGGCGCATGACCTTGCCGCTACGGGTGTGCGGCAGGTGCTGGTCGAAGGCCATCTCGCGAGGTGCCACGGCCGGGCCCAGCCGGTGCCTGGCGAAGGCCAGTAGTTCCTGCCGGGTCGTGGTGGTCGCGTCGAAACCCGGCCGCAGCGCGACGAACGCCTTGACGATGTTCCCGGCGACCGGATCGGGCCGGCCGATGACTCCGGCCTCGGCGACCGCAGGGTGCTCCATCAGCGCGCTCTCGACCTCGAAAGGCCCGATGAGGTGTCCCGCCGACTTGATGACATCGTCGGCCCGGCCGACGAACCAGTACCAGCCGTCGGCGTCGCGTCGCACCAGGTCGCCGGTGAGGTACCAGCCGTCCGCGAAGGCCGCCGCGGTGCGGAGCTCGTCGTGCAGATAACCGCGGAACATGGACGGCCAGTCGGGCCGGAGTGCCAGTTCACCCTCGACGCCGGGCTCCTTCAGCACCGTGACCCGTCCGCCGGTGACCTGGGCCCGGCCATCCTCTCCGCGCTTCAGCACCGCGGCCTTTACACCCGGCAGCGGACGGCCCATGGAACCGGGGCGGATCTCGCAGGCGGCGAAGTTGGCGATCATGATGGCGCCGGTCTCGGTCTGCCACCAGTTGTCGTGCACGGGCAGCCCGAGCACGTCCCGCCCCCACAGCACGGCCTCCGGATTGAGCGGCTCGCCGACCGAAGCGATGAACCGCAGCGCGCTCAGGTCGAACGAGCGGGGCAGGTCGTACGGTCCGGTCCTCGGAGTCGTCCGCATCAGCATGCGCAGGGCCGTCGGCGCCGTGTACCAGACGCTCACTTGCTGCTCGGCGAGGATGCGGTACCAGCGGCGGGCGTCGTAGTCCCCCTCGTCCACCACGACGGTCGCGCCGTGCATGAGCGGCGCGATGATCCCGTAGGACATGCCGGTGACCCAGCCCGGGTCGGCGGTGCACCAGAACACGTCGTCCCGGTGGAGGTCGAGGGCGTAGAACGCGGACATGTAGTGGGCCACGGCCGCCTCGTGCACATGCACCGCGCCCTTGGGGGTGCCGGTGGTACCGCTCGTGAAGTGCAGCAGGGCCATGTCCTGGGGCGACGTCGGCGGGATCGTGAAGGTGTCGGCCGCGTCGGCCATCAGCGTGGTGAGAGAAGCGGTGCCGGGCAGCTCGTCCGCGCCCTGCCTGACGATGAGCACGTGGCGCAGGGCGGCAAGTCCGTCGCGTCGCCCGGCGACCTTCCTGCGGTACAGCTCCGCCGTGGTGACCAGTACCTGCGCGTCGCTCAGCGTCATTCGCCGGGCGACCGGGTCCGGTCCGAACGCCGGGAACAACGGGCACAGCACGCTGGTGTTCTTCAGCGTGCCGAGAACCACGGTGTACAGCTCGGGGCACCGCCCCAGCAGCGTCACCACCCGGTCGCCGTGACCGACCCCAAGAGCGCGGAGCACGTTGGCGAACTGTGCCGTCGAACGGGCCAGGTCCGCGTAGGTCACGCAGGTCACGGAGTCGTCGCGCGCGACACAGCGCAGCGCGATCTTCGGCGTACGCGTCGCTGCGTGCCGGTCAACGGCCTCGTACGCGATGTTCAGCCCCCGCCCGCCGGGCAGCCCTTCCAGCCCGGCCCGTGCCTCGGACCACGAAAAGCCGGCACACTCCTCGTCGTAGTCGCCCAGATTGGGGGCGGTCCGGGGCGCAGTGTCCTTGCGAATCGTTTCCCACCGCATACCGGCCCCTCCTCACCTTCGGCGCTTCTTCGACCATCCGCCCCGGGACGTCCGCCCGCACTGGGTCGAACGGCCCCCGTACATGGCCGGACGGCTCAGCCCACTGCCACCGCCCGGGACGGCGACGGGGCACGTACGAGACAGGACGGCGATGACGCCAGGGGCACGGCTCAGGAGCCGAGGCCGGAACCGGCGCCCAGGGGTCACTGGAAGGCCGCGTGGATCTCCCGCTCGGTAGCCTCGTGCGATACGAGCAGGAGTTCGTCGCCCGGTAGCAGCCGCACCTCGGGCCCCGGCACCGTCGGACGCCCGTCGCGGACGACGGTGGCCACGACCGTACCCGCCGGAAGCGTGATCTCGCCCAGCGTCCGACCGGCCGCCCGGGAGTTCTCGGTGATCGCTGTCTCGATGACCTCGACGCCCGCCCTGCTGAGTCGCAGCAGCGCCACCGTGTCCGTGGCACCCGTGGCCTCCTCGATCAGGGAGATCAGCGGAGTGGCCGCAGGAACCGCGACGTCCACGCCCCACCGCTCGTCGAAGAGCCAGGCGTTCTCCGCGTCGTTGACCCGCGCTGCCACGCGCGCCACCTCGAATCGGCGCTTCGCGAGCAGGCTGATGACGAGGTTGTCCTCGTCCCGGCCGGTGGCGACGATGACGAGGTCGCAGGTCAGCGCGCCCGCCCGCTCCAGGAGCCGGGGATCGCAGGCATCCCCGGCCACCAGACGCACAGCGGGCAGGCCGCCGATTTCAGCGATACGGTCCTCGTCGTGCTCGACGAGCGTGACGTCGTTGCGCGCTGCGGAGAGCACCTGGGCGACCTGAGTTCCAAGGCGGCCCGCACCTGCGATCAGGACCTTCACGATCCCAGCTCCTTGTCCAGAAAGCCGCGCAGCCGGCCCAGCGCGGTGGCGGCGACGGCGAAGGTGACCAGGTCACCGGGTTCGGCCAGGACACCGTGGGCGGGCAGCAGCGAGCGGCTGCCACGGGTGATCTCCACGACGCGGATCTCCCCGTCGACGTCGAACCCGGTCAGCGGCCGTCCGGTGAGATAGGCCGGTAGCCGGGAGCGGACCATCAGGGTCTCGCCGCTGCCGAAGGAGAGTTCCGGGATGAGATGGCGGTGCAGAAGCATCTGGTGGATGCGGTTTACGGCCCATTGGACGCTGGAGACCGTCGGGATGCCCAGCTCCCGGTAGATATCGGCTCGGCGGGGGTCGTGGATGCGGGCCAGGACGGTCGGGACCCGGTACGTTTCCCTGGCGGTCCGCGCGCTGATGATGTTGCTGTTGTCCCCCGAGGTGACCGCGACGAACGCGTCCGTGTGGTCGATCCCGGCGGCTTCCAGCACGGATCGGCTGAAGCCGTTGCCCGCGTGGAAGACGCCGGAGAATCCCGTCGGCAACAGTCTGCGCGCCTCGGCCTGCCGGTCGACGAGGCGTACGTCGTGCCCTTCGGCAACGAGCTGCGTGGCGAGAGTGGCCCCGACCCGCCCGCAGCCGACGATGATCACTCTCATCGCGCTTCTCCCTTCGAGGAATCACCACGTCGCCGCAGCACCCATTTCCGTGCTTCCTCGGCGCACAGCAACAGTGCTCCGAACGCGGTCAAGACCGCCCAGTCGGCGACGGCCAGCGGCGCGGTGTTGAAGATCGCCCGGAGCGGCGGTGCGTAGCTGATGGCGGCCATCAGCCCGATCCCGAAACAGCCTGCGGCCAGCAGCCAGGGATTGGCCAGCAGCCCGGCCCGGAAGACGCTCTGCCGGTCGGTGCGCACCGCGAGAGAGTTGAAGAACTGGCTGACGACGATGCCGGCCTGAACCATGGTGATTGCCTCCCGGTAGGCGGGATCGCTCTTGGTGAAGTCGGCATAAGGGATGCCCGAGGCGTGGATGTGCCAGAAGAAGGCGGCGCACACGCCGAGGGCCTGGATGCCTCCGAGGAAGAGAATGCGGCCCATGACAACTGTCGAGAACAGCCGCTCCCGTCGCGGCCGCGGCGGGCTGTCCATGACGTCGCGCTCCATCGGCTCGGCGCCCAGCGCCAGCGCGGGCAGCACGTCCGAACCGAGGTCGATGGCGAGGATCTGTACAGCCGTGATCGGCACCAGCGGGAATCCGGCGAAGGTCGCCGCGAGGATCGGTACGAGTTCGGCGATGTTGTGGCTGAAGAGGTAGATCAGGAACTTGCGGATGTTCCGGTAGACGGAACGGCCGAGCCCCACCGCCGTGGTGATGGAGGCGAAGGAGTCATCGAGCAGCACCATCTCCGCTGCCTCTCGGGCGACATCCGTGCCGGAGGCGCCCATGGCGACGCCGATGTCTGCGTGTTTGAGGGCAGGCGCGTCGTTGGCGCCGTCCCCGGTGACGGCGACGACCTCGCCGCGCCGCTGCAGCGCGGTGACCACCCGCATTTTGTGCTCGGGGCTCACCCGGCACAGCAACAACTCGGCGGAGCTTGCCAGCAGGGCGGTCAGGCCGTCGTCGTCCAGTGCGTCCAGCCGCGTGCCCGTCACCACGGACGGGGCCCGTCCCCGCACGATGCCGACGCGGCGGGCAACGGCCTCGGCGGTCAGGGGGTGATCGCCGGTGACCATGACGATCCGGATCCCGGCCCGCCTGCAGGCATCCACCGCGTCCTGCACCTCGGGTCGGGGCGGGTCGTACATCCCGGCAAGCCCCAGGAAGGCCAGCCCCGACTCGGTGTCCCCGAGCGGCGGGCGCGGGCTGTCGACCCGCCGCCGGGCGACCGCGAGCACCCGCAGGCCCTGCCCGGCCATGTCGTCCGCGGCGGTGGTGATCTCCGTACGGCGGTCCTCCGTCAGCGGCTCCCGCGTACCTTCCCGGTCGACGGCGTCGCAGCGGGCGAGCAGTTCCAGCGGCGCGCCCTTGACGTACACCAGGCAGTTGCCGTCGAGATCGCGGTGCACGGTGCTCATCAGCTTGCGAACGGGGTCGAACGGATGCTCCGCCACCCGCGGTGTGCGGGCCGCCTCGGCCGCCGGATCCAGGCCGGCTTTCATGGCGGCCACCAGCAGGGCACCCTCGGTGGTGTCGCCGAGAACCCGCCACCCATCCCGGCCGGTCGGCGGGACCAGCCGGGCGTTGCTGCACAGTGTCGCTGCCCGGAGCAGCTCCCGCACGGGTCCGGCATCGGCGACCACACCGACGGGTGCGTACCCCACTCCGGCCACGGAGTGCAGCACACCGTTCGCCCACAGCCGCACGACAGTCATCTCGGCTTGGGTGAGCGTGCCCGTCTTGTCGGTGCACACCACGCTCGTCGACCCGAGCGCCTCCACCGCGAGCAGTTGCTTGACGAGGGCGTGCCTGCGGGCCATCCGGCGGACGCCGATCGCCAGGGACACGGAGAGAGTGGCTGGCAGGCCCTCCGGTACGAGCGCGACCATCACCCCGAGCGAGAAGACGAACGTGTCCACGAACGGCTGCCCGCTGGGCGCACGCACCGCGAACAGGACGGCCCCGGTCGCCAGGGCGACGCCGGCCACCCGGCGGGCCATGGCCGCGACCTGCCGTTGCAGTGGGGTCTTCTGCCGGGGCGCTGCGGAGGTGAGCCGGAAGATCCGCCCGAATTCGGTGGCCGTCCCGATGGAGCACACAACGGCCTTGCCCGTGCCCGCGATCACGTCCGTGCCCATGAACACGAGGTTGCGCGCCTCCAGCGGCGGCCCCGCCGGCACCGGCTCGGCCACCCGCGTGACCGCGTCGCTCTCGCCCGTCAGCGCCGCGTTGTTGACGGCCACCTCATGGGCCTCGACCAGTCGGCAGTCGGCCGACACCGCGTCCCCGGCCTCCAGGAGCACCACGTCACCGGGAACCAGTTCGCGCGCGGGCAGATCCCGCGGATCCCCGCTCCGCAACACCCGGCAGGTGTGCGGCACCATCGCCTGCAGGGACTCTGCGGTCCGTTCGGCGGAGTACTCCTGGGCGAACCCGATGCCGGCGTTCAGCAGCACCACGCCGAGGATGGCCAGCGCAAGCTGAAGCGTGGCAGGGTCCCGGGGCTGTTCCAACGCGTACGCCAGAAAGGTGATCGCCGAGGAGACGAGCAGCACGACTGCGAAGAGGTCGGTGAACTGCGCAACCAGGCGTGCCCACACATGCCCATGGCTCACGCCGGGAAGCTCGTTGCGGCCGTAACGGGCTTGCCGCACAGCGGCCTCGGCCGGGGTCAGACCGCGCGGGTAGCTGTTGAGGGCGGCGAATGCTTCCCGGGCAGGCAGGGAGGAGACGGACGCAGCGGGGCTGCCCGACCGGTCGGACAGCGGCTTGTTCGCGGGGACCGTGCCGTTCGACGGCCGGCCGTCCTCGCGCAGCGCGGCCGTTCCCCGTGGGGCGGGTTCACGGCTCATGCGGATCACCGCACGCCGCGGTCCGCGCGGGGCCCGGACGGCCCCGGCCGGGCCCCGCGCGGGAGGCTGCCGTGCCCGATGGCGCGGCACGACGCGCCCGGCGCAGCCGGGCCATGATGTCGGCTCGCACCGTGGCAGTCAGCTTTTCCAGGGCCGGGGACCGGATCGGTGTGACCGGTTCGGGATCATGGATCCGACGGGCCGTTGCGGGCAGCGCGGCGATGTCCTCGCGGAATCGTTCACGGGCGTCCTGCCACCGGTCCGGCGCCCCCGCTCGCCGACCGCCCCGCATGACCGTGCGCAGCAGCGGCCGGGCGGAGTCCGGTGGGTCCTCTCCATCGAGGGCTATGAGGTCGGGCCGCCCGGCCCGGCGGAAGACCTGCTTGCGGCCCGGGGTTGTGATTTTCGCCGAGGACAGCTTCATCACGGGGCGGCCGTCGTACTCGACGAGCTTGTACGCGGCGTCCAGATAGGGGGCGTCCGCGGCCACGCCGACACGTGTGCCCACGGCGTACACGTCGATCGGGGCACCGGCGCGCACCAGCCGGTCCACGCTGTACTCGTCGAGTCCGCCGCTGGCCACGATCCGCACATCGGTCAGTCCGGCGCCGTCCAGAACGGTGCGTGCCCGGCAGGCGAGTGCGCCGAGGTCACCGCTGTCCAAGCGGATCGCGCAGCCGGGGCCGCGCCGGAGATCGGTCAGGACCCGTGCGGCTGTACGCACGCCCTCCTCCGTGTCGTAGGTGTCGACGAGGAAGGTGACCGGGCCGGGATGAGCGCGCGCGAAGGCGTGGAACGCCTCTTCCTCGCCAGGGAAAGCCTCGATGTAGGAGTGGGCCATGGTGCCCGAGGCCGGGATGCCGAGGGCGTTGGCGGCAGCGACGTCGCTGGTGCCGGTGAAGCCCACGAGGGCGCCGAGGCGGGCTGCCTGATGTCCGGCCCATGGCCCGTGGGCGCGGCGCAGCGAGAAGTCCACCACGGACCTTCCGCCCGCGGCCAGGACGCTGCGCGCCGCCTTGGACGCCACTGTCGTCTGGTGGCAGAGCTGGTTCAGCAGATACGTTTCGACGAGCTGGGCCTGCGGCAGAGGGGCGGTCACCTCCAGCAGCGGTTCTCCGGCGAACACCGCACAGCCTTCCGGCACAGCACGCACCTCGCCCTCGAAGGCAAGGCCGAGGAGCGGTTCGAGATTCCGTTGCGGGCGGTGCAGGACGGCTGCGAACGCCTCGACGTCCTCCCGCTCCACGCGGTAGCTCGCCAGGAAGTCCAGCGCGGGTTCCAGACCCGCGGCGACCAGGAAACCCCGGTCGGGCGGGAGATCGCGGACGAACAGACCGAACGTGGCCGGAGCCCGCATGTCCTCCTGGAGGTAGGACATGGCCATGGTCACTTCGTAGAGATCGGTGGTCGTGACGTCGGACATGGTGATCGCCGCCGTGTGATCGTCCCTTGGCCACCAGTCTGACGGCGGGCCGACTGGGAGAAAGGGACCGGAGGGACCCCGGGCATGGGCCGATCGGCCTCAGTAATCGGAACCCGGCCGCGCTGGACTGGGGGTGTCGGCACCGGCGACCGAACACCGAGGAGGTGCCACGATGACCACCCTGAAGCGCGGCCAGAGATTCCCGTTCCCGGACGTCCCGGACTGGTTCGAGAACCTGCCCGCCCGGTTCGCGATGCCCACCATGGGCGAGCTGTACACAGTGCGTATCGAGGACTACACGGAGAACGGCCGTTACGTGGTGAGGGCAGAGCTTCCGGGTACATCTCCCGAGAACATCGATGTCTTCATCAGCGACGGTGTGCTGACCGTCCAGGCCGAACGCACCGAGAGGGAAGTGGACAAGAACCACAGCGAGATCCGCTACGGCGTGATGAGCCGCAGCGTGACGCTGCCGTCGGGCGCGGACGAGGACGATGTCACGGCGGACTACACCGATGGCATGCTCACGGTCAGCGTGGGCATGGGAGCCGAGAAGCCGTCGGCCAAGCACGTGGAGATCAAGCACGGCGCCTGAGCGGTCGGCTGTGCGGGGCGGGCCCCGCCACGGGCCCGCCGTCGGCACGCTTCGGTGGCTGTCAGCCGGCTTCTCGCCCGGCCGCCCAGCGGCGCCGTACCGCTTCCTCGTGCTCGGCTTCCTCCAACGCGATGTTCACCGCCGTCAGTTCGCTCTGGAGCCGAGGGATCCAGTGACGGCGCAGGGCGCGCACCCGCTGCCGGGTCCGTTTGGCCTCGGCGGCGAGCAGATCGGCGGCTGCCTGGTGGGCCGCGTGGTCCGCTGCGGCGCGGACCGCGGCGCGGTAGGCCGTCTCGGCGTGTGCGAGCGCGGTGTTGGGGGGCGTCGGCTCTGCCGGTGAACGGACGGGGCCGGTCCAGGTCACGGCTGCGGGATGGCGCACACCCATCAGCGCGTCCCACCGGACCTCGGCGCGGGCCCGGTCCGCAGGAACGGCCTCGGCCAGCGCCCGTTCGCCGCCGAGCATCACCCCGCGCACCAGCCAGGCATCGGCTTCGGCCAGTCGATCCCGCCATACCAGGCCCGCTTCCCCGGCCGCTCGCCGCTCCACGCGCTCGCGGTCCACGAGAAGCCGTGCCTTGCGTTCCAGCAGGTCCGCTCCGCGCAGCGCGCCGGCGAGGCTCCGGCGCAGGCGCAGCCGGCCAGCACGTCCTGCCGGTACCCGGCGCCCGTGGCCGCTCATGTCGGCTCCTCGTCCCGCGGCGGGGCGTGGGCGTCGAACAGGTCAGCGGGGATCATGCCGAGCTGGCTGCGCGGCAGAGTCAGCAGCACTTCCCAGGCCCGGCCCAGGGACTCCTCCAGCGACCGGTTCTCGTCCGTCCCCTGGGCCAGGAACCTGTCCCGGAAGGCGTCGTCCAGGTCCAGGAAGCGCAGGTCTGTCGGGCTGAGCGCGGGCCGCCCGATCAGGTCGGCGAGCTCCCGGACCTGCCGGGACCGGGCCAGCGCCGCGATCAACTGCGCGGCGACGGCCGGATGGTCCGCGCGGGTACGCCCCGGTCCCGCCCCCTTGCGCATCAGCCGCGACAGCGAGGCCAGCGGGTCGACCGGGGGATATGTACCGGCGGAGTGGACATCGGGGGAGAGCACGACCTGACCCTCCGTGATGTAGCCCGTGAGGTCGGGCACGGGGTGGGTGATGTCGCCCGCGGGCATGGTGAGCACCGGCAGTACGGTCACCGACCCCGGGCGGCCCTTGATGCTTCCGCAGCGTTCGTACAGTGACGCGAGGTCGCTGTAGAGGTAGCCGGGATAGGCCCGCCGGGCCGGGATCTCGCCCCGTGCGGCGGACACCTCGCGCAACACCTCCGAGTAGGCCGTCATATCGGTCATGACCACCAGCACGTGCCGGCCCTGCGCGAACGCGAGGTGCTCGGCGACGGTCAGCGCGAGACGCGGGGTCAGCAGCCGTTCGATCACGGGATCGTCGGCCGTGTTGACGAGGAGGGCCAGCTCTCGTGCGGCGGAACGGGCGGCCAGACCGGCACGGACGAAGGCCGCGTCGGCATGCGTGAGCCCCATTCCGGCGAAGACGACGGCGAACGGCTCACCGCCGCACGTCGCCTGGGCCGCGATCTGCACCGCCAACTCCAGATGAGGCAGACCCGCCGCGGAGAACACCGGCAGCTTCTGGCCCCGCACCAGTGTGGTGAGGACGTCCACGGCGCCCACGCCGGTCAGCACCGGCTCGTTCGGCGGTTCCCGGCGGACGGGGTTGATCGGCACGCCACCGACCGGGGCGTCCGTGCCGCCCAGCACCGGCGGCCCGCCGTCGGCCGGTTCACCCCGGCCGTTGCACACCCGCCCCAGCCATCCGGAGCCGACCGGGATCCGCAGCGGCGTCCCCGCGAAGGCGATACGTGTAGCCGCCCTGTCCATGCCGGCCGTGTCCTCCAGCACCTGCACCACCGCGAGGTCACCGTTCACTTCGAGGACGAGCCCGTGCCGTCGTTCACCGGAATCGAGCGTGATCGTGGCGAACTCGTCCCAGCCCACCCCGCTCACGCCTTCGACGATCACGAGCGGCCCGCGCAGTTCCCGCACGGCCGTGTACTCGATGTCCACGATGCCGCTCACGCCAGCTCCTTGAGCCGGGCCAGCACGATGTCCCGTGCCTCCGTCACCGGAGCGGTCTCAAGAGGACCCGCGGTCTCGCGGGCACGCAGGAGCGGGGTGAAGTCCACCGCCTCGACCGCGTCCGCCGGAGCACCGGAGCTGACCAGTTCCAGGCAGCGGTCGATCACCGTGAGCGTGGCTTCCACGAGTGCAGCCGTCTTCTCGGGGGCGCTGTAGGCGTCCATGGGTGACAGTGCGTTCTGCTGGATCACGGCCTCGCGCAGCAGCCGTCCGGCGAGCACACTGATCCTTTCCCGGGGCGGCAGTGCCGTGATGCCGACCAGTTCGACCAGGTCGGCCAGCCGGTCCGACTCGGCCAGCAGCCGCGCAGCCCGCCCGCGTCGTGCGGCCCACCCAGGATCACCGGACCGGGCATGCGAGCCGGCCAGCACGGGCACGTCCCGCGAGAAGGAGTCGGCCCAGGAGACGGCCGGGTAGTGTCGGGCGTAGGCGAGGTCGCGGTCCAGGCTCCACAGGCACCGTACGAAGCGTTCGGTGTGGGCGGTGACCGGCTCCGCGCGGTCGCCGCCCGGTGGGGAAACGGATCCGATCACCGTGACGGAGCCGGTTGCGCCGCCCGGGGTCCGAACCGCGGCGGCTCGCTCGTAGAACGCGGCCAGTCGTGAGGCGAGCCCCGCCGGATAGCCCTCTTCGGCGGGGAGTTCACCCATGCGGGAGGAGAACTCCCGCAATGCCTCGGCCCACCGGGAGGTCGAGTCGGCGATCAGGACGACGTCCAGGCCCATGTCGCGGAAGTACTCGGCGACCGTCGCGCCCGTGTGCACGCTCGCCTCGCGGGCCATCATCGGCATGTTGGAGGTGTTCGCGATCGTCACGGTCCGCTCCGCCAGCAGACCTCCCGTACGCGGGTCGGTCAGCTCCGCCAGCTCCTCGATGACGTCCGCCATCTCATTGCCGCGCTCACCGCAGCCGACATAGACGATCACGTCGGCGTCGCACCACTTGGCGATCTGCTGCAACAACATGGTTTTGCCGGTGCCGAAGCCGCCCGGCACGGCGACCGTGCTGCCGAGCGCCACTGGGAAGAGCAGGTCGACGGCTCGCTGACCGGTGTGCAGCGGCCGGTCCGCCGGCAACCGCTCCGCGACCGGCCGCGGCCTGCGCACCGGCCAGGACTGCGCCATCCGCACCTCGTGCCCGCCCACGACGGCGAGCACGTCGTCCGGGGAGTGCTCGCCCGCCGGGACCATCCGGGTCACCTCGCCCGACCTGCCCGGCGGCGCCAGCAGCCGAAGAGGTACGATCGCTTCGATTTCCCCGAGCGCGTCGCCGGCTGCGACCCGCGCTCACGCGCGGACCCGCGGGGTGAACTGCCAGGAACGCCGGTCCGGCACACCGCCCGATCCGCTGGTCAGGAAGTCGCCGGCGCCGGCCAGGGGACGCAGCAGACCGTCGAACACGCCGCCGAGCAGATCCGGCGCCATCCGCACCGACAGCGGCCTGCCCTCCGGCTCTGCCGGATGCCCCGGGGCTAGCCCACCCGTGTACTCGTACGCCTGGACCGTGGCCGTGTCGCCCCGGATGGCGACCACCTCGCCCGGCACCCGGTCGGCCCCGAGCACGACGGTGTCGTGCATGGCGACCGTGGCCGGGCAGGTGATCTCCACTAGTGGACCGGCGACCCGGAGGATCCGAGAGCTGAACGTATCGTCGCGCGCCGGGTGCGCCGGACCGGTTCCCGGGGCTCGCGGCTCCGCCCCCTGGCTTCCCGGGGCGGTCACTACGGCTCCCACAACGTCTCGGCCCGCGCACCCAGCCGGTTCAGGGCCCGGTCGGCGAGGGCGTCGGCCGACAGATCGACCCGGCGGCCGGACGCCTCGGCCGTCACACCGCCCCCTTCGGCGGCCGTGACCCGTGCCTCCGTTCCCAACAGGGCCCGCGCCGTCCCGGCGAGCCGGGCCTGCGGCACAGCACCTTCCATCAGTGCCCGGCGCACACCCTCACGGACCGCACACCTCAGCTCCGTGTACACCTCCGCACGGACCACGAGCTCCGCTGCCCAGGCATCCTGCACTGCTCGTACCCGCTCCCGCTCCACGCACGCGATGCCCTCGGCCGTGCCGAGGTCCCGCGCGTGCGCCAGCAGGTCCTCGGCCATCGCGCGGGCGGCGCGCAGGGTCTCGGCGGCGTCGGCCCGTGCACGGTCCCGGACCGCGTCGGCCGAGGCCCGAGCCGCACGCAGCAGTTCTGCGCGTACAGGGTCCAGCGCGTCCACGGAAGCGGTCACCGGGGCGTCACCACCGTCAGCGGGCGGGACGGATCGGGCGCCGTCGCCTCGGCCCCCAGCGTTTCGGCGGCCTCCGCCGTGAGGATCACGAGGCCGGTCGTGCCGGGAAGTGCGCGCCAAGCGCGGCGGACAGCGTCCGAATCTTCCGCGACGACGACGTTGACCCCTGCCAGCGCCAGGCCGCACACGCCGGTCCGTGCCCCGATGGCGGATACGGTGCCCATCTCAGGCTCTCCCGATCAGCAGGATCGCCACCACCAGGCCGTACACGGCGATGCCCTCCGCCAGGCCGACGATCACCATCGCTCGGCCGAACATCTCCGGACGTTCGCTCAGCGCGGCGAGCGCCGCCGCGCCCGTATAGGCCACGGCGATCGCAGACCCGATCGACGCACCGGCCACCGCTATGGCTGCCCCGATCAAGGCGGCCCCGTTGCCTCCGCCGGATCCGGCGGCCTGGGCCGAAGCCTGCGCGGGGGCCGTCAGAGCCGTGGCCAGGACGGCACAGGCCCCGCCCAGCAGGGCCAGGTTGGTGGCCAGCAGCCACCGGAAGGCGTGTCTCGCCCTGCGTCGCCGCAGCAGCCGGGCAGCGCCGAGCACCGCAGCCAGAACAGGCAGGACGATCAGCCAGGTGAGCATGGGATCACCTTCGTAGCACGATCGGCAGGTTCCGCCACCGGAACGTGCCAGGGGCAGAACGGTCGGCCCTCCGCCCCGAATAGGCGGGAGAAGAGTTCGTAGTACTCAAGCCGCAGGGCTTGCACGCCTGCCACCAGGGCCTCCAGAGCCAATGAGAGGGCCGTACCCACGGCGAACAGCATCACGGCGCCGGCCACTCCGGCGCCGCCGCGCCCGGCCAGGCCGACGGTGCCGCGCCACACCAGGTCGGCGAGCGCCGCGTGGGTGAGACCGAAGGCTGCAAGCCGGGCGAACGACACAGTGTTGGTGCCCGCGCGCACGACGACGTCGAACAGTCGTACAGCTGTCTCGGCGCATCCGGCCGGGCCGCCGGCCGTGGCCCGGAACAGTCCGAGGGCCACCAGCGCCAGCCCGGTCACCCCGAGCGCCGCCCCGGCAACGGTTGCGGGCGGCCAACGCAGGAGCAGGCCCGCCGTGGCCAGCGCGAGCCCCAGGTAGAACAGCAGCCCGGCCCAGCCCGACGCCGCGTACAGAGCTGTTCCCCAGCCCTGCTCACGTACTCGGTTGACCGCTCCGGCGGCGTGCGCGACCGTGAGCAGCCCTGCTCCGAAGACCACGGCGGCGGTGAGCAGCCGGGCAGGGCTGTCCAACGGGCTCAGCCACAGGACCGGCAGCAGCCCGGTCGGACCGAAGAACTCTCCATAGGCTGCGCCCGCGACCATGGCGGCGATCCCCGCGCCCGCCAGAAACGACCACAGCTGACGCAGCGCGGCGAGCCGGCGGGGCCGTCCGAGGCGGAGCGCGAGCGCGCCGAGGACCAGCAGGGCCCCGTGGCCCACGTCACCGAACATCATCCCGAACATCGCGACGTAGGCGAGCCCCGTCGGCCACGAGGGGTCCAGGTCGGCGTAGGCCGGTGTGCCGTACGTCGTCACGAGCGGCGTGAAGGATGCGGAGCCGCCCGACCGCAGCAGCGTCGGCGGATCCGCGCCGCGCGGGGACGGCAGCGGCACCAGCGTGCCGCCCGCGGCGGACAGCCGGTCCGCGACGCGGCGCACCTCGGCGGCTGGGCACCACCCGACCAGCGCGGCCACCTCTCCGCGTCGTACAGCGCCTGACATGAGCTCTTCCAGCTGAGCCTCGCCCGCCAGCAACCCGGCATCGTTCCGCTCTTCCAGCAGATCGAGATCGGGCGCGCCGACGGCCAGGACGGCCGAAGCGACGCTCCCGGGTGCGGTCCTTGTGGCACCGCCCCGCATCCGCTGGAGCCGCACCGCCGCCGCTCCCGGAGCGGCTTCCTCGGCACGGTCCAGCTCCACGCAGCCGGCCTCGGCGATCCGCACCAGCGAGCCTCGCAGGGCGGCCTCCGGGACGATCACTGCCACACGGCGCATCCGGACCGGTGCCATCGCCTCAGACCAGGGCATCGAAGACCTCCCGGTGCCGTCCGCCGCGTGCCGCCGACTCCAGCGCCGCCCGCACCCGCCAGGCGTCCACGGACAGCACCGCGACCGCGCCGACGACGACCCGCGGCCCGCAGCGACCGTCGCGCAGCATTGCCGCACCGTCGCCCTGCACCGTCCGCCACCAGTGGGCTTCGGCCTTCCACAGAGCCCCCGGTTCGTCGGCCTCCGCCAGGACCCAGCCAGCCGTAGCGGGAAGACGCTCGCGGAACTCCTGGTACGAGGCGGCCGCCGGCGCCCGCGCCCCGAGCAGCCGTGCCGCGTCACGCCGCGCCGGCTCCGGAAGAGAGCGCCGGTACACGAATCGTTCACGGGCCGTCAGCAGGGCGGCCCGCCCCCGGGCCCAGCGGTGCGCGGGCGCCACGGCGATGGCGGTGCGCCGCGCGGCCGCCATCCGCATCCCTGTGACCAGGGCCCACGGCGTGTCATCGCCCGGATCACCCCAGGGCGAGGCGGCGAGCGCCGCCCGCAGTTCCGCGGGTGTTCCGGCACGTTCCAGACCCCGCCAGGCGGTCTCCAGGGCCCCGAGCCGGTACGGCTGCAAAGTATCCACGCGGCGACCGTCCGGTGCGGCCAGCCGGGAGGCCACATTGGCGATCTCGAACCCCGCTGCCAGCGGAACGAGCAGACGAACACCGCCCTGGGGGAGCCAGCCGGCCAGCATCCGCAGATGCCACAGCAGCGTGGCGGTCACCGCCCGCTGGGCCTCGGGCAGGCCGACCGCCGCCCGCGCACCTCTCGCGTACGGCGTCGCCGCCAGGCACCGCAGGGCATCGTCGAGCGTGTCGCAGGCGGCGACCTCCCGCGCACCGCCGACGCCGGGGTGCCGGCCGGCCAAGGCCTTGGCCCGCACCGACCCGGCGGTCCAGCCCGAGCTCATGGCGCTTCGCCCTCGTCCGGGCCGCAGGCCAGGTGCAGCGCGTCAGCCACCGCGTGGTCCACCAGATCAGGTATGCGCTGCCTCGCCCGCCTCCGGACAGTCGCGGCAGCCCGGTCCCCGGCGGCGCGAAGGGCGTCCGTTTCCCGCCGGGCGTCCCGGCGGACGGGTTCCGCGGCCTGCCGACGGATCTCAGGAGCCTGCGCCCGGGCGGCTGCGACGAGCTCTGCCGCTTCCCGCGCGGCGTCCCGCCGCACGGCCTCGGCCGCCTCGTCCGCCGAGGCCCGGATCCGTGCCGCCTCCCGCTGCACATCCATCAGCTGCGTGAGTGTGGGCTCCAGTTCCGCGACACGCTCGGCCGTACGGTCGGCGGGCACGCCGGTGGCGGACGGTCCCGGTGTTCCCGCAGGACGGAACCGCTCCAGGAAGTCCCGCAGACTCATCGGCGGCCTCCCGTCTATCGGCTGCTCCTTCATTCTCACCGTTCCCGTTCCACCCCGCACCGGCATAGGGCCGTCACGCCGTTCCACCAGGGCCGTTCGGCTCTTGGCAAGGCCAACCGGAGCGGAAGACTGGGACGGTAGGCAACCCGACGGAGTCCGGAGGCCGCCGTGAACAGGCACGAGAACCACTCCGCGCAGGCCGAGGCCCGGCGGGACCTGCCTTCCCGGCCGGAGAGCCCCCGCGAGGCGGAACGGCAGGGCGCGCTGATTCGCTATCTCGGAGCTGTGGCCTCGGCCGCGGCCGGGCACGCACGCGCCGAGGAGCAGGCTCCGGCAGGCGGCACAGCCCGTTCGGCGCCGTCGCCTCCGCAGCCGTCCCCGCCACCCGGGGCGGGGACACCTCCGGTGCGGGACGTGATGGACGTACCCGCCGCCTCTCTGCGCGACGATCTGCCGTACCGCGACATCGCCCGCCTGTTGGCACGCGAGCAGGTCGGCGCGATTCCGGTCGTGGACGACGAGGATCACGTGGTCGGCGTCGTCTCGGAGTCCGATCTGCTGGCGAAGGTCGCCTTCGAGGCCTCCGGCCACCGGGTCGGACGCATCGGCAGGCTGCGCGAGCGGCGAATCCACGGCAAGGCCATCGGCGAGACAGCGGCCGACCTCATGACGAGTCCCGCGATCACGGTGCTGCCCGACGCGACCGTCGCCGAGGCCGCTTGGCTCGCTGCGCTGTCCCGGCTGAAGAGGCTCCCGGTCACCGATCGCGGGGGCCGCCTGGTCGGCGTCGTACGACGCGACGCGCTACTGCAGGCTCTCATCAGGGACGATGCCGAAATCCGGGCGGAGGTCATGGCCAGGATCGAGTCGTGCTGCCCGCCCGGCGGCCGGGAATCGGTGGAGGCGGCCGTGCACGAGGGCATCGTGGAGTTGACCGGGAACATGCCGACGGCCGACGCGGCTCGGCTGGTGGCGGAGGTGGCAGGCATCGCGGATGTCGCCGAGGTGAAGAACCTCCTCACCAGCGGGACCTGACGGTGCGTGAGGAGACCCGAGTGTACGGACGGGCGCGTGCGGCCCCGGCGGGCGTCACCACGATGCGTATACCGTCCTCCCTCCAGTAACGGGCGGTCACGTCAGACCACCACTGCCGTAAGGGGCGTAGAGGTCCAGCAGCCGGACCCGGGAGGCGTGCAGCCGCTGGGCGACCACCCGGCCGACCCAGACCGCGATCGCCCGGCCGAACTCCGGATCCTCGGCACACACCGCCCGGACCGCCTCCGCGTCGAACTCCCAGGCCCGTACCGGGCTCATCGCCTCGGCGCCCAAGTGCCAGGTGAAGGGCGGGAAGTGCCAGGACCAGCCGACCAGTTCGCCGCGCCCGATCGACTCGATGACGGCGGAACGACGGCCCGGCACATGCAGATCGAGGGCGATGGTGCCGGTGCGGATGACCCAGAAGTGGTCGGCGCGCCGGCCCTCCTCGAACAGCCGGGTACCGGCATCGAAGGAGACTTCGCGGGCGAGGCGCAGCAGGCGGTCGCGGTGCTCGGTGGGCAAAGCAGTGGTCATGGTGGTGGAAGTCATCACACCGGCTCCCTTCGTGTCGCTGTTTCACAGCGTGAGCGCTCGCAGGTCCCGCCACCAAGGGCCGCTCGGTTCCGACCAGGGCCCATCGGCCCATGCGAGCCACCCCTGGCCGCGCGTACGCCGCTGCATCCTCGGTGAGGGCCGTCGTGCCCGGGCACTGGGCGTCCGGCAGCCGGCTCGCCCGCCCACTGCCACGGCGCACCGGTCGGGCGGTGGCCGGCGCGGAAGCGGGACCGAAACCTGAGCACCGCGCTCCGCGCCAGGGCCGCAGGCCCCGGGCAGCGACGCGGCGAGCGGGGGAGCGCGGCCCCGGTCGGCTTACTGGGCCAGCGAGAAGTAGTTCTCCTCCTCCTGCGTGAAGTGCAGGCGCAGGACCGTATGCAGCCCGTACAGGCAGCAGCGCAGATCGTCGAGCTGGCCGGGGGACAGGCCGCCCTCGGCGTGGGCCAGCCGCAGGTGGGTCGCGATGCGGCGGGAGAGGCGTTCGATCTCGGTGTGGGCGCGGCTCATGGTGGCCGTCGACTCCGGCCCGCCCAGGGTGGGCGCGAGCGCAGGGTAGAGCTCGTGCTCCTCGGCGTACTCGTGGGGCAGCAGCCGCTCGGTGAGCAGCCGATGCGCTTCTTCGACGGCAGTCAGGGCCCGCGGGCCGGGGCCGTCCGAGAGATGGTCCGCCGCACCGCGCACCGCTTCGAGCACGTCCTGGAGGTCGTCGTGTTCCGACGCGAAGCGGTGAATGAGTTCCTCGGCCGCGGGCGTCAGCGCCGGCCGCGCCGCGCGGTCCACGCACAGCGCGCGCAGGGCGTTCAGGATGACCGCTACGTCGATGGCCTCCTGGAGCAGGGCCCCCGGGGCGGGCGGCAGCAGGCCGAAGGCGGCCGCGGCCATCGCCGCCACGGACATGGCCATTCCGGCCACGGCACTCTGCACGGCAATCCGGGTGGCTCGTACGGCGACGAAGACGGCGTCGGCGAGCCGGTCCACCCGGTCGGCGGTCAGCACGATGTCGGCCGCCTCCGACGAGGCGGTCGAGCCGCGAGCACCCATCGCCACACCGATGTCAGCCGCGGCCAGCGCGGGGGCGTCGTTCACGCCGTCCCCCACCATGACGGTGACCGCGCGTTCGCGTTCGGCCCGGACCACGGCGACCTTGTCGACCGGGTCGAGCCCGGCGCGGACATCGTCCAGACCTAGGACGGCCCCCACTTCACGCGCCGGCTCCGCTCGGTCCCCGGTCAGCATCAGCAGTCGCTCGATGCCGGCGGCCCTCAGATGACGCAGGGTCCGTGCGGCGTCATGGCGCAGGGGATCCCGGAGCAGCACCGCACCCACCGGACAACCGTCCACGGCCAGCCAGGCCACGGTCGCGCCGTCGAGAAGCGCACGGTTGTCCGCTGCCCTGGCCCAGGGCGGGCGGGCATCGGACATGTCGAAACGGCCGACGGAGAGCCGTTGGCCCTCCACGGTGCCCGAAGCACCCCGGCCGGGCTGCTCGGTGACATCGGACGGGACGGACAGGACCAGCTTCCGTTCGTGCGCGCTGTCGACGATCGCCGCGGCCAGGACATGGGGTGAGTACTGGTCCAGCGAAGCGGCCAGCCTCAGTACCTCCGCCGGCCGCCATCCGGGTGCGGCGAGCACATCGATGACGCGAGGGCGCCCGCGGGTGAGAGTGCCGGTCTTGTCGAGCAGCAGGGTACGGGCCCGGCCCAGGTTCTCCAGAGCGCCACCGTCGCGCATCACCACTCCCAGGCGCGAGGCGCGGGAGAGCCCGGAGACGATGGCCACCGGTGCGGCCAGCAGCAGCGGACACGGGGTCGCGACCACCAGCACCGCGACCGCCCTCACCGCTGAGCCACTGAGCAGCCATGCAGCTCCCGCCACTGCCAGGGTGAGCGGAAGGAACCAGGCCGCGTAGCGGTCGGCCAGCCGTACCACGGGCGCGGCCCCGGCCCCGGCCTGCTCGGCCAGTCGCACGATCGCGGCGTATGTGCTGTCCTGCTCGGTCGCCGTGGCGCGCAGCTCGAAGGCGCCGCCGGCGTTGAGCACACCACTGCGGACGATGTCGCCCACCGGCCGCGCGACGCTCAGGGACTCGCCCGTGAGCACGGATTCGTCGAGCTCGGCCGCGGCGCCCTCCACCCGCCCGTCGACCGGGACGACCTCGCCGGGCCCCACGACGAGCAAGTCACCCGTGGCGACTTCGCTCAGTGGGACCGTGGAGACCCCGGCCGCTGTCCGGCGCCGTGCCGAGCGAGGCGCATGCTCCAGCAGTGCCGTCAGGTCGTGCGAGGCACGCCGCCGGGCTGCCGCTTCCAGTGTTCGCCCGGTGGCCAGCATCAGCGCGATGAGTACCCCGGCCAGGTACTCATGGACGACAAGGGTGCCACCGAGAGCGAGGACCGCGATCAGGTCGACGCCGGCCCGGCCGTGGCGGAGCGCGGCGGCCACCCAGCCCACCGCCGGTGGCACCGCGAGCAGGGTGCCCAGGCCCCACAGCAGGTCGGCGAGGCCCTCGTCGCCGGTGAGCCAGGCGGCACCTCCTGCGGTGAGGGCCGCTGCCGTGACGGTCAGTAGCGCGGGCTCCAGCCGTGAGGTGACCGCTCCGGCCGGCGAGCGCAGCCGTGTGACGAAGGCAGAGCGATTCATGACGTACCTCTGTCCGTCGGGCATCGTTGCCTGCGGTTCTGTCCCTGTCCATCACACCCTGGCGGGGCGGGCCTGTGGCAGGGGACGAACGGCTCTGTCACCGGGGCCGTGCAGCCGCTCCTCGCACCTCCGGGCTCCGGGTCGTGATCGCGGCGTGTGCACAAGCGGGGTGGCGGGACCCGGTGTGACGTCCTTGACGCTTCGCTGAGCCGGTCGCTGCTCAGCGGATGCTTCTCACCGTGAGGCTACTACCGTGAAGAGGTGACCCCGCCGCACTATGCAGGTCATGACGGAGGCACCGTGGGCGACAACAGCGACAACAGCGACAACGGCGACAAGGGATCCGGCCACTGCGGAGAGGCACGCCGCTGGCTGGGAACGCTGCCGGGCGATCTCCAGGAACGGCTCGACGCCGTGATGCGGGGCCCGGTCGAGGCGGCGCTGCTGCTGGACGCCGTCATGTCGGTGGGCAGAGAGCTCGATCTGCCCCAGGTGCTGCGTCGGATCGTCGAGGCTGCGGTCGTCGTGGTCGATGCCGAGTACGGGGCCCTGGGAGTGGTCGGTGAGGGAACCCGGCTCGCGCAGTTCCTGCCGGTGGGCATCACGGCGGAGCAGCGCGAGGCCATCGGCCCGCTGCCAGAGGGACACGGCATCCTGGGCGAGCTGATCCGCCACCCCGAGCCGTTGCGTCTGGTGGAGCTGTCCGAGCATCCTTCGTCCTACGGGTTTCCGCCGAACCACCCCCCGATGCACTCGTTCCTGGGGGTTCCCGTCCGGGTTCGCGAGAAGGTGTTCGGAAATCTGTACCTGACACAGAAGCGGGGAGGCAGAGTCTTCGACACCGAGGACGAAACCGCGCTGTCGACGCTCGCGGTGGCGGCGGGCGTGGCCATCGAGAACGCCCATCTGTATGCGGAGACGCGCGATCGCCAGCGCTGGCAGGAAGCCAACAGCGAGATCGTCGCGGCTCTGCTGAGCGGGGCGGACGAGGCACGCGTCCAGCAGATGATCGTTGATCACTCCTCACGCATCCTTGCCGCGGATCTCGGTGTGCTGGCACTGCCCGTGGAAGGGAAGTTCCTCCGGGTGGCACAGGCGTCCGGGGTGGATGCCGAGACGCATCGCGGTCTGGTCCTGCCGCGAGCGGGATCTTTCGCCGGTGCCGCCCTGGACGCGGGGGAGCCGATCACCAGCCTCGATATCGCACATGATCCGAGGATCACCGAGGGCCCGCCGAGGTGGATGGGACTCGGCCCAGCGGTCGCGGTGCCGATGGTCACGGGGGAGCGGACCCGTGGAGTGCTGCTGCTGGCCCGGGTACGGGAGCATCCCGCCTTCACCGATGCGGAGACCGCCCCTCTGCTGGCGTTCGCCGGACAGGCGGCACTGGCGTTGGAACTCACCGAACGGCGCGAGTCCGCCGAGCAGATCGCCCTGCTGGAGGAGCGCGACCGTATCGCCAGGGATCTGCACGACCTGGCTATTCAACGGCTCTTCGCCACCGGGATGACGCTGCAGAGCGTGGTTCGGCTCGTGCAGCAGCCACAGGCGAGCGAGCGGCTGCTGCGCGCGGTGGACGATCTGGACGAGACGATCAAGATCATCCGGTCCACTATCTTCGGACTCCGTGCCGGTGGCCCGGGTCGGGCCGGCCAGGGGTTGCGAGCCCGGACAGCGGCCACGGTCGAGCAGGCCACCCGGACCCTGGGCTTCCAGCCGTCGCTGCGGATGGGAGGGCTGATCGACACGGATGTAGCGGCCGAGACCGCTGAGCAGGTGATCGCGGTGCTCGGCGAGGCGCTGAGCAACGTAGCCCGCCATGCGCGGGCCACGGCGGTGGACATCTCGCTGGTGGTGGGAGAAGGCGAGGTGAACCTGATCGTCTCCGACAACGGTGTGGGCATGCCCAGGCAGTGCGATTCCCGCAGCGGGCTCGACAACCTCGCACGGCGCGCCGAGAAACTCGGCGGCGAGATGAATGTGGGGCAGTCCGCACAGGGCGGAACCAAGCTGAGCTGGCGGGTGCCGCTGCGGCTGACCTGATGCCGCGCGGGTCGCTACGAGGAGCCGTACGGTCAGATTTGATGGGGCTCGGCACCCGGCGGGGAAGCTTCCGAGGTGTGTGCGGCGATCACCGCGTCCTGGATACGGCGTTCGACACCGAGCGTCGCGAGCAGACGGGAGATGTGGTTCCTGACCGTCTTCTCCGACAGATAGAGGCGCTTGCTGATCTGGCTGTTGGTCGGCCCTTAGCCGATCAGCGCGAGGACATCCTTCTCCCTTGGGGGCAGCCCTGACAGCGCGTCGTCCTCCTCGGAGCCGGAACCGGGCTGCTCCTCGCGCAGGCTGTTCATCAGCCGTGCCGTCGTGGACGGATCGAGGGTCGAGCGCCCGGAAGCCAGTGTGCGGACGGCGGTGACGAGGTCCGAGCCCTTGATCTCCTTCAGTACGTAGCCGGCCGCGCCGGCCATGATGGCGTCGAGCAGTGCGTCGTCGTCGAACGAGGTGAGCATCAGGCAGGCCAGTTCCGGCATCCGAGAGCGCAGCTCACGGCAGACCGTGATCCCGTCGCCGTCCGGCAGCCGCACATCGAGAATCGCGACGTCGGGGCGGAGCGCCGGACCGCGGGCCAGCGCGTGATCGGCTGTGCCGGCGTCGCCGACGACTTCGATGTCGGGTTCCGCGTCGAGCAGATCCTGGACGCCGCGCCTGACCACCTCGTGGTCGTCCAGCAGGAACACGCGGATCGGCCTCTGCGCCGAGAACCCCGTGTCGTCGCTCATGGTGGCCTCGGCTTCAAGAGGTGCGCGGCCCCGCTTCGCCCCCGTGAGTTCGAACAAGCGGAACACACCAGGGTCGACCGGTCCCGTACCGAACGATATGCGTGCTTGCGCGGGGTCGCCCGGCCAGGCGGCGAAGCGTCATCCGCCACACGTCCCTCGTGGGTATCCGGTCCGGCCGTCGGGCCGACCGCGGTGCCGCCGTCCCCGGCCCCTTCATCGTGCGCCACTTAGGGCATATGGTGCGTAGGCCGACCGGCCTGATTACGCGACCCCCCTCAGCCCCCTTGATGACCGGTGCAGAGCTCAGGTGTTCAGCGGGTGTCCGGGACGACTGCGACGGGACAGGAGGCGTAGTGCAGCACCGCGTGGTTCACCGCACCGAGGTGGTGACCACGGTGTTCACCGGCACGACGCGCGCCGACGACCAGGAGCTCCGCTCCCTCGGCCTCCTCGATGAGTACCTGGTGCACGGGACCCTGCACCACCGACCGGTGGACATCGGCTTCGGATCCGGTCCGTTCGAGGACGGCCAGGACGTCCTCGAGGTGTTCCTCGGCCCGCTGACGGTGTGCGGAGGCCGGGGAACCGGCGAGGAGCGGATGATCCGCGGATTCGTGGGCAGGGCAGCGCCAGGCGCGTACGGCGATCAGCTCGCCGTGGCGCGACGCCGCCTGGGCGAGTGCGAAGCGGGCGGCTGCTGATGGTCCTGCGGCGTCGCCGATTCCGACGACGACGCGGCCAGGTTTCGGCTGAGCGGCCAGTGCGGCCGCCGGGATCACGACGACCGGGCAGTGGGACCGGCCCGCTACGGCGAGGCTCACGGACCCCAGGAGCATGCCGGTGATCCGGCCGCGGCCACGGGAGCCGAGAACGACCAGGGCTGCCTCATGGCTCTCGCGCACCAGCGCGCTCACCGGCTCCTCGGGCTGTACGTCGGCGATCACCTTCACCTCCGTGTGGAGGCGGCCTACCCGTTCCTGCGCGGATGCGACGACATGCTCGGCGAGGATCTGCTCGGCTGGACGCCCGGTGTCGAAGGTGGGACGCATGCCTTCGTAGCGCTCCCACAACGACGCGTGGACGACGCGCAAGGGAAGCCGTGAGCGCGCCGCTTCCGAAGCGGCCCAGTCCAGGGCACGGAGACTGCCCTCTGATCCGTCCACTCCGACGACTATCGAGAGCTGCATGGCTCCTACCGCCTTTCCTGCTCGGATGGCTGCCTGCTGCGGTGTATGCGGTCAGGGTTTCTACGGTTCGATGGTCAGCACATCGCCGATAGGACGCCGTGGGGTGCGCGGCCCGTGCGACCCGTACCCCAGACGAATGATCATCTGCGGGTGTCCCGTGCCGAAGACCGGGTCGCGCAGGATCCAGCGCAGGTCCGGCCATTCGAGGGGCTGGGTCGCGAATGACATGGACACCTGGTGGAGCGTGGCCGTCAGCAGGACGCGTTCCAGGGCCTGGCCCGCGCGCAGCCAGTCCATGACGCGGTCGCCCGAGGTGCTCAGCAGGGCCAGTTGAGGGCGATGCTCGAACAGGACACGGACCCGGCCGGGGATGACCCGGGTCCCGGCGAAATCGCGGGTGGTGGCTCGTTCGGAGGCGTCGCGGGGCCCAAAGGCGTAGTCGGGGATTCCGTCCACGGGAGCCTTGCTCGTCGTGTTCCGCGTCCAGCGTTGTTGCTCGGCCTCCCGCGCGAGGTCTCCGCGGTCGTACCCCTCGGCGTCCCGGATCAGTCCGAGCACGGTCTCCAGGTGGATCGGGGTCAGGAACGCGAAGTCCGCACCCTCGGTACGGGCCGCGTCGGCGAGGCGTGCCCGGATGTCCTCGGGGACCGGCCGTTCGTCGAACGGGAAGCGGCTTGTGTGCCGGTCCTTGATCGCGGGGTGGAGAACGGCAAGGGCTTCATCGACGGGTTTCCGCAGCTCGTCCGGGTGGATGCCGAGGCGGACGGTGGCCAGTACTGCGGGGTCCGACGATGCGGGCAGCAGTGAGACGGCCGTGTCCAGGCTGTGGTGGGCGGCGGAGACCCGCAGGTTGAACAGGGCCGCGCCGCAGCCGATGTGAAGGGCGCGGGTGGAGGGATCGGCCTCGGGCATCGCGCGCTCGAAGTCCGCCCGGAGCGTGAGGGTGTGGCTGCGACGTCCGTAGTGGAACTGCCAGGGCTGGGCGTTGTGCATGGACGGGGCGGCGGTGGCATCGGCGACGAGGCCGGCCAGCGCGGTGTCGTCGAATGCTTCGGTGAGCATCGTGGGCTCCCGGGGGCGGGAAGGGGCGATGGCTTCAGCATGGAGCGGCTCGCCGCCCGATACGTATGGGCCGTTCGTCCCTGTCTTGGTCCCGGACGGCTCCTCGGCAGGAATACCTCTGTTCCCTGGGACCACAGCCTGTCCGGACAGCCCTCAGGCCGGTGCCGGGCCTTCGAGCCGGCAGTCCACGCGGACGACGCCCTCCACGGATTGAGCGAGGCGGGCGGCGACGGGAATGAGGGCGGTGTCGGGGACATGGCCGGTGAGCGTGGCCACCCCCCAGGTGACGTCGACCTTCACGTCCCGGTGAGAGTCGGGGAACAGTCGGTCGACGACCTCGCGGCGTATTTCGGCGGCGAGGTCGTCGTCGGGGCGCAGGAAGATCTTGAGGAGATCGGCGCGGCTGACAATGCCCTTGAGCCTGCCATCGGCATCGACGACCGGGAGGCGCTTGACACGCCGGCCGGCCATGAGCCGGGCGGCCTCCGGCAGGGAGGCGCCGGGCCCGATCACAACGGCGGGGCTCGACATCAGTTCCTCGGCCCGGATCGAGCCGGCCTTGGCGGTGTCGCCCAGCCGGCGCATCTGGTCGATCATGCCGGGCGGGTGGTCGTGGAACTCCTCCTTCGGGAGCAGGTCGGCTTCGGAGACGATGCCGACGACGCGGTCCCCGTCTGCGACGACCGGCACGGCGGTGACCTTCCACCGCTTGATGGCGTCGGCGATCGCCTTGAATTCCGTGTCGGGTGTGACGGTGACGACGGTCTTCGTCATGACGTCGTCGACGGTGTACCGGGTGGAGGTCATGGCAGGTTCCTCGATGGAGCGGGCGAGTGGCTGGTTGCAGCCATGGTGGCGAACAGGAGAGGACGGGGCCGGTGCGGCCCTGGCGTCGGATCTGCGACGAGTGAGGCTCCGTGGCGTACACCGATGTGTCTCCCGTCCTTCATTCACAGCCTGGCACCGCGGAGAACGAGCCGCGCGCGACAGCCTCGTGGCGCCGCTCAGTGGACCCGGCCTCTCCAGGTCTGGGTACGACCGCTGTCCAGCCCAGCTCACGGTCGATCCGGTCCGGCAGGGCGTTGGACGACGCCTCCTCTCCGTGCACCACATAGGAGAACGATGTCGCCGCGGTGCCCGTGGTGGACGAGCTGGACCGGCCCATGGGCGTCCTGTCCGAGGCCGATCTGCTGCGCAAGTCCGCAGACATCGCCGACCCGACCGGCCGGACCCCGATTCCATGCCTGGAGGAGTGGGAGCGGGCCAAGGCCGAGGAGGCCAGGGCCGAGGAACTGATGTCGGCGCCCGCGGTGTGTGCTCGGCCGGAGTGGACCGTGGTCGAGGCGGCCCGCCTCATGGAAGTGCAGGATGTGAAGCGTCTGCCTGTTGTGGACGACACGGACAAGCTGCTGGGCATTGTCAGCCGCAGAGACCTGCTGCGGATTTTCCTGCGCCGAGATGAAGCCATCCGCGAGGAGACCAACCGGGATCCGCTGCAGCGGAAGATGGACCTCGGACCCTCGGAGGTGATGGTCGAGGTCCGGCAGGGCGAGGTGGCCCTGACAGGTGCCGTCGAGTTCAAGAGCTTGATTCCGGTCATCGAACGGCTCTGCCGGAGCGTTGACGGAGTGGTGTCCGTCACCGAGCACCTGACGTTCCGGATCGACGACGTACCGGGTTCGCCCGCTGGCAAGTGAGCCATCGTCCGCTGTCGTCCGACCACAAGCCCGACGGCAGTGCCCTCGGTACGTCCTTTCCGGGAACACTGCACACCCGTCAATCCCTGCCGCCGTCCTCCACGCCTTGGAGCTGGCGCAAGGGGCGACAGCAGTGTGGAAGGGTGACTCCCGCACCGTTGTTCCTTCGATGTGTCGTGCTCCACAGAGCGCCGAGGCACGCGAGGGCCACCGCCTTGAGCGGACTTGTGAGTGACCGACCGCGTACAGATCACACGGACCGTTCAGCCCCCTGAAAGGGCCCACGTTTCCCTTCCTTGTCGGCGTCATGCAGCGCCGCTGTGGAATTTGAAGGGCCGGCCGTCCCGAAGAAGGTGATCGGCATGATGTGGTACGACGGACGCTGGGCCTGGAGCGGATGGCTATTCATGACCGTGATCATGGTGGTGTTCTGGTCGTTGCTGATCGTCGGGATCGTTGCCCTCACTCACTACCTCACCAATACCCACCGCGGTCGCCAGCCGGGTTCGTCCTCCGGTGAGCCGGCATGGGGAAGCCGGCGAGCCGAAGACCTGCTTGCGGAACGGTTCGACCGGGGGGAAATCGACGAGGAGGAGTACAAGCGCCGCCTCACGCTGTTGCGTGAGCAGCGGTGAACAGAGCGCTGTCACACACCGCGACCGGGCCCTTGAAGGCTGGCGGTGCGGGGACCACATGCGACGCGAGAAGAGGGGCGCGCGCTTCGCAGGTTCGGCGTGTGCACCCTGCCCGTTCTGGACAAGCATCGGCGTGTCGTCGGACTCTTGACCACCTACGACTTCGACGTCCTCGATCACGGCTGCAGCCCTATGTGGCTGACCGGACTTGCCTCCAGCTCGCAGTAGCCGGCGAGGGCAGCAGCAACCGTCGACGCCATGGCCCCGGAGAACACCAAGAGGGATCACCATCCGATACCGAGATCCCGTCCCGAACGCGGTCAGGCCAGGCGCGGCGACTCTGGGGGCCAGCATGCGTCGGGGATACGAAGAACCCACACTGGTTTCAGGGAGGAAGGATTCGGGGCGTGGCCGGACCTGCGGGCTCTGCCGCGTGGATCATCAGGCTCGAAGGAGACGGCCATGACCATTGCACGGGAGATCATGCACGCCGATGCAACCTGCATCCAGGAGAACGAGACGCTGGACGTCGCGGCGCGCCGGATGAGCGAGCTGGACGTCGGAGCGCTCCCGGTATGCGGGCCGGACGACAGGCTCCACGGCATTGTTACCGACCGCGACATCGTGGTGAAGTGTCTCGCCAAGGGTAAAGACCCGAAGAGCATGACCGCAGGCATGCTGGAGCAGGGTAAACCGATCACCATTGACGCTGGGGCCGACTCGGATGACGTTCTGCGGGCCATGCAGGAGCACAAGATCCGGCGGCTGCCGGTCATTGAGAACCATCGCCTGGTCGGCATGATCAGTGAGGCGGACCTCGCACGTCGCCTACCGGAGGAGCAAGTGGGCCACCTCGTCGAGGTCATTTGCGCCACGAAGTGACCGTCGGGGTGGCATCCCGGTGCTGCCTTGACGGTGTGTCCTCGCCCGGGGTGGCCAGGCAGTACTCCGGCACCCTGGGGGCCTGTAAATGAATAACTGTCAGGTCTCCTCTTCGAAAGGGCCTGGGACGGGCGACAGGCGGGCTCGCAGTTGCTCCAGAGTCCGAGCCGGT